>NZ_JABAFB010000014.1:0-101111 GCF_012843405.1 Rhodococcus sp. BL-253-APC-6A1W
TCAGAAAGTCCACGGTCAGCTTGTTGAATTCGTCGAACTTCTCGAGTTGCGCCCAGTGGCCGCAGCCGCCGAACACGTGCAGTTGCGCGCGGGGAATCATCTTCAGTGCGACCAGCGCGCCGTCGAGCGGGTTGACCCGGTCTTCCCGGCCCCAGATGAGAAGGACGCGCTGGCGCAGCCTGTAGGCGTCGCGCCACAGCATGCCCTTCTCGAACTCTCCGCTGGAGAAGGACTTGCCCATGGCTTTCGCAGCGGCCAGCGATTCCGGTGTGCTCGCGGCAGCGAATCGCTCCTCGACGAGTTCGGGTGTGATCAACGACTGGTCGAACACCATGATCCGCAGGAAGGCTTCGAGGTTCTCGCGGGTGGGCTGGTAGCCGAACTTGCCGAGGTTCTTCACGCCCTCGGTGGGATCGGGCGCGAACAGGTTGACGCTCAGGCCCCCGGGGCCCATCAGCACGAGCCTCCCGGCGCGATCGGGATAGTCGAGTGCGAACCGCACCGCCGCGCCGCCGCCGAGCGAATTGCCCAGCAGGTGCACTCGATCGGTGATGCCGAGGGTGTCGAGCAGATCGGCCAGCGCCGACGCGCTGTGCACGAAGTACTGCGGATGCTCGGTGGGCTTGTCCGAACGTCCGTAACCCGGCTGGTCGACGGCGATTACGTGGAATCGCCGTGCGAGTACCGGAATGTTCTTGGCGAAGTTCGACCACGAGGACGCGCCCGGGCCGCCACCGTGCAGCAACACGATCGTGGTGTCGTGACCGACGCCCGCCTCGTGATAGTGCAGGCGCAGATCGTCGCGCACCTGCGCGAAACGGGAGGTGGACTCGTAGGTGAGCTCTTCTGTTGCAGTCACAGGCGTTCCTAGACCATCGTGTCGGTGAGCGGGAGACCGAACTCGGCGGCGCCGAACATCACGTACGCGCGCTCGGCGTCGTTGGCGGCATGCACCCGGCCGGCGTGGGCGTCGCGCCAGAAACGCTGAATCGGCGTCCCGTTGGCGAGCGCGGTGGCGCCGGAGTTCTCGAAGAGCCGGTCGATCGAGGCGATGGCCCGGCCGGTCGCGCGGACCTGGTCGCGGCGTGCCCGCAGGCGGATCTCCATCGGAACGTCTTCGCCGCGCAGGAGGCACGCGTATTCGTCCGCGACGTTGCCCGAGAGCTGACGCCACGCGGCATCGATGTCGCTCGACGCCTCGGCGATACGGATCTTCGCGAACGGGTCGTCCTTCGCCTTCTCACCCGCGTAGGCGGCGCGCACACGCTTGCCCTGGTGCTCGACGTGCGCGTCGTACGCTCCGTACGCCATGCCGACGATCGGCGCCGAAATGGTTGTGGGATGAATTGTGCCCCACGGCATCTTGTAGACGGGAGCAGTATTCTGCTCGAGACCGGGTGAGGCGAGTTCGTTCATCGCCCTGAAGCTCAGGAATCGATGGCGGGGCACCACGACGTCCTTGACGACGATGGTGTTCGAACCCGTGCCACGCAGGCCCACCACGTTCCACACGTCGTCGATCTCGTACTCGGATCGCGGGATCAGGAAGCTGCCGAAGTCGACGGGACGCCCGTCCTTGATCACGGGACCGCCGACGACCACCCAGCTCGCGTGGTCGCAGCCGGACGACCACGCCCACGCACCGTTGACCTTGTAACCGCCGTCGACCACTTCACCCGCGCCCATCGGGGCGTAGGACGAGGAGATCCGGACGTCGGGATCGTCGCCCCACACCTCTTCCTGCGCCTCCTGGCCGAACAACGCCAGGTGCCAGTTGTGCACGCCGATGATGCCGGAAACCCACCCGGTGGAACCGCACGCACTCGCGATGTTGCGTACCGCGGTGTAGAAGGTCACCGGGTCCGCTTCGTACCCGCCCCACTGCGCCGGTTGCAGCAACCGGAAGAAGCCGGCTTCCTGAAGTGCCTTGACCGAATCATCCGGGACGCGGCGCAGATCCTCGGCCTCCTGCGCGCGTTCGCGCAGGGTGGGCAGCAGTGCGTCGATCCGCTGCAGTACCTCGTGACTGTCGTGGTCACCCACTGGACGCTCCCGTCTGTTCAGGAATTGATCGCTTGTACCGAGACTAGAACATGTTCCTATTCGTGTCGAGGATCGGGAGATCAGCGCATACACCCCCAAACACTCAGGACCAAAGTCCCGGTTCACTTCCCCTCGAGGCCAGAATTCTATAACGTGTTCTAACAGGAGATTGCGGAAGGAAGTGAGCTGACATGGCGCAGATTCGCGAGATCGACATCGGAGAAGCCCGGACACGGTTCGCCCGGGGCTGGCATTGCCTCGGGCTCAGCAGGACGTTCGCCGACGGGCGTCCTCACGCCGTCGAAGCCTTCGGCACCAAACTGGTGGTCTGGGCCGACAGCAAGGGCGAACTGAACGTGCTCGACGGCTACTGCCGCCACATGGGCGGTGACCTCACCCAGGGCGAGATCAAGGGCGACTCGGTGGCGTGCCCGTTCCACGACTGGCGCTGGGGTGGCAACGGCAAGTGCACCGAGATCCCGTATTCGCGCCGAGTTCCCCCGCTGGCACGCACCCGCGCCTGGACCACGATGGTCAAGCACGGCCAGTTGTTCGTGTGGAACGACCCCGAGGGTAATCCGCCGCCCACCGAGGTCACGATTCCCGACATCGAGCACCACGGCACGGGCGAATGGACGGACTGGACCTGGAACCAGATCCTCATCGAGGGCGCCAACTGCCGGGAGATCATCGACAACGTCGTGGATATGGCGCACTTCTACTACATCCACTTCGCGTTCCCGACCTTCTTCAAGAACGTGTTCGAAGGCCATATCGCGGAGCAGTACCTCAACACGCGCGGCCGGCCCGACAAGGGGATGTCGACGCAGTACGGGATCGAATCGACGCTCGAGTCGTACGCCGCGTACTACGGCCCCTCGTACATGATCAACCCGATGACCAACAGCTACGGCGGATACAACGTCGAGTCGGTACTGATCAACTGCCACTACCCCGTGACGCACGACTCGTTCATGCTGCAGTACGGCATCATCGTGAAGAAGCCGACCGGGATGTCCGACGAGCAGTCGGACAAGCTGGCGGCAAAGTTCACCGAGGGGATCGGCGAAGGTTTCCTCCAGGACGTGGAGATCTGGAAGAACAAGACCAAGATCGAGAACCCCTTGCTGTGCGACGAGGACGGCCCCGTCTACCAGCTCCGTCGCTGGTATGAGCAGTTCTATGTCGACGTCGCCGATGTCACCGAAAAGATGACGGGCCGTTTCGAATTCGAGGTCGACACCGCCAAGGCCAACGAGTCCTGGGAAAAAGAGGTCGCCGAGAATCTGGCGCGCAAGTCGGCAGAAGAGAAGTCCGGCAAGCAGGAAGCCGAGGTCTGACGATGAGTTCCTCGACCCGGCAGAGAAGATGGGCGAAGTCACCGGATTTCGCCGATCGGCCCGATCGGGTCGAGGCCATCGCCACCCAGACCGCAATCGACAAGATCAACTATCTCGATTCCGGTCAGCACGAGGTGAGATGTCGCCGGTGCGGCACGTGTGTGCTGGTGCGTAAGAACAGCTACAAACACACCAGCGTGCAGTGGCAGGAGAATCCCGACGCGGTGTGCCCCACCTTCCGCGACTCCGGCGTAGTCCCCGGTGCGTCGATCAGCCCCCGCGAAGGGTGCCCGCAGTTGCAGGCTTCCATCGATCAGGCGGTGCTCGACGGAACGATCAACATTCCCGACGCGTCGTAGAAGGCGTCACTCTCGCGCGACGGGCACGCACTCGTCGAGCAGGGCCACGATGTCGCGCCACGCCCGGTCCGCGTGGCGCGCATGGTAACCGACGCCGGGAAGTACGACCTGCCCGTCCGTCGGGTGATGGAAGGCATGCAACGCACCGCCGTAGACCACCAGGCGCCAGTCGACGCCCGCGTCCTGCATCTCGGCCGCGAACGCATCCCGCTGCGCCGGCGGCATGATCGGATCCTCCGATCCCACCCCGGCCCACACCGGGCACCGGATGCGCGTCGCCCCGCCGGGCCTTCCGGTGGTCAGCGCGTTGATCGTTCCGATCGCGCGCAGGTCCGCGCCGTCACGCCCCAGTTCCAGCGCGATCGCACCGCCGGTGCCGTAGCCGACCGCCGCGATCCGCTCCGGATCGGTCCGTGGCTCCGCGCGCACCACATCCAGCGCCGCCCGGCCCATGGCCAGCATCCGGCCGGGGTCCGCGAGCAAGGGTGTCAGGTACGCGAGCATCTCCGCCGGGTCGGAGAACCAGCGCCCACCGTTGTGATCGAAAGCGAAAGCGACGTAGCCGAGTTCGGCGAGGGCGTCGGCCCGCAGCCACTGGAAGTCGTTCAGCCCTGGCCCTTCCGGTCCGATCAGGACCGCAGGCCGGAGGTCGGCACCGCTCGGCAGAGCCAGGTGTCCGACCATCGTCAGGCCGTCCGCCGGATACTCGACCGTACGCGTGGCGATCGTCATGAATTCGGACTGTAGCGAGCGCCCGGCCCGATCGTGCGGTATTCAGCCCGGCAAAGATAAAGGGCCCCTCGCCGTCCCCCGCCCGCATCTTGTCCTGGGGCACAACCCAACGCACACATCCCCGGCGAAAGAGTTCGCCGGGGATGTGTCGAGATATCACTTCACAGTGGCTGTTCGGAACAGTGACCGTTCGGAACAGTGGACGGGCAGAACACGTCGTTCGGTCGCCGTCCCCCACCGGCCTACTGGCTGGGCTCGGGCATTCCCTCGCACTGGACCTGCGGGTTCACACCCACATAGTTGAGCGGACCTGCTACGACGGTGGTTGCCACCGTTGCCAGGCTGCTGCAGTTCTGCGGGGAATCCTCGAAGTAGCCTCGCTGCCACCCAGCGACGGCCCCGATCACCAGCCAGACCAGCACCAAGAGAGTCAACAAACGCACGGCTCCACCTCGCAGTCGATGATGTGTCCGAGGGTTCGGACGGCTGCGGATACCCACCTCGGAAACGAACAAACCTCCCTATGTCCGCCAAGCGGTCAATCCGGTCATACGGCGCCATTCGGCGACGCCCCCGTCTCCACCGGTTCGAGACGGTCCCCTGCACCCGGCTTCCGCCGTCGATACTGGAACGCGTTCCGGTCGCCGCTCTCTGTACCGGCAGTGGGGTTGTACAGAAAAGATGGACTCCACACCCCCTCGTTCTATAACGTGTTCTACATGAGCAATCAGGAATACGACATTGTCGTCGTCGGCAGTGGCGCCGGCGGAATGACCGCCGCGATCACAGCTGCCCGCAAGGGGTCGAGTGTCGTCCTGATCGAGAAGGCATCCCGGTACGGCGGATCGAGCGCCCGCTCCGGCGGCGGCGTGTGGATTCCCAACAACGACGCCCTCGCGGCCGCCGGCGTGCAGGACACTCCCGAGGCCGCTCGCACGTACCTCCACAGCATCATCGGCGATGTCGTGCCCGCCGAGAAGATCGATACCTACATCGATCGCGGGCCCGAGATGCTGTCGTTCGTGCAGAAGCACAGTGCGCTCGAATTGCAATGGGTTCCAGGCTATTCCGATTACTACCCGGAGGCGCCCGGCGGGCGAGCAGGGGGGCGCTCGGTGGAGCCGACACCGTTCGACGGCCGCCGCCTCGGCGACGATCTCGCTTTGCTCGAGCCCGATTACGCGCGCGCCCCGAAGAACTTCGTCATCACCCAGGCCGATTACAAATGGCTGAACCTGCTGGTGCGCAACCCCCGCGGACCCCTCCGTGCCGTTCGGGTCGGAGCGCGATTCGTGTGGGCCAACATCACCAAGAAGCACCTTCTGGTGCGCGGCCAGGCGCTGATGGCCGGCCTGCGCATCGGTCTGCGGGACGCCGGCGTTCCGTTGCTCCTCGATACCGCGCTGACCGACCTGTTCGTCGAGGACGGTGTGGTGCGCGGGGTGACCGTCGACGCGCACGGCGAGCAGCAGATCATCCGTGCCCGCAAGGGCGTGATCCTCGCCAGCGGCGGGTTCGAGCACAACGAGGAGATGCGCAAGAAGTACCAGCGCGCGCCGATCGGCACCGAATGGACGGTGGGAGCCAAAGCCAACACCGGCGACGGAATCCTGGCGGGCCAAAAGCTCGGGGCTGCAGTGGACTTCATGGACGACGCGTGGTGGGGTCCGTCCTTCCCGCTCACCGGCGGTCCGTGGTTCGCCCTGTCGGAACGAAGCCTGCCCGGCTGCATGATGGTCAACAGTGCCGGAAAACGATTCGTGAACGAGTCCGCGCCCTATGTCGAGGCGACACACGCGATGTACGGCGGGAAGTACGGCCGTGGCGACGGACCCGGGGAGAACATTCCGAGTTGGCTCATCCTCGATCAGCGCTACCGCGATCGGTACACCTTCGCCGGTATCACCCCGCGAACGCCCTTTCCCGGCCGCTGGGAGAAGGCAGGAGTGCTCGTCAAGGCCGGCTCGATCAGCGAACTCGCCGAGAAGATCGGCGTCCCTGCCGCAGCGCTCACCGACACCGTCGAACGGTTCAACGGTTTCGCGCGTGCCGGTAAAGACGAGGACTTCGGCCGCGGCGAGTCGGAATACGACCACTACTACGGCGATCCCCGCAACAAGCCCAACCCGAGCCTCGGCGTCGTCGACAAGGCGCCGTTCTACGCGTTCAAGGTCGTGCCCGGCGATCTCGGCACCAAGGGCGGCCTCGTCACCGACGTCCACGCGCGGGTGCTGCGCGAGGACGGCACCGTGATCGCGGGGCTCTACGCGACGGGCAACGTCGGTTCACCCGTCATGGGACACACGTACGCCGGGCCGGGGGCAACGATCGGCCCCGCGATGACCTTCGGATATCTGGCAGTCCTCGACATCCTCGACTCCGATCACGGTGACCCCGTCGACGACGAACTGACCGAACCCGCCGAAAGCCGCTGACCGATACCGGGCCACCGCGCCGCCGTATTCGCGAAAGGACAACATCGCGTGCCCATCGACCCCGCCGTCGCACTCGGCGCCGAGTTGCCCGCCCAGGAATTCTCCTGGTCGAGCAGCGACATCCAGCTCTACAACCTCGGTCTCGGTGCCGGATCCCGGCCCACCGACGCCGGCGAACTGCGATATCTCGGGGACCACGCACCGCAGGCGCTGCCCACGTTCGCGACGGTCGCGGCCACGTTCCACCAGATCGAACCGCCGAAGGTGTCCTTTCCCGGAATCGAGATCGATCTCGCCAAGGTCGTGCACGGCAGTCAGGAAGTGCTCGTGCACGCGCCCATCCCGCCGTCGGGCAAAGGCCGCACCGTCACCCGCATCTCCGAGGTGTGGGACAAGGGCAAGGCCGCCGTGATCGTGCAGGAATCCACCACAGAAGACCCCGACGGTAATCCTCTGTGGACGGCCCGATCGTCGATCTTTGCGCGCGGTGAAGGTGGATTCGGCGGAGAACGCGGACCGTCCGAGTCGGTGGAGCTTCCCGACCGGGAACCGGATGCCGAGATCGATGTCCCAACTCTTCCGCAACAGGCGCTGCTGTACCGGTTGTGCGGGGACCGCAATCCCCTGCATTCCGATCCCGAGTTCGCGGCGGCCGCCGGCTTCCCCGCTCCGATCCTGCACGGGCTGTGCACCTACGGAATCGTGTGCAAAGCCGTCACCGACCGGCTCCTCGATGCGGACGCCGCCCGAGTCGCCGGTTTCCGGGCACGGTTCGCCGGCGTGGTGTTCCCCGGGGAGACCCTTCGCATACGGGTCTGGGACGAAGGGTCCCTCAAGCTTGCGACCGCCTCGGTGGTCGAGCGTGACTTCGCGCCGGCATTGGCCGATGTCGTCCTGACCGTGTCGTGACAACATAACCCTGGGGAAAGTAAACACACACATGGCAATTCGAGATGCGTCGCCGTCCCTGTCCCGGCGTGGCTTCCTTGCTGTGGGCGCCGGAGCCATCGCGGCCACCGCACTGGGCGGCTGGACGCCCGTCCACGCAGTCCCTTCGGGTTCGGCCGCGAGCACCCTTCCGGCACCGCCCTCCTTTCCCGAGGGCATCGCCCTGTACCAGCAGGCGTACCAGAACTGGTCCAAAGAGATCATGCTGGACGCAATCTGGACCTGTGCGCCGCGAACACCGGATGATGTTGTTCAGCTGGTCAATTGGGGCCACCAGAACGGCTACACGATCCGGCCGCGGGGCGCGATGCACGGCTGGACGCCGCTGACGGTCGTCAACGGCGCACCCATCGACCGGGTGATCCTCGCCGACACCATCGCCCACCTCGACTGGGTGGACGTTGATCCCGGAAGTTCTCCCCCCACGGTGACGGCAGGTCCCGGCGCCACACTCGACGCCATCACGACGGCACTTCAACAGCACGGCCTCGGCTGGGCGAATCTCCCCGCACCCGGAGTCCTCACGATTGCCGGTTCGCTCGCCGTCAACGCACACGGAGCTGCTCTACCGGCCGACGGCGAATCCACCGAGCCCGGACACACCTTCGGGTCGTTGAGCAACCACGTCACCGAGCTCACCGCCGTCGTATGGGACGGAAGCGCGTATTCGTTGCGCACGTTCACCCGCGCCGATCCCGATATCTCGCCGTTGCTGTGCCATCTGGGCCGCACGTTCGTCACCTCCGTGACCCTGCAGGCGGGACCGAACTACCGCATGCGCTGTCAGAGCTTCACCGACATCCCGTGGGACGAGTTGTTCTCTCTCCCCGGCGCCCAGGGCCGCACCTTCGAGTCGTTCGTGCGCAGTACCGGGCGCGCCGAGGCCATCTGGTACCCCTTCACCGACAAGCCGTGGCTGAAAGTCTGGTCTCTCGCTCCCGAGAAGCCGGCCTCGTCCCGAGAAGTACACGGGCCGTACAACTATCCGTTCTCCGACAACGTCCCGGAGCCGATCACCGATCTGCTGGGCCAGTTGACGGCCGGCAACACCGCGATCGCCCCGGCGTTCGGGCAGACCTATTACGGTGTGACGGTCGCGGGATTGGCGGCGACGGCGTCGTCCGATATCTGGGGATGGTCGAAGGACCTGCAGTTCTACATCAAAGCGACGACACTGCGTCTCACCGAGGGCGGGGGCGCCGTACTCACCGATCGCGCCAATATCGCCACCGTGATTCACGACTTCACGCACTGGTTCCAGGAGCGGATCGAGCACTACCGCGCGCTCGGGCAGTACCCGCTCAACGGGCCGGTGGAGATCCGCTGTTGTGGTCTGGACCGGCCGGAAGATGTTCTCGTGCCGTCCGCCGGGTCACCGACGCTCGCGTCGACGCGTCCGCGCCCCGACCACCCGGAGTGGGACACAGCCATCTGGCTCAATGTGCTGGGTGTGCCCGGAACACCCGGCATGTTCGCGTTCTACCGCGAAATGGAACAGTGGATGAGACAGCGGTACAACGGCGAAGATTCGACGTTCCGGCCGGAATGGTCGAAAGGGTGGGCATTCGGCCCGGACCTGCCGTACACCGATGCGACCATCGTCTCCCAGAGCCTGCCCGACACCTATCGCGAAGGCGTTCCGTCCGAGGACAATTGGGATTCGGCACGAGCGGTGTTCAACCGGCTGGATCCTCATCGCGTCTACAGCAACAGCTTCATCGACACGTTGCTGCCCTGACCGGTCTCGTCAGCTTTGCTAATGTTCTGCCCCATGCGGAATCTGCGGCGGTGGGCTGGTGCGGTAGCGGTACCGATCTTGGTGCTGGGAGGCGGGGTGACGCTCGCCGGAACGGCGTCGGCGCTGCCCGACACCGGTTCGGTCATCCTGCCCTCGGGGGACGACACCGCAGTAACCTTCGACGCCGACGGCAGTACGTTCCACGGCAGTCTCCGACTCCCGAACGGCGCCACCACCGGTGCTGCGTTGTTGCTGCCCGGTAGCGGTCCGACCGATCGCAACGGCAATCAGCCGGGGGTCGCATCCTCCGATGTGCTGCTGAGGGTCGCCGATTCGCTTGCAGCCCAAGGAATCGCCAGCCTTCGATTCGACAAGATCGGGGCCGGCGACACAGGGCTCGGAAAGTTCACAGCGGAGACCGTCGGCGAGTACGGTTTCGTCGACCAGGTCGATCACGCCGCGGCCGCAGCCGACCTGCTCGCCACCCGGACGGGATTCGCCACGTCGGACGTCCTCGTCCTCGGGCACAGCGAAGGCGGCCTGACCGCACTCGCTCTCGCCGACAGGGGAATCGGTGACGGGTTCGGGCTTCTCCAGCCCCTCCCGATGCGCTATCTCGACCTGCTGTCGGCACAGATCACCGCCGTGGCAGAGTCCGGGCAGCTGAGCCCGGACCAGGCCGAAGCGGTGCGTGCCGACGTGCCGCGGACCGTGGAATCGCTGCGCGCCACAGGTACCGTACCTGCGGACCAGCATCCTCTGGTTGCGCAACTCGGGTTGAACGAGGCCAACGCCAAGTTCCTCGCCGAGGCGGACAGGCTCGATCCAGCCGCGCTGGCCGCGGGACTGGCGGCGGATACACCGGTGCTGCTCACTTGCTCGGACAAGGATCTCAACATCAGCTGCGCACAGGTCGATCCGCTGCGACGGTCTCTCGAGCACACCGACCTGCAGTTCGAGCACTTCGCTACCGCGAACCACAGCCTCGAAGAACTCGGCCCGCTGCCTCCGAGCCCCGCCGACGTGGTGGCATTGCTCCCCGTCTCGGCGGAGTTCGCGGTGGCGATCAACGACTGGGCAACTCGCCAAGCACGCTGATTCCACCACCGCGAGCGTCCTGCGGGATACCCGATCCACTGGAAACTCGGTGCACCGGAAAACTCAGCGGCTGACCGCTTTCTGATACCGGTAGATCGCGAACGGTACGAACACGATCAGTATCAGCGCCGTCCACAGGAGCGACGCGAGGATCGGATTCTGCAGCGGCCAGACGTCCGGCGGCGGAACCATCGGGTTGGTGTTCCCGAACAGGTTTCGCACGGCCTGCGTGAGTGCCGACAGCGGATTCCACTCGGCGATCGTGCGGAGGACAGGCGGCATGGACGACGGATCGACGAAGGTGTTCGCGACGAACGACAACGGGAAGATCACCATGAAGCTCGCGTTGTTGAACACCTCGGGCGTCCGGACCCACATTCCGACCACGGCCATCACCCACGACAACGCGTAGGCGAACAGCAGCAACAGAAGGTAACCCGCTACGGCCTCCCCGAAGGACGAGTGGATCCTCCACCCCACCACCAGACCGGTCAGCGACATCACCACGAGGCTGACCACGTTGATGAGCACGTCCGTGGTCGTCCGTCCGATCAGGACGGCCGAGGGTGCCATGGGCAGCGACCGGAACCGATCGATGATGCCTTTCTGCAGGTCTTCGACCATTCCCAGACCGGTCCACGTGGACCCGAAGATCACCGTCTGAGTGAAGATGCCGGCGATGAGGAATTCGCGATACGACATTCCGGGAATGTCGATCGCGCTACCGAACACGTAGGCGAACAGCAGCACGAACATGATCGGCGAGAGCATCGTGAACACGATGAGATCGGGCACACGCTTGATCTTGATCATGTTGCGCTTGGCTATGGTGAGGCCGTCCGATGTGACCAGCTGTACCGAATTCACTGCGCCGCCTCCTCTGTCTTCTCTGCCTCGTGGCCCGTCAGGGTGAGGAACACGTCGTCGAGTGTCGGCTTTCGCAGTGCCACATCGGTCACGCGAACGCCCGCCACCGCGAGCTTCCCCAGCGCCGCGACGAGGGCTTCGGCGCCCGCCCCGCCCCCCGCGCCACTCAGGGGGACGGTGAGCGTTCCGGTTCCCGAATCGAGCTGGATCTCACCCGACGCGACCGAGGCGAGTTCGCGGCATGCGACTTGCTGGTCTCCGGCATCGGGCACACCGATTTCGATGCGTTCACCACCCACCTGGCTCTTGAGTTCGTCCGCATCACCGCGCGCGATGACCTTGCCGCGGTCGATCACCGCGATGTCGTCGGCGAGGCGCTCGGCTTCGTCCATGTACTGGGTGGTGAGCAGGAGCGTGGTGCCACGCGCCACAAGCGTGTCGATGACCTCCCACAATCCGAGCCGCGCCCGGGGGTCCAGGCCGGTGGTGGGCTCGTCGAGGAAGAGCACCGGCGGTTCGGCGACCAGCGCGCCGGCGAGGTCGAGACGTCGGCGCATACCTCCCGAATAGCCCTTGACCGGGCGATCTCCTGCCTCTTCGAGGTCGAACTGCGCGAGCAGTTCGCGCGCTCTCTCCCTGCTGCGTTTGACGCCCAGGTGGTAGAGCCTGCCGACCATCTCGAGGTTCTCGAAACCGGTGAGGTATTCGTCCACCGCCGCATACTGCCCCGATGCTCCGATGTGGGAGCGGAGTGCGCGGGCGTCGTTCACGACGTCGAAGCCCGCTACCCGCGCGCTACCGGCATCGGGCACGATCAAAGTGGTCAGTACCCGGACCGTCGTCGTCTTGCCTGCCCCGTTGGGACCGAGCAGCGCCGTGACCGTCCCTTCGGGCACCCGGAGGTCGATGCCGTCGAGGGCTTTGACATCTCCGTAGGTCTTGATCAGTCCTTCTGCGACTATGGCGTCGGCCATGAGTCCTCCCTGACTGGTGGTTGCGTCGTCAGTCTGCACTACAGGACCGACACGTTTCGACCGGTTTTCTCATCGCAGAAATCGCACACTTTCGGAATCGGCTGCTCCGGCAGTACCCGATGCACCGACCGCCCGAGGTGCGAACCCGGACTGTTCGGGGTGAGGTACGCGTGAATTCGAAGGTTGGGGCACGTCGCCCAGCACAGGTGGGTAAGCAGCGTCCTGCCCCGCGACGGAAACCGGGCGTCAGGGCCGATCACCGCCCGAAATCGCTGGCGCGGAATCAAATCGCGTGCTCTACTGAACGCTCATTCCAGGAGAAGGGGACCTGTATGACCGTACGATTCCTCCGACGCACCGCCGCTTCCGCTCTCGTTGCCGCAGGCATGTTCACCGGACTCGGCGTGGGCGCCGGAACAGCTGCTGCCGAGACTCCGATTCCGATGAACCGCTGCTGGGGCGTGAGCCCTTACATCGTGGACCAGCCGTATGCGCCGGCACGGCTGTTCGGATGGCAGACCGAACCGGGAAGGATCGAGCTGTCCCTACCCGACGTATCCAGCCTGTGGTTCTTCGCCGGTGGATATCGGTCCGACGTGCGCCTGGACTGGCACAACCGCAACACGGGTGCACGCGGAACCCTCACCGACTCCGTCACCGTCGCCTATCCGGGCAGCGGAGTGGCGCGTTTCGATGTGCGTTCGGGCCCCGGCGACGTCGAATTCACCGTCAGCGCAGTGAACAGCATTCCTTTGTGGGCCATCCCGACCACGTCGTGCGGTGGCGTCGTCACGGTCTGGTAGTCGAACGCGCCAACCGGGACAGCTGTACCCAATCCAGAACCGGCCGGGGAATCCGCATCCCCGGCCGGTCGCGGGGCACGAGGACGCGTAACGCACCCGGGGCGACGGTGCAGCGCACCGGCGACGGCATCCGCACCGACTCCCCGTCCACACCGACCGCGATGTCGTGTTCGCCCGAAAACACCACGACTTCCGTGGCCGTGCGCTGGACGAGACCTTTGGTTCGCGCGCGGCGAAGAACTCCGACGATCTGGCCGGCCCCCTGCACCGACAGAGCGATCACGCCGAGCCTGCCTCGATCGAGCCGAAGACGCCGGCCCATCCCTACCAGGTCGTCCGTGGTGTACGGATTGTTGCTGACGAGCAATGCGCGTGGACCCTCGAGGACCGTGCCGTCGATACGTGCGCACAATGCCCCGTGTGCGCTGGTGTCCAGCAGGTCGGGCAACAGGTCGAGAACGGTCTTCGCCTTGTCGTCGCGGTAGTGCGGGCTTTCCACGATCTCGGCGTAGACCCCGAAGGACGCGTTGTTGACGAAGGGCCGACCGTCGATGTGCCCGAGGTCGACGTGCAGTTCGACTCCGTCGCGCAGCGCCTCGAGACCGGCCACGGGGTCTTCCCTGTCCAGTCCGAGGTCGAGCGCGAAGTGGTTGCGTGTGCCGGCACTGATCACCAAGAACGGAATCCCTTGTTCCGCAGCCACTCCCGCGACCAGAGCCTGGGTGCCGTCGCCACCGGCAACACCGAGCAGATCGGCTCCCCGCGCCACCGCCCGGCGCGCGAGCGCCTGGACATCGACGAATTCGGGCCCGTCGAGTACTACGACCTCGGCACCGAGTTCCTCGGCACGTCGTCGCAGGTCGAAACGAACGACTTTGCCACCACCGGAGTGCGGGTTCATCACGAGGAACGGCCGGTGCACAGTCTCCGCGGGGTATTCGGACATCGTGGATTCGGAAGCACGGATCCTCAGTGCGGCGCGGGCAGATCCGAATGCCGCGAGCACGAGAGCCACCTCGAGCGGAATCACCCACAACTCGCGTTCTCGCACGATTACGACCAACACGACGATCGGAGCGCACAGCGCCGACACCAGCGCCGCCAGCCGGAGAACACCACGCCACGTGAGAAACCCGTACACCGCAGCGACGGCCACCACCACGGCCGCGATGCTCGTCACCGTGAACAGCACTGCCCCGCGCAGGCCCGCAACCACGATCGGTACGACCAGGGCCGCCGCGAGAAGAATCCAGGCGAGGCGTGCCCACCACAGTGCGAAACCGTTGTGGGACTCGTACACAGGTGCGGTCATCGTCGAGTTCCGGGCGCGCGGAGCGCGGTCACCGAGACCGTGCGGCTAAACCGCCCGGATGCGCCTACACATACGTACGCGGGTTCCAGGTGGAGACTGCCCAGATGACCACCACGTCGAGCGCGATGATGAGAATGGACCACCAGGGGTAGTACGGCAGCCACAGGAAGTTGACGATGATGGAAATCGCCGCGATGACGATGGCTGTCACGCGTGCCCAGGTGGCGCCCGTGAAGAGCGCCGCACCGATGAGGATCATCAGCGCACCGACCACGATGTGGATCCAGCCCCACGTCGTGACGTCGAATTCGTAGGTGTAGGCCACACCGACGACGAAGATTTCGTCCTCCGCGACCGCCGCGATTCCCTGCAGGAGGGACACCACGCCGAGTGTCGCGAGGATGATGGCAGCACCTACCGACGTTCCCGCGGCAATGCCTTGTTTCACGCTGGGGTCTCGTCGGGTCGCACGCATTTCTTCGGACATGGTCGTCCCTTTCGGAGGCGAGTGATAGTCGTAGTATGCGCGCGCCGACCACTCACGTCCGCAAGATCGAATTTTCTCTCCGATAGCCACGTCCGACTCGTAACATCGGCTCGTCGTCCGAGACTCGACCGTCCTCGTCTCCGCAGACCGACGTCGGAGACGTGTGGAAGCATGGCTACCGGAAACGGTTTTCGGTCCACACGCTGCATCCACCGGACACGTGTCGAAGGGACGCAGGATATCCAGCTCCATATCGGCCGGCGGACCGGATGAAAACGCCGGTGCGAATGCACAAGCCGACAAGACGACCCGCTCGTCGTGGATCCGGCTGAGTGCGCTCGTCGCCGGACTCACCGCAGTCGTCGGCGTGATGCTCCTCGCCTTCGCGCTGCCTGCCATCCATGGCGGACCCCACGACATGAGACTCGGCTTGGCCGGGCCTTCGCCCGCAGTCGACGCCGTCGCAGGAAACCTCACCCCCGATGACTGGGACGTTGTCCGCTTCGACACTCCCGAAGACCTCATCGCCGGCATCGAGAATCGCGAAGCTGCAGGCGGACTCGTTTTCGCGGCCGACGGTGTGGATGTCTACACGGCCACCGCGGGTGGCGCACCCGGCGCCGCGGCCGTCACTGCCCTCGGAACGAGCATCGCCCAGCGGCAGCAAGTGCCGGTACGGACGCACGAACTGGTGGCCTTCCCTGCGGACGACCCCCGAGGAGCCGGACTGACCGCCGCAGCGCTTCCGATGGTCTTCGGTGGACTCATTCCGGCAATTGCACTGACGCAGCTGTTCCCCGGACGCAACCGCCTGCTGCTGCGCTTCGTCGGCGTCGTGGCTTTCGCAGTGATCGCCGGTGCCGCGCTCACCGCCATCCTCCAGTTCGGCACCGGGTCACTGGCCGGAAACTACTGGCTCACCGCAGAGGGTCTCGCGCTCGGCATGGGCGCGCTGGCGTTGACCGTCCTCGGCCTCGAAGCCCTGCTCGGTCCGGTGGGCATCGGCCTCGGCGCTTTTCTGATGATGTTCGTGGGCAATCCACTCTCGGCGCTCGGGACCGGGAGCAACTGGCTTCCCGACGGATGGTCCACTTTCGGGCAGCTGCTGCCCCCCCCGGGGCGACCGGTTCACTCCTGCGCGCGAACGCGTTCTTCGGCGGCATCGGCAGCGGGTTCCCGAGCGTAGTGCTCGCTTGCTGGGTCGCGTTCGGCCTCGTCCTCGCGCTGATCGCCGCACGCCGCGAACCGAGGGGCGCGACCACAGCCGTCGACCCAGAATGAAACGGGGCATGGGATCCGTCCGCGCCCGATCGCAGTTCAGCGGGTGAGGACGAGACCGGACGTCGGCACGCCCGTGCCCGCTGTGACGAGCACGTTCTCGACGTCGTCGACCTGGTTGCACGACGTCCCGCGGATCTGGCGGACCGCTTCTGCGATTCCGTTCATGCCGTGGATGTACGCCTCGCCGAGTTGCCCACCGTGGGTGTTGATAGGCAGCCTGCCACCGAGTTCGATCCCGTCGGCCACGAAGTTCTTCGCATCGCCCCGGTCACAGAATCCCAGTTCCTCGAGTTGCATGAGCACGTACGGCGTGAAGTGGTCGTACAGGATCGCAGTCTGAATGTCCTTCGGGCCGAGGCCCGATTGTTCCCACAGCTGATTCCCGACGATGCCCATCTCCGGGAGACCTGCGAGCCCGTCGCGGTAATAGCTCGTCATGATGTATTGGTCCGGTCCGCTGCCTTGCGCCGCCGCCGCGATCACCGCGGGCACCTGCTTCAGATCCTTCGCACGCTCCGGTGTGGTCACCACCAGCGCGACACCCCCGTCCGATTCCTGACAGCAATCGAGCAGCCGCAACGGTTCCGCGATCCAGCGGGAATTCTGGTGGTCGTCCAGGGTGATGGGTTTTCCGTAGAAGAACGCCTTCGGGTTGTTCGCCGCGTGGGCGCGGTCCGCGACGGCCACCGCTCCGAAGTCCGCACCGGTGGCACCCGAGACGTGCATGTACCGCTGCGCCACCATCGCGACGAACGATGCGGGTGTGCTCAACCCGTGCGGGTAGGAGAACGCGTTGTCGGTACCGGAGGCGTTGACCTGGGCGGCGAGCGTGCTGTTCACCTGCCCGTATCGCGCGCCGGAACGTTCGTTGAACGCGCGGTACGCAACCACGACGTCGGCCACGCCGGTCGCGACAGCCATCGCCGCCTGCTGCACGGTGGCGCAGGCCGCACCGCCGCCGTAATGGATGCGCGAGAAGAACTTCAGGTTCGGGATGCCCACCGCTCGCGCGACCGCGACTTCGGTATTGGTGTCCATCGTGAACGAGACCAGGCCGTCCACGTCGGAGGGGGCGAGTCCGGCGTCGTCGAGCGCGTCCCGCACGGCTTCCGCCGCGAGTCGCAGTTCGCTCCGGCCGGAATCCTTCGAGAAGTCGGTGGCACCGATGCCCGCCACGACCGCCCTGCCCGACAGACCGCTCATTCGGCATCTCCGATCACGAGGGTGGCCTTCGCGGTGATGTGGTCGCCCAGCGCATTACGCCCGACGACGTCGACGGTGACCAGACCGTCGTCGACGGCCGCCACCGTGCCGGCGAGTGTGAGGGTGTCGTACGCGTACCAGGGCACGCCGAGGCGTAACGAAATCGACCGCACGACGGCACGAGGACCTGCCCAGTCCGTGACGTACCGCTGGACGAGGCCGGTGTCGGTGAGGATGTTGACGAAAATGTCCTCGGACCCGCGCTGCCGCGCCTTGTCGCGATCGTGGTGCACGTCCTGGAAGTCGCGGGTGGCCAACGCCGTCGAGACGACGAACGTCGGGTCGGCGTGAATCGACAAGGGTGGGAGCGCCTGCCCTGCCGTCACCGCATCGATGCTCACGAATCCTCCTCGAGGGGCTTCCAGGCGTACAGCGTCCACGGGGTTCCTTCGGTGTCGTCGTCGCCGGGAAAGTCGAGATAGGTTGCCTCCACGGGCATTCCGATTCTCACGTCCGACGGGTCGATTCCCCGGAGTTCTCCGAGCATGCGCACGCCCTCGTCGAGTTCCACGAGCGCGACGACGAAGGGAACCTGCCGGCCCGGAACTTTCGGGGCATGGTGGACGACGAAACTGAACACCGCACCCCGGCCCGACGACACCACGTAGTCGGTCGTCTCGTCCTTGTCGAGCCACAGCGCCGGTACCGGCGGGTGTTGCAACGTGCCGTCGGGGCGGCGCTGGATGCGCAACTCGTGGCCGGCGACGCCGTCCCAGAAGAACTGCGTGTCGCGCGATGCGGACGGCCGCATCATCCGTGACGGGTCCAGATCCTCGGGCACCGTGGCCCGCGGGGCGGAGTCGGCAGCCTCGCCCGGCGGAGCGAATTTGAGGATGCGGAACAGCATTTCGGCGACGACCTCGTCGCCGACCTTCCACACGTTGCGGGTGGTGAAGAACCACCCTTCCCCGAGACCGGTTTTCTTCGGACCCACCACATCCTCGAGCGTGGACTCGATGGTCACGTGCTCACCGTGGCGAAGATAGCGGTGGTAGGTCTGGTCGCAGTTGGTCGCGACCACCGAGGTGTACCCCGCGTCGTCGAGGATCTGCGTCATCCGGCCGAGTGGATCGTCCTTCTCCCGCTCGGCACCGAGACCCCGCATCGTCCAGACCTGAGCCATCGCGGGCGGTGCGACCGGACCGTCGTGCCCGGCTGCCACCGCAGCGGACTCGTCGGTGTAGATCGGGTTGTCGTCACCGATCGCCTCGAGCCAGTTCCGGATCATCGGGAGATTGACGGGATCGCGACCGAAGCGGGGTGCGGACGGTCCGTCGTTACGCACGCGTTCGGCGGCCGCAAGGATCTCGTCGGCCGTGCTCTCCGCGCCGGCCGTCTGTGCGCCTGTCACCGCGGTACCCGGGGCATACCCAGACCGGCGGTGGCGATGAGTTCTCGCATCACTTCGTTGACCCCGCCCCCGAACGTGATCACCACGTTCCGCTTGGCCATCATGTCGAGCCAGCGCAGCAGATCGGCCGTGTCGGTGTCGGCCGGGTCGCCGTGGCGTCCGACGATCTCCTCGGCGAGCCGGCAGACCCGCTGGATCCGTTCCGTGGCGAACACCTTGGTGGCCGACGCGTCGGCGATGTCGACGGCGTCGTTCTCACTCGCCGCGACCTGCCAGTTGAGAAGCTCGTTGAGCCGATGTGTCGCGTGGATCTCGCCGAGTGCGCGGCGCACGTCGGGTTCGTCCAGGAGGTTGTGCCGTCGCACCCAGTCCTGCAGATGGTCGTAGATGCCCGCGACCCGGCCCGCCGGTCCGAGCATCACGCGCTCGTGGTTGAGCTGCGTGGTGATCAGCCGCCAGCCCTTGTTCTCCTCACCGACGAGCATGTTCGCCGGCACCCGCACATCGTTGTAGTACGTGGCGTTGACGTGGTGCGCGCCGTCGCACGTGATGATGGGCGTCCAGCTGAATCCCGGGTCGGTCGTGTCGACGATGAGAATGGAGATACCCCGGTGCCTCGAGTCGGCCGAGCCGGTGCGGACAGCGAGCCAGATGTAGTCGGCGTCGTGACCCCCGGTGGTGAAGATCTTCTGCCCGTTGACCACGTACTCGTCGCCGTCACGTACAGCGGTGGTGCGCAGCGCCGCGAGGTCCGTCCCGGCTTCGGGCTCGGAGTAACCGATGGCGAAATGGACCTCACCGGCGAGGATTGCGGGTAGGAACTTCCGCTTCTGCTCGTCGGTTCCGTAGACCTGCAAGGTGGGACCGACGGTCTGCAACGTGACACCGGGCAGCGGCACGTCGGCACGCATGGCTTCGTTGGCGAAGATCTGCTGCTCGACGTCGCCGAAGCCGTGGCCGCCGAACTCGACGGGCCATCCCACTCCCAGCCATCCGTCCTTACCCATTCGGCGGACCACCTCACGGTAGGTGGGGCCGTGCCGCTCGGTGCGCATGATCGCGGCTTCGTCGGCGGAGACGAGATTCGAGAAGTAGCTGCGCAACTCGGCTTGCAGCGCACGCTGGTCGTCGGTCAGATCGATGAACACCGGGCCCCCACGAGGTCGAGTCGGTACGAAGCGCCGCCGAGCCACCGTGCAAGGTCCTTGGCGGTCGACGAGTATCTGTGCAGCGGATAGGTCGCATCCACTCCGATGCCGCCGTGCAGGTGGTGCAACACCCGCATGGCGGGAGGAAGTTCCGCAGCGATCCAGTACGCGGTGACGTCGAGATCGTCGTCGGCGTCGAGACCTCGGGAGACACGCCAGACCGAAGACAATGCGGCGACGTGCAGGGTCCGGGCGGTGACGTAGACATCCGCGATCTGCTGGGCCACTGCCTGGAAGGTGGCGAGCGGCTTACCGAACTGGTGCCGCTCACTGACGTGGCGGGCAGTGAGATCGGTTGCTCCCGAGAGCAATCCGTCCGAGTAGGCGGCTGTCGCGGCGATTGCCAGACGGTAGAGCGTCGCCACGGACTCCGCACCGTCGAGGCCGTCGCCGAGCAGGGTTCCCACCGCTCCGTCGAGCCGCATCGAGAACTCGGGGTCGCCGACCGCGGACGGACTCTCCCTCAGCGTGACGCCCTCGGCGTTCGGGTCGACCGCGACGACCCCGGAGTCGGTCGGTACCAGGACGAACCGCGCGCGATCGGCGTAGGGCACGGCCACGAACGATCCGGTGACGGCGTGCCCGCCGTCGGTGGCGGTGACGGTGGCCCCGGGCCGGCCGGGGAACGGCCGGCCCGGTTCGGCGAGCGCGGCGGAGAGGACCGCGCCGCCGGGGACACCGTCGAGCAGGACGTCCTGCTGTGCCTCGGTGGCGAGGGCGAGAACGGGAAGTACCCCGAACCCGACGGTCGGCAGCGCGGGGATCCGTGCCGCCGAACGTCCGACCTCGGTGAGCACGGTGGCAGCCTCGGCGACGCCGAGTGCCGAACCTCCGAGTCGCTCGGGCAGGGCCAGCGACAGGAGGTCGGCCTCTGCCATGGCTCTCCACAGGTCGTCGGCGCCCAGGTCGCGGGCGAGCAGGTCGGCCGCGACGCCGGCAACGTCCTCCTGCGTCTCGTCACGTGCGAAGTCCACCGTTACCACCTTCGTGCTAGAACGTGTTCCAGTTGTAGCACTTGGTGGTGTCCCGCGGGAAGGACCCCCTACTCCCGCGGAAGTCCGAGCAGCCGCTCCGCTGCGACCGTGAGCAGAATCTGCTCGGTACCACCGGCGATCGTCAGGCACCGGGTGTTGAGGAATTCGCGGGTGAGCGGACCTTCCACCCAGCCCGCCTCACCCGCGAGGTCCATGGCGAGTTCGGCGGTGTCCTGTCGCTGACGCACGCCGACGAGTTTGCGCACGCTCGAGGCAGCACCGGGATCTTGCCCACCCAGCTGGGCGAGCGTGGTGCGCAGATCGAGCAGCGACCCGGCGGTCGCCTCCCCGATCTGTACGGCGATCCGGTCGTCGGCGACGGCGTCACCCGGTGTGGACAGTTCCAGGAGTTCCTCGATCGCCGCACCGAACGACGATTTGCCCCCCATCGCCACGCGTTCGTTCGCGAGCGTGGTGCGGGCGAGTTTCCACCCGCCGCCGAGCGGACCCACGACGCAGTCGTCCGGAACGAACACCGAATCGAGGAACACCTCGTTGAACAGCGCGTCGCCGGTGATCTCCCGCAGCGGCGATACCGCGATGCCCTCCGATTTCATGTCGACGAGGAAATAGGTGATGCCCTTGTGCTTGGGTGCCTCGCGGTCGGTGCGCGCCAGGCAGATCGCCCAATCCGCTTCGTGCGCGAGCGATGTCCACACCTTCTGCCCACGCAGGATCCACCCTCCGTCCACCTTCTCCGCAGTGGTCCGGAGTGCGGCGAGATCGGAACCGGCGCCGGGCTCGGAGAACAACTGGCACCACACGATGTCGCCACGCAGCGTCGGCATCGCGAATCGTTCTCGCTGTGCCGGAGTTCCGTGCTCCAGGATCGTCGGCACAGCCCACGATCCGATCACCAGGTCGGGCCTGTCGACTCCGGCCTCGGCAAGTTCCTGCTGGATGAGGATCTGCTCGGCCGGGCCCGCCCCGCGCCCGTACGGGGGTGGCCAGTGCGGCGCGAGATACCCGGATTCGGCCAGCGCGGTACGGCGCTGCCCTTCGGGTTGCGCTGCGATGGAAGCGATGTCGTCCCGGATACGCCCACGATCGTTCTCGTGCCCGGACAGATCGATACCGAGGTGCCGGCGAGCGCCGCCGCGCGCGAGTTCGGTGACGCGGGCGCGCCACGCCGTGGAACCGCCCAGCAACTGGCGGGTGGCGACGGCGCGGCGCAGGTAGTAATGGGCGTCGTGCTCCCACGTGAAGCCGATGCCGCCGAGCACCTGGATCGCGTCCTTCGCGGTCTGCACGGCAGCGTCGAGTGCCACGGCAGCCGCAACGGCCACCGACACGGGAAGCTCGTCGGGATCGGTATCGATCGCGCGTGCCGCATCCCACGCCACGGCCCGAATCTTCTCGGTGCGGCACAGCATTTCGGCGCACAGATGTTTGACGGCCTGGAACGCGCCGATGGGTTTGCCGAACTGTTCGCGGATCTTCGCGTACTCGACCGCGGTCGTCAGTGCCCACCCGGCGATGCCGGCGAGTTCGGCCGCTGCCAGCCCCGCGGTGAGGTCCCGCACGAATCCGCTGGGGACCTCGACGACACGGTCCGCCGTCACGGCGACACCGTCCAGACGCATCCGGGCGAGAGCCCGCGACTTGTCGAGCGTGTCGAGCGGCTCGAGACGCACACCGGCAGCGTCGGCGTCGACGAGTGCCCAGCGTTCGGGATGCCCGGCCAGTCGCACGAGCACCGCGACGCCCGGCTCGGCAGCGATGGCGGGGCCCGCGTCACCGGTGAGGACGAACCCGTCGGTCGCCGGTTCCGCTCGCACCTCGGAGTCGAGTGCGAGGGCGGCCGGAAGAGCGCCCTCGACGAGTTGCGCGGTGGTCTTGGCCGTCGCGTCGCCGCCGCGGCCGAACACGAGCGCCACCGCAGCCGTGGTCAGCACCGGGCCCGCGGCCAGTTCGTGTGCGGCCTGCTCGAGCATGACCGCGAGATCGACGGTGGTCGCCCCGAACCCTCCGGATGCCTCCGGAACGGCAACACCGAACAGTCCCAGTTCCGCGAGAGACGACCACCCGTCACGCCACGCCCCGTCGGTCTCCCGACGTATGGTTGCCAGTGGAGCCGTGGCTCGTGACCAGGCATGTACGGACGCCTGAACGGCCCGCTGTTCCTCGGTGGTGGCGATACTCACAGCGGGTCTCCGCCTTTCGGAATGACATGGTTACCTAGAACGTGTTCTAATATGACACCGGTTCAGAGTCAAGGCGTGAGGATACGAAGTTATGGCCACCCCGTCCCGCTCACGTTCCAACGGCACCGGAACGTTGACCGCCCTCACCGAGGACGATCTCAGTTCCAATGCCCAGAAGGAACGTCGCAAGCGGATACTCGACGCCACCCTCGCGTTGGCGTCGAAGGGCGGATACGAAGCCGTCCAGATGCGCGCCGTCGCCGAACGGGCGGACGTCGCAGTGGGCACGCTCTACCGGTACTTCCCGTCCAAGGTCCACCTGCTGGTCTCGGCCCTCGGGCGTGAATTCGCCCGGATCGAGAGCAAGGGAAAGATCCCGCCGGGGCACAGCCCGCTGGAACGGATGCACCTCATCCTCAGTCTCATCACCAAGGCGATGCAGCGCGATCCACTTCTCACCGAGGCCATGACGCGCGCCTTCATGTTCGCCGACGCATCCGCCGCCGCCGAGGTCGACCAGGTCGGCAAGCTCATGGACCGGTTGTTCGCCAAGGCCATGAACGACGGCGAGCCCGACGAAGAGGAACTCGCGATCGCCCGCGTCATCAGCGACGTGTGGCTGTCCAACCTGGTCGCCTGGCTGACCCGCCGGTCGTCCGCGACGGATGTCGCGCGACGCCTGGAACTGACGGTCGATCTGCTGCTCGGAGAGGGTGCACGTCCGTCGTCCGCCACTGCCGGCGCCTGATGTAACGGGAAACACCACCCCGGAGGCCGCTCCGGCGGCACTCTGCCGCTTTTCTTCGCTTACCTTGGTTCGCGTGAGTGCCCACGACCTTCCGATCGATCTCCGACGCGCCCTCGTCGCCGCAGCGCGTACTCCGCGACTGCTGGTGGCAACCGACTACGACGGCACCCTCGCGCCGATCGTCGCCGACCCGGGGCAGGCGTATCCCCGGGCCGACGCCGTCCGCGCCCTGCGTGGACTCGCCGCTCTCCCTTCGACGTCCGCCGCGGTGATCTCCGGCCGATCGTTGAAGGATCTCGCCGCGCTGTCGCGTCTCCCCATCGAGGTGAAGCTGGTCGGCAGCCACGGTTCCGAGTTCGACATCGGTTTCATCAACGAGATCGATCCCGAAGCCAAGCAACTGCTGACCGTGCTCGTCGACGGACTCGCGTCGGTCGCCGACAAGTTCGAGGGCGTACACATCGAGACCAAGCCCGCGAGCGTCGCCCTGCATGTCCGCAACGCGTCCGCGGAAGATGCCGAGCGCGCACTCGAGATCGCGCGCGGGGACCTCGCGTTGCGTCCGGGCGTGCAGGTCACCGAAGGCAAGTCGGTGATCGAGTTGTCCGTCGTGGCCACCGACAAGGGCGCGGCCCTCGACCTGATCAGGCACCAGGACGC
The DNA here is from genome assembly GCF_012843405.1 of Rhodococcus sp. BL-253-APC-6A1W. Classification (NCBI taxonomy): domain Bacteria; kingdom Bacillati; phylum Actinomycetota; class Actinomycetes; order Mycobacteriales; family Nocardiaceae; genus Rhodococcus; species Rhodococcus sp. BL-253-APC-6A1W. The sequence continues at coordinate 24,826 of NZ_JABAFB010000014.1, forward strand.
CGCCACCGCGGCGGTCTTCTTCGGCGACGACGTCACCGACGAGAAAGCATTCGCATCACTGCACGGTCCCGACGTGGGTGTGAAGGTCGGCGACGGCGACACCGCCGCGGAGTACCGGGTCGGCACCACCGAGGACGTCAACTCGGCGCTCGCGCTTCTCCTCGAGGAGCGCCGCACGTGGTTGTCCGGTGCCAATGCCGCACCGATCGAGCGATTGACGATGCTCGCGAGCCCCCGCTCCAAGGCGCTCGTCACCCCCGACGGCACCATCACCTGGATGTGCCACCCGGAGCCGGACTCCGCCGCACTGTTCGCCCACCTGCTCGGCGGAGAACCCGCCGGCCACTTCACGATCGGCCCCACCCGCGAGTCGCTGCCGCTGAGCCAGCGCTACGTGGACTCGACGATGACTGTCGTCACCCGCTGGGCTGCCCTCGCCGTCGTCGATTACCTGCCGCACGACGTCGAGCCGGGCCGAACCGACCTCACCCGCGTGATCACCGGCCGCGCGACCGCACTGGTGACCTTCGCGCCGCGTCCCGAGTTCGGACAGGGACAGGTGACCTTGGAAGTCACGGACGACGGAATCCGGGTGATGGGTTTCAACGAGCCCTACGTTCTCCGGTCCCCCGGCGTGCGCTGGGACATCAGCACCGACGGCGCGCACCAGTCGGCGCACGCCGTCGTGGATCCCTCCCAGGGGGACGTCGTGCTCGAACTTCGGTGCGGTACAGATGATCTGAGCGAGCATCCGGTGCCCCATGAGGAGCGCCGCGCCCAGGCCGAAGCGTATTGGAGCACGTGGGCGAACAACCTGGAACTGCCGCCCCTCAAGCCCGATCTCATGAAGCGCTCGGCTCTGACCCTGCGCGGCCTCGTCCACGCGCCGACCGGGTCGATCCTCGCAGCGGCCACCACGTCGCTTCCCGAGGAGATCGGTGGGGTCCGCAACTGGGACTACCGCTACTGCTGGCTGCGGGATGCGGCGCTGACCGCACAGGCACTGGTGAGAGTCGGATCGCTCGAAGAAGCCGAGAACTACCTCGACTGGGTGCACGGGGTGCTCGAGACCCTGCCCGGACCGGAGCGACTGCATCCGCTGTACACGCTGGCAGGTGGCGCACTGCCTCCGGAAGCTGTCCTCGACAGCTTGCCGGGGTACGCCGGTTCGCGCCCCGTTCGCGTCGGCAACGCGGCGAACCAGCAGGTTCAGCTCGACGTATTCGGTCCGATCGTCGACCTGATCTCCGAACTCGCGCATCGGCGCGAGGAGCGGGGCGTGGCCCACGCGCAGGCACTCACCGACCGCGATTGGGAACTGGTCTGCGCCATGGTGCTCGCGGTCGAGCGCCGCTGGTTCGAACCGGACCACGGCATCTGGGAGATCCGCGACAACCCGCGGCACCACGTGTATTCGAAGGTCATGGGCTGGCTCACCGTCGACCGCGCACTCACCCTCGCGGAGAAGTTCGGCCGTCCCGCCGGTGAAGGCTGGGCCGAGCTTCGTCGCGAGATCGCCGAGGAGGTCAAGGAGAAGGGCTGGAACGAAGACGTCCAGTCGTACACCGCGGCGTACGACGGCACCGATCTCGACGCGGCGACGTTGTTCATCGGCCTGACCGGGCTGGTGGACCCGGACGACAAGCGATTCCACGCAACCGTGCAGGCAACCGAAGCGGAACTACGCAGCGGGTCGACGGTGTACCGGTACCGGCACGACGACGGGCTTCCCGGCACCGAAGGCGGTTTCCACCTCTGTGCGGCGTGGCTGGTCGGGGCGTATCTCCTGATCGGGCAGCGGAACGACGCCGAGGCGCTGTTCACGCAACTAGTCGCCGCTGCGGGCCCGACCGGCCTGCTCAGCGAGGAATACGATCCCGTGGCGGAACGCTCGCTCGGCAATCATCCGCAGGCCTACAGCCACATCGGGCTGTTGCGGTGTGCCCAGTTGCTGTCCGGGCCGCCGCGCTGAGAGACGGTTATTCGGCGTACCACTCGCGCTCGACGGCGCCGGAGGTCTTGCCGAACCAGAGCTGGGTATCGAGCGTCTCCAGCACCGGAACGCCGGAATGCGCCGGGGCGGCGAGCAGTAGCTCGCCGGCCCGGCGCCCCTTGTCCTTCTGGGGCTGACGCACCGTGGTGAGTCCTTCGCGCAGCGCTTCGTCGATTCCGTCGAAGCCGGTGATCGACAGATGGCCCGGCACATCGAGTCCCGTCTGGTCGGCCCACGCCAGGGCGCCGAGCGCGAGAACGTCGGTCGTGCACATCAGTGCGGTGATCCTGGGGTTGACGCTCATGATCTGCGCCGCGCCCGACAACCCGTTTTCCGAGGTGTGCGTGTAGCGCTCGACGACAGTGAGCGAGGCCGGGTCCAGCCCGCCCGCCCGCATCGCGTCCTGCACTCCGAGGATGCGCTCGCGCTGCACGTGGAATCCGCTGCTGTCGAGGGTCGACAGATCGACGACACCGTCGTGGCGCTCGCGCCCGAGTCGCATGGACACGATACCGATGTGCCGGTGGCCGAGTCCGATGAGATGTGCGGCGAGATCCCGCATCGCGCCCCGGTCGTCGATGCCCACGACAGGGGTGTGCTCGAAACCGCGCGGCTGGTCACAGGCGACGATCGGCAGATTCCGTTCGAGCACCGCGGCCAGGTACGGATCTTCGGGCGGTACGGAGTAGACGACGAACCCGTCCACCGACGACCGGTGCACGACCTGCGCGGCTTCGGTGTCGGCGCGTCCGGGACCGGCGGGGATGAGCAGCAGACCTTGTCCGGCTGCCTCGCAGGCCTCCGACAGCCCGGACAGAAATCGCATGGCGGCGGGGTCCCGGAACGAGTAGCTCAGTGCCTCGGTGAGAAGGACGCCCACAGCACCGGCCTTGCGGGTGCGCAGGGACCGCGCCATCGGATCCGGGCCGGCGTACCCACGGCGCTTGGCCACATCGAGCACACGCTGGCGTAGCTCCGCGGACAGCTGATCGGGCCGGTTGTACGCGTTCGACACCGTGGTGCGGGAGATCTTCAGTTCGGCAGCGATCGAGGCCAGCGTCGCCTGTCGGCGGGGCTGACGGGACCTGGGCATGAGGGGACCGTAGTCCTGTGGGTCTCGTCACGGCGACGCGGGGACGGCGTAATTCGCCTTCCCGACCCGCTAAAGTGGAACGGTAACGATTACCAATAACGATTGGGCGTGCCTCCGGGGCCGTTCGTCGACTCTCGATTCAGGAGAAGACCACAGTGCGTTTGTCCTCCCGTACCGCGCTCGCGGCCGCCGCCGTGGCTTGCGTGACCACCTTGGCCGCGTGCGGGTCCGCCACCACCGGATCCGATGACGAGGACACCCTGCGCGTAGTCGCCTCCACCAACGTGTGGGGCTCCGTCGCCCAGGCCGTGGCCGGCGACCGTATCGAGGTCGAGTCCCTCATCACCGAACCGTCGGCCGACCCGCATTCCTACGAGGCGAGCCCGCTCGACGCCGCGGCGATCAGCGACGCGTCGCTCGTCGTCTACAACGGTGGTGGATACGACCGGTTCGTCGAGGACATCCTCGAGTCCGGTAGCGGCGACCCCGCGACCGTCGAGGCGTTCGCGCTCTTCGAATCCGGCGAAGGATCCGATCTGCACGCCGGCCACGACCACGAGGACACCCACGACACCGCGGGTACCCACGACGCCGGTACCGACGACACAGCGGGCAGAACGGGTCACTCGCACGACGGGCACGACCACAGCGGTGTCAACGAGCACGTCTGGTACGACCTCGCGACCGCCGATGCGGTCGCGCACGCCGTCGCCGATCGCCTTGCGGAACTCGATCCGGAGGGTGCCGCCACCTACGAAGCCAATGCTGCGGCGTTCCACGACAATCTGCACGCCGTCGCCGATCGCGTGGCCTCGATCGCCGAAGCGCATCCCGACGCCCCGATCGCGCAGACCGAATCCATCGCGACTTACCTGGCGACCGCGGCCGGACTCCGCGACGAGGTACCCGCAGACTTCGCGAATGCGATCGAGAACGGCACCGATCCGTCGCCCGCCGCCATCGCGGCCACCCGGCAATTGCTCCTCGACAAGCAGGTCCGCGCACTGCTGTACAACCCGCAGACCGAGGACAAGGTGAGCCGTGAGATGCGCGCGGCAGCAGAGGCGTCGGGTATTCCTGTCGTCGAAGTTTCCGAAACCCTGCCCGACGGTGTCGACTACATTCAGTGGCAGACCAGGGCAGCCGAGGCGCTCGCTTCCGCACTCGACACCGAATCCTGACCACACGCTCGAGAACACGGACTCCGGTGAATTCTTCGACACCCGACCGCGCCCACGCGGTCGAACTCCGCGGCGCGCGGCTGGCATTCGGCGATCGTGTGCTCTGGGACGATCTCGATCTCACCATCGAACCGGGTGAGTTCGTGGCCGTCCTCGGACCGAACGGGGCGGGCAAGACCTCCCTGCTGAAAGTCCTCCTCGGCCAGTTGCCGCTCAGCGGCGGAACCGCGACCATCGCGGGATCGCCGGTGCGTGCCGGTAATTCGCATCTGGGCTACGTGCCGCAGCAGAAGACCCTCGACGAGGGTGTCCCCCTGCGCGGGCGCGACCTGGTGGGTCTCGGCGTAGACGGTCACCGCTGGGGCACCGGGATCCGTTTCTGGAAGCAGCGGAAAGTCGCGGTGGACGCGGCACTCGCCCAGGTAGGAGCCGAGGCATACGCCGGGGCTCCCATCGGCGCCCTGTCGGGAGGCGAGCAACAACGTCTGCGTATCGCGCAGGCGCTGGTCGGCGATCCCCACGTCCTGCTGTGCGACGAGCCGTTGCTCAGCCTCGACCTCGCCAACCAGCACCTCGTCTCGTCGCTCATCGACCGGCGCCGTCGCGATCACAACACTGCCGTCCTGTTCGTCACGCACGAAATCAATCCGATCCTCCCTCTCGTCGATCGCGTGCTCTATCTCGTGGACGGTCAGTTCCGCATCGGGACGCCCTCCGAAGTCATGACCTCGGAGGTTCTTTCGGAGCTCTACCGCACCGACGTGGAGGTCCTCGAGGTGCGTGGGCGCCTCGTCGTCATCGGTACCGGGGACGCCATCGACGCGCTCGGCAGCGCCGGCGGTCTGCGTCCCGGCGAGGGCGTTCACCATCACGAACACGAGGACGACGCATGAGCAGCAAGTTCACCGACGCCATGGGACGGCTGTTCGACTTCGACACCACCGCCGACCTCCTGCAGTACGACTTCGTCCAGCAGGCCCTCGTCGCCGGTGCCATCCTCGGTCTCCTCGCCGGGATCATCGGCCCGTTGATCATCAGCCGGCAGATGGCGTTCTCGGTGCACGGCACCTCCGAGTTGTCCCTGACCGGTGCGGCCGCCGCTCTGCTTCTCGGCGTCTCCGTCGGGCTCGGGGCCGTGGTGGGCGCGGTGATCGCCGCGATCCTGTTCGGCATCCTGGGAACCCGCGCGCGCGAACGAGACTCCGTGATCGGTGTGGTCATGGCGTTCGGCCTCGGACTGGCCGTGCTGCTGCTCTGGGCGTACGACGGCCGCACCGGCGCGGCGTTCTCACTGCTGACCGGTCAGATCGTGGCGCCGGGAGGAACGGGCATCACTCTGCTCGCGACGTGCGCGGTCGTAGTCATCGGCACCCTGATCTTCATCTACCGTCCGCTGCTGTTCGCGAGCACCGACCCCGAAGTCGCCGCCGCGCGAGGCGTGCCGGTCCGGGCGCTGTCGATCGTCTTCGCCGTGCTCGTCGGAGTCACCGCGGCCCTCGGCGTGCAGATCGTCGGCGCCCTGCTCGTGATGGCGCTGCTCATCACACCGGCCGCTGCCGCCTCCCGAGTCGTGAGCGGACCACTCGCCGCAACCGTGCTGTCGGTGATCTTCGCGGAGATCGCCGCGGTGGGAGGAATCCTCCTCGCGCTCGCGCCCGGAGTCCCCGTGTCCAGCTTCATCACGACCATCGCGTTCGTCATCTACCTGGTGTGCCGGATTGTCGGGTCCTCGCGCAGGCGGCGGGGCGTCGGCCGCACTCCGTCCGCGAGCACCGTCCGGCACTGACGACCCGGTAGCGGACAATCGTCCGATGCGGTCCCGTAACAAGATTCTGCACGCCACCGTCGAACTGATCGGGGAGGTCGGCTTCGAAGGCGTGACCATCGCCGGCGCGGCACACGCTGCCGGGGTGTCCCGGCAGACCGTGTACTCGATCTTCGGGTCCCGGGAAGAACTTGTGTCCCAGGCCGTCGCGGGAGTGGCGGTGGAGGCACTCGCGGGGATCCACACGCGTCTCCGACATATCGCAACCCCCGCCGACTACGTCGTCGAACTCATCGTCGCGAGCCGGACCGTCGTGCGCGACAACGCCATCCTGGCCGCGTTGCTGCGCTCCGAAGGAGAGAACCCGGTGTTCGACAACGGCATGGTCGCGCGGGCAAAGCCGGTCGCGCGCACCCTGTTCGCGCCGCTCGTTACCCGGCACCCCGAGGTGGAATCACAACTCGAGGACATCATCGAGATCTCGCTCTTTCTGGGGTTGTCCGTAGTGCTGTTCGACGACGAAGCGGTGCACTCCGACGACGAACTCAGACGCTTCCTGACCCGGTGGCTCGGGCCGGCGCTGTCACATACCCGGCCCGAAGCAGGACCGGGATCTTGACACTATGGCCCCAGAGTGTCTAGTTTTGCGACGCCTCCGGGGCCGGCTGTCCGAAGACCCCCGAGGCCGACGCAACCATCCGGGGGGATCACTTGCCGCACGTCACACGCCGGGCTTTTCTCGCCGGAGCCGCAGTCGCCGGATTGTCGCTCGCGGGAACCGGAGTCGCCCCGGCCGCACTCGGCATCGCAGCGCGCGTGAACAGGGTCCCTCTCACGCGGGAAGAACACCGCGTCGTCGTCGGATCCGGGTTCGGAGGTGGCGTGACGGCGCTACGGCTCGCACAGGCCGGCGTGCGCGTCACCGTCCTCGAACGCGGAATACGGTGGCCGACCGGATCGAATTCGACGACCTTTCCGCGAATCGACGCACCCGACAAGCGGATTCTGTGGCACCGGTCGAATCCCGAACTGTTCGGCCGCACGCATGTGTTCGAGCCGTACACCGGTCTCGTCGAGGCGGTCGCCGGTGAGAACATGACTGCCCTGTGCGCAGCCGGCGTCGGGGGCGGGTCGCTCCTGTATCAGGGGATGTCGTTGCAGCCCAGCGAGTCCGTGTTCGAAGCGAACCTCCCGAACGATCTCGACTGGGCCACCCTGGACCGCGTGCACTATCCGCGAGTCGCGCACATGCTGAAGCTTGCCGTCGCACCCGACGAACTGGTGGCGAGCCCTCACTACAAGACCTCCCGGATCTTCGCCGAGCGCGTCACACGAGCGGGCCTACCACTCGACAAGATCCCGATGCCGATCGACTGGGACTACGCACTGGCCGAACTTCGCGGCGAGATGCGGCCGTCGTACACCGACGGGTCCGGCGCACTGGGTGTCAACAACGGTGGCAAGCATTCGGTCGATGTCACCTACATCGCCGCAGCCGAGCAGACCGGCCTGGTGACGGTGGAGACGCTCCACGAGGTAACCGACGTCGCGCGCGCCGCCGACGGGCGATGGACCGTGCACGTCGACCGGATCGACACCACCGGCGCGGTGGTCGAGAACAAGATCCTCACCACCGACGCCCTCGTACTGTCCGCGGGCAGTCTCAACACGACCCGCCTTCTCGTGCGCGCATCGGCGCACGGCCGGATCACCGACATGCCCGACGAACTCGGCGGCGGGTGGGGGTCGAACGCGGACCGCATCTACCTCTGGACCAGTCTGGAAGACAGCTTCGGCGCAGTGCAGGGCGGCCCGGTCGTGTACGGCAGCAAGAACTGGGACGACCCGAACAACGCGTTCACCGTCATCCAGGCGTCCATCCCCTCCGCGTACGGACTCGACACCCGCAGCACGGTCATGGTCGGTTTCGGCGTCAGCGCGGGCCGAGGACATTTCGTCTACGACTCCGGCCGCGACGATGCGATTCTGCGGTGGCCCACAGACGGCGACGCAGCCATCCAGAACGATCACATCGATCCTGCCGCCCGCAAGATTGCCGGGCCGAACGACATCCTGACGGACACGAACACCGTTGTCCCGTCCACCTGGCACCCCCTCGGCGGAGCGAGTATGGGAACCGTCTGCGATCTCGACGGGCGGGTGCTCGGGCAGCGCGGCCTGTATGTACTCGACGGGGCACTCATGCCCGGCAACACGGCGGCCTGCAACCCGTCGATGACGATCGCCGCAGTTGTCGAGCGAGCCCTCGACGACATCGTCGCGCGCGACGTGGGCGTCGTCTTCTGACAGCACTTCCGCTCGAAAGAGCATCGCGGGAGAGCGCGGGCCGGTTGCGGCCCCACCGGCCCTAGACTTGTCTCGTGCCTCGCATCGACCTCAACAGCGACCTCGGTGAAAGCTACGGCCAGTGGCGGCTCGGCGACGACGAGACGATGCTCGGACTCGTCTCGAGCGCGAACATCGCCTGCGGGTTCCATGCGGGCGACCCCTCGACGTTGCTCGACACCTGCCGGGCCGCCGCAGAACGCGACGTGCGGATCGGCGCGCAGGTGGGATATCAGGATCTCGCCGGCTTCGGCCGGAGGTTCATCGATGTGACGCCGGCCGAACTCACCGCCGAAGTGATCTACCAGATCGGCGCTCTGGAGGGACTCGCGCGGGTTGCGGGTTCGTCCGTCAGTTACGTCAAACCGCACGGCGCGCTGTACAACGCGGTGGTGCACCATCGCGAGCAGGCTCGTGCGGTGGTCGCTGCGGTGTGCGCGTACGACGACTCGCTGCCGGTTCTCGGCCTGCCGGGGTCGGTGCTTCTCGACGAGGCCGAACGCGCGGGACTGCCGGTGGTCAGCGAGGCGTTCGCCGATCGCGCGTACACACCCGAGGGCACACTCGTCTCCCGGCACGAACCCGATGCGATCCTCCACGACCCGGACACGGTGGCGCGACGCGTGCTGCGCATGGTGACGGAAGGTGTGGTGACGGCACTCGACGGCAGTGACGTGCCCGTCACCGCTCGGTCGGTGTGCATTCACGGCGACTCCCCCGGCGCCACCGCGATGGCAATTGCCGTACGTGCTCTGCTCGACGCCGAGAGCATCGGTATCGAAGCATTCGTGTGAGGGACGATCGATGAGGATCCTGCCGAACGGAGACGCCGCGCTGCTCGCCGAGTTCGCATCGCTCGACGACGTGCTCGCGCACTACCGGGCGCTCGACGCAGACCGGCCGCACGGCGTCGTCGACCTCGTTCCCGCCGCCCGTACGGTGCTGGTTCGCTTCGAACCCCGGGAGATTCGCGGAGACACCGTGCGCCGATGGATCGCCGAGACCCCACCTGTAGATGCGGACACCCTCGTCGCCGACGAGATCGTGATCGATGTCCGGTACGACGGCCCCGATCTCACGGAGGTCGGAGAGAGGACCGGACTGGGTGCGGACGGCGTGATCTCGGCACACACGGACCGGGCCTGGACCGTCGCCTTCGGCGGGTTCGCTCCCGGATTCGCGTACCTCACCGGAGGTGACGATCGTCTGCAGGTTCCCCGGCGCGAGTCGCCGCGTGTCGCGGTTCCGGCCGGAGCCGTGGGGCTGGCCGGCGAGTTCTCCGGGATCTACCCCCGGCAGTCACCGGGAGGATGGCAGCTGATCGGGACGACCGATGCCGAACTGTGGCAACCGGATCGGATCCCTGCTGCGTTACTCCGCCCCGGTGTCCGCGTCCGGTTCCGGCCGGTGCGGCATCCGCTGGTGACAGAGTCGTCGGCGCCCGACATCCGACGCACGGATGGGTGACGGCGCCGTGCGCGAGACTGGGGCGGTGGCGTGGTTCGAGGTTGTCTCCCCCGGCGTTCTCACGACAGTCCAGGATCGCGGTCGCCCCGGCCACGGCGGAACCGGACTGACCACGTCCGGCGCTGCCGACCGGACGGCGCACGATGCGGCGAACCGGTTGGTGGGCAACCACCCCGGCGCCGCCACCCTCGAGGTCACGGCCGGCGGGCTCGTCGTGCGGAGCGTCGGCGCGATGATCGTGGCGGTGACCGGGGCGCGTGCCGAGGTCACCGTGAACGAGCGGCCCCGGGGTGACTGGTCGCGGATTCACCTGAGCAACGACGATGTGCTGGCGATCCGGCCACCGTCGATCGGACTGCGGTCCTACCTGGCTGTCCGCGGAGGCATCGATGTTCCCGAGGTGCTCGGGAGCCGGGCCACCGACACGCTGTCGAACACCGGTCCCGCGCCCGTTCGGGCAGGTGATCGTCTACCGGTGGGCGCACTCGCCGACGCCCTGCCTGTCGAAGAACAGTTCCCCCCGCCCGCCGACCTGGGCGATCCGGTGGAACTGGGGGTGCGCCTCGGCCCGCGCGACGACTGGTTCACGCCGGCCTCCGTGCGCGCCCTGCTGCGGGAACGCTGGACGGTGACGCCCCGGCTCGACCGGATCGGCATCAGGCTGCGGGGCACCGGACCGCTCCACCGGTCGCGGCGAGCCGAACTTCCGAGCGAGGGGATGGTTCCCGGAGCACTACAGGTACCCCCCGAGGGGCATCCGGTGCTGTTCCTCGCCGACCATCCCGTCACGGGTGGATACCCGGTGATCGCAGTGGTGGCACGCGCCGATCTCCCCCTCGCAGCACAGTTGCGGCCGGGCCACCGGGTGCGGTTCTCCGTCACCCGGTAGCCCGGCCGCATGCTGTGTCGTCTGCGACGTCACTCGGAGAGAGGCGACAGCCTGCCGTCGATCATTTCCAGTACGCGATCGCAGTGCACGAGCACGTCGTGGTCGTGCGTGACCATGATCGTGGCGACCCCGGCACTATGGGTCTCGTCCGCCAGAAGCTGCACGACGTCGTGGCTCCGAGCACGGTCCAGCGCCGCGGTGGGCTCGTCGACGAGCAACACGGCGGGTTCGGTGACCAGGGCGCGAGCGATACCCACGCGCTGACGTTCGCCACCGGACAGCTGGCCCGGACGCTTGTTCGCGCGGTGGGTCATGCCGACGGATTCGAGGAGCTCGTGGGGGTCACGCCCGGGCCGTCCCGTGATCGTCGACATCAATCGCAGCTGGTCGAGCGCGGTCAGTGCCGGCAGCAGATTCGAGGACTGGAACACGAACCCGATTTGATTGCGGCGGATTTCGGCGAGCTGACGACGCGGTGTGGCGGTCAGGTCGACGTCCCGCAGCACAACCGTGCCGGTGGTGGGATGAATCAGTCCTCCGGCCACGGCCAGGAGACTGGATTTGCCCGCGCCGGACGGACCGACGATCGCGACCAGTTCGCCGGGGGCAACTTCGAGGTTCACGTCGTCGAGTGCGGTGACGGTGCTGTCGCCGTCGCCGAACTGCAGGCCGACATTCCGCAGGCTCAGGCCCGTGGTGGTGGTGAGGGCGCTCATCGATTCTCTCCCAGTGCCGTCAGGGGGTTGATACGGGTGATTCGCACGATCGCGAGTCCGGCCCCGATGAGGCCGAGCACGATCAGCAACAGTGCGCCTTGCAGAATCGGGCCCGTTTGGAGCGAGAACGGCATGCCCGTTCCTTCGAGTCCGGAGCCGAGGCCGAGGCCGACGAGGACACCGAAGGCGACGGACACGACGAGAATCAGGGCTGCCTGGATGATGCTGTCGCGCATCAGATATCCGGTGGACGCACCCATCGCGCGGAGGACCGCGAGTTCACGCAGCCGCTGGACGGTCCAGATGCTGAAGAACGCACCGACGACCAGTGCCGAAATCGCGTAGAGGAACGCGATGATCATGGACATCGTCATCGTCTCCGCGGAGTAACCCGGGGAGGAGTCGAACGACTCCTCGACGGTCTTGCTCGCAGTGCCTGCTGCGGCGTCACCGGCGGCCAGGTCGGGAAGGGAGCCGTCCGTTCCCTGGATCGCGACGACACTCGCCTCCGTGTACGCCCGCGGTTCGGTGGCGGCGCCTTCGAGCGTGCCCGCGTTGATTTCCTGCCAGGTTGCCAGCGGCACGTACGCGATGTCGACGTGGCCGAAGGTGCGCTTGTCCTCCGTGAACCCGACGACGGTCATTTCCGTCCCGAGCCGGTCGACCGTCACGGTGTCGCCGACAGCGACACCTTCGTCACGAGCGGTCTCGCTGAGGATGATGTCTCTCGGCCCGCTCAGCTGTGTGCCTTCGCCTGCGGTGGGCTCGAGGAAGGAGCCCGGCACAATGCCGAAGAGTGTCAGGTCGATCGCCATGCCGCCGCCGGTGTGCGCGTTGACGATGGCGTTGCCCATCAGCTCGGCGTGCTCGACGCCGGGCTGGGCAGCCCATGCCGCCGCCTGCTCTTCGGTGACGACGGACCGCGAGAATGCGGAGTCCGTCTTCGTGCCCTCCTGGAAGGCGAACGCCTGGGCGGGCGTCCGCTGAAGGCCCGAGACTCCGTCGTCGACGAGTCCGGAGGACAGGCCCGAGAGGATGACCATCAGAACCGAGATCAGGGCGATGACGGATGCCATCAGCAGAACACGTGTACGCGCGAACACCAGTTCACGCACTGCAAGAAACATAGGGGCTCCTGGAAAGGATCGCTCAGGCGAAGGCACCTGGGATGAGGTAGGCGGGCACGGGACTCACTTCTCCGATTTCAACAGAGGATGAGTTGCGTTACCACTAAGGTTTACCTACGACAATGGGGTAGTTTCCCGACCTCGAAACGCGCCAGAAACCGCCCTCTACCTGCGCTTATCACTGATCTTGCCGGCGGCCGGCCAGGCCTGAAATTTGATGACGACATGTCGTCAACATCATGGTTCGAGACGCGCTCGGGCCCCCCGAAGGCATCCGAGCCGACGCACTTTCGGCGCGCTCGATCCGCCGGGGTGTACCCTTCGATCGGTCACAAGTCCCCGATCCGATCCCGGAGCAATACGTGCCTATCCTGAACGCCGGGCACACCGTGGCCGAGCACAAATCCGCCACTCGCACTCGCATCCTCAGCGCTTTCGCCGAGGTGCTGGCCCGCGAGGGATGGGACGGCGCATCGGTCAAAGCCGTCGCCGCGCAAGCCGGCCTGACCCGCACGGTGATCTACAACTACTACGCCGACAAATCCGAGATGCTCCTCGCGTGGTCCGCCCATGAAATCGAGCGGTTTCTCGATCTGCTCACGCGCAAGCTCGCCGGGATGGACGATCCCCGCGACATGCTCGAGACCGTCGTCGAGCTGGTTCTCCTCGAATTCGCCGGGCCCCACCCCGTGACACCGCCCGTGATGAGCCTGATCCCGAATGCGACCAAGCTGGAGTTCACCTCGCAACTCAACGAACTCGAGGACGTGGTCTACCGGATCCTCGTCGAAGGCGAGAAGTCGGGAGTGTTCCGGCTGATCGACGCACGGTCCGCGAGCCGGTGCATCCTGGGCTGCCTGGACCCCCACCGCCAGGTGCTGGCCGACGGCGGGCCGGTCGACGAGGTGATCTCGATGGTGGTTCCGTTCGTGATGGGGGCCGTGGGCGCCCTCGACCGTGACCCGCACGCCGAACCCGGCTGTGCGGCGATCTGCGACGCGGGCGAGGAGAACCTGTCGTCCGAGTCCTGATCGGAGACGGCTCTCAGGCGTCCGATCGAGCCTGGGAACCGGGTTCCCCCGAGATCTCCGGATTCGTGACACGCCGTACGAACTCGATCGTCTGAGCGAGGGCGCGGCGTGCGGGAGGCGAGACGCCGGGCAGGCTGAGGTACCCGTGGACTGCGTTCTCGTACTCCGTCAGGGTCACGTCGCCGCCCTTCTCGCGCAGCGCATCCGCATAGAACACGCCGTTGTCGCGCAGCGGATCGTGCCCGGCGACCTGGATGAGCGCAGGAATCGTGGCGCCGGCGAGACTGCCGCGCAACGGTGCCGCCGTGGGCGCGTACGGATCTGCGCCGTCGAGGTACAAGCGGACGAACGCGCGCATACCGCGGGAGGTCAGGACGGGCGCATCGGCGTGCTCGCGCTCGGAGGGAAATACCTCTTCCATCTCGGTGCCCGGATAGACGAGCACCTGTCCGACCAGTGCGGAGAGGCCGGACTGCGCGGCGAGATCCGCGACGACCGCGGCGAGATTGCCGCCGGCACTGTCCCCGGCCACCACCACCCTCGTCCCGTCCACGCCGAGTTCGGCAGCATGCTCGACCACCCACAGCAGAGACGACCAGCAGTCGAATACCGCCGCAGGGTACGGGTTTTCGGGCGCAAGCCGGTAATCGACAGACACGACGACGCACGGAGACTCCGCAGCCATGTGGCTCGCCCACCACTCGTCCTGCTCGGGCTCACCGAGCACCCAGCCTCCGCCGTGGAAGAGCACTACGGCAGGGAGAGGACCGGGCGCCGAACCCGACGGCCGGTAGATGCGCAGGCGCAACGTAACAGACTCGGTGGCGGATTCGAGTCCGGCGATCTCGGCGGGCTGCAACTCGACCGTGCGGTCGACGATGTGCGCGGCGCGGTGTGGCCGGCCGGCGACCCATCGCCCGACGCGCGAGGACAACAGCTTCGTCCGGCGTGCGCGTCGCGCGGGGACCGCCTCGGGCGGTTCGTCCGCGATGGACGCGCCGGTGAGGCCCTCCACGAGGGCGAACAGCTTGGTGCGGAACGGGAGCGGAGCGGCCACGGCCGCAACACTAGAGGACCGCGGTCGCTTCCGGAACGGTGGCGCGCTCCGAGCGGTGGAGCGCACTGAGGCACAGACCTTGCACGGGACGGGTGGCCTCGGACCGGAAACGGCCGCCTACCTGCGCGACACTCTGGACGACGTTGTCACGCACCGTGATCCATTCCTCTTCTCCCGAACTCGACTGAACCGAGACGACGCCGTCGACGACATGGTCGAACGTGAAGTGCGACAACACCTCCGGGAACCGGTCGCGGCGTCCCCTCAGCACCCGCCGCATACGGGCACGCGGCGACAGGAACGAATCGATCAGATAGGCGAGCCATTCGGCGTGCCGGAAGAAGTGCTCGTCGCCGTCCCACACCAGAGCCGATCCGTCGTCCGTGGGAGTCCACTGGCACCACGACATCGGACGACCCCGCGTCGGCAGACCGTCCCGTCCCGCATTGTGCGGCCCGCTCGCGGGACCGGCGAAGGCGCGAAGGAACTCGATCTCACCGGCGTTCAGAGGCGGTGAAACCTCGAACCGACCGTCGAATCGAGCGCTGTACATACGGTGCCTCCCCACGTCGACTGTTGTGCTTCTTTACCCCGTCCGGCGGGCTTCCACACCGATCCGGGGCAGACAATCCGGCCAATCGAGACATCACCCTCGTCACAAATGTGAATCTCTGTTAACTTTCTCGCGACATCGGTGGCGGAGACAGAGGTGGCGACGTGTTGCGTCGGATAACGGCAGCAGTCATGGGTACAGCGATCGTGGCAGCGGGCACGATCATGGGAAGCGGCGTCGCATCCGCCGAAGACACTGGGGCTCAGCAGTACCCGCTCGCGCCGA
This sequence comes from Rhodococcus sp. BL-253-APC-6A1W, assembly GCF_012843405.1. Taxonomy (NCBI): domain Bacteria; kingdom Bacillati; phylum Actinomycetota; class Actinomycetes; order Mycobacteriales; family Nocardiaceae; genus Rhodococcus; species Rhodococcus sp. BL-253-APC-6A1W. The sequence continues at coordinate 40,329 of NZ_JABAFB010000014.1, forward strand.
CATTTCTCGACGGCATCGGAATGGAACTCGCGAACCCGGGAGGGTCGGCGCCCGGCTCCAACGACTGGTCGTGTGAGCCCTCCGACGAGCACCCCGACCCGGTGATCCTCGTACACGGAACAGCCGCTAATCGACAGGACAACTGGGCCTACCTGTCACCACTGCTTGCAAACGAGGGCTACTGCGTCTTCGCGCTCACATACGGCAACTATCCCGACCTGCCGTGGCCGCTGAACGCATTCGGCGGCCTGAAACCCATGGAACAGAGCGCCGCCGAGTTGTCGGTGTTCGTCGACGAGGTGCTGGAGGCGACCGGGGCCGAGAAAGTCGCCCTCGTCGGCCATTCGCAAGGCACCCTCATGCCCACGTACTACCTCAACCGTCTCGGCGGCAACACCAAGGTCCGGGACCACATCTCCCTCGCGCCGCTGTGGGACGGCAGCCACGCGTTCCTGCTCGAAGCCACCTTCTCGTTGTTCGGCCAGGCCGGTCTGCGTGACGAACTCGAACAACTCGTCGCGACCGTGGGCTGCGGGGCATGCCCGCAGGTGCTCGCCGGCTCCCAGTGGTTCCGGGATCTGCACGCCGACGGCGTCTACGCGCCCGAGGTCCGGTACACCAACATCATCACGCGATACGACGAACTGGTGCTTCCGCACACCAGCGGCTACCGGGAAGCCGGCAACGCCACGAACTTCGTGCTGCAGGACCACTGCGAGGCGGACTGGGCCGAACACGTCGCCATCGTCAACGACCCCGTGGCGGCAGCGGTCGTCCTCAACGCCCTCGACCCGGACAACCCGCGCCCGGTGCCGTGCGTATCGGTGCCGCCGTTCACGGGATGGTCACCCACCGCACCCTCGCCGTAGAAACGACCGCGACCGCCGTGGTAGCGGCGGTCGCGGTGTCGAAGCCGGGTGACGCTACGCGCGGCGCTGCCGGGCGATGTCGGCGAGCACGACGCCCGCAGCCACCGACGCGTTGAGCGATTCCACATCGCCTGCCATCGGGATCGACAACACGGCGTCACAGGTTTCGCGGACCAGACGCGACAAGCCCTTACCCTCGGAGCCGACCACCACGACCACCGGATCGGTGCCGTCGAACTCGTCGAGCGTGGTGTCTCCGCCGGCGTCGAGACCGACGACACGCACACCCTGCGCCTGCCAGTCCTTGAGCGTGCGGGTCAGGTTGGTGGCGCGCGCGACGGGCAGTCGTGCTGCCGCGCCCGCACTGGTCCGCCATGCCACGGCGGTCACCGACGCCGAACGCCGCTGCGGGATGACCACGCCGTGTCCGCCGAACGCCGCGACCGAGCGGATGACGGCACCGAGGTTGCGCGGATCCGAGATGTTGTCGAGCGCGACCAGCAGCGGCCGCTCATGGAGTTCTTTCGCGCGGGTGATCAGGTCGTCGGGATGCACGTACCGATACGGCGGCACCTGGAGACCCACGCCCTGGTGCATTCCGTTGGTGGACAGCCGGTCGAGTTCCGCGCGCGACACCTCGAGGATCGAGATGCCCATGTCGGCGGCCCGCTGCACGGCTTCCTTGAGTCGCTCGTCCGCTTCGGCTCCGACCGCGACGTACAGAGCGGTCGCGGGAACCTCGGCACGCAGGCATTCGACGACGGGGTTGCGGCCCAGCACCATCTCCGGCCCGTCCTCGGGCTTGCGGCCCGCCGGACGCCGACCGCCACCACGGGAGGTATCGGTCGCCTTCGCGGCAGCACGGGATCGCCGTGCGGCGGCGTGGTACGGACGATCCTCGGCCTTGGGTGTCGCACCGCGCGGTTCCAGACCACGACGGCGCTGACCGCCGGAGCCGACGACCTGCCCCTTCTTGGTTCCGCCCTTACGAATTGCGCCGCGGCGCTGGGAATTGCCTGCCATCACTGTCCTGCTTTCAGAGACCACTCGGGTCCGTTCGGCGTATCGGTCACTTCGATACCTGCCGCTGTCAACCGGTCGCGCACCTCGTCGGCGATCGCCCAGTTCTTGTCTGCTCGCGCATTCTGCCTGCGGATGAGATCCGCGGAGACGAGCACGTCGAGCGCTTCCAGAGCCGCCGATCGGTCGGCGGTGGAGTCACTCCAGTGTGCATCGAGTGGGTCCACTCCGAGAATTCCGAGCATCGCGCGCACCTGCGACGCGATCCGGACGGCCTCATCGAGATCACCGTTGTCGAGTGCCTTGTTGCCCTCGCTGCGCCGGCCGTGGATCTCGGCGAGCGCCTTGGGCACACCGAGATCGTCGTCGAGTGCCTGCGCGAATTCGTCCGTCCACGTACCGACCGGAACCTCGCCCGCACGATCGCGGGTCTTGAGCACGAACGATTCGAGACCCCGGTAGGCGGCGGCCGCTTCCTGGAGCGCTGCCTCGGAGTACTCGAGCATCGAACGGTAGTGCGCACTGCCGAGGTAGTACCGCAATTCCTGGGGCCGGACCTTGGTGAGCACGTTCGGGACCGAGAGCACGTTGCCGAGCGACTTGGACATCTTCTCGCCGCCCATGGTCACCCAGCCGTTGTGCAGCCAGTACCGGGCGAAGCCGTCGCCTGCCGCCCGAGCCTGAGCGATTTCGTTCTCGTGGTGGGGAAAGACAAGATCCATTCCGCCGCAATGAATGTCGAAGGTGCCACCGAGATAGAACGTAGCCATCGCAGAGCATTCGAGGTGCCATCCGGGACGGCCGCGCCCCCACGGAGTGGGCCACGAGGGCTCACCCGGCTTCGCCGCCTTCCACAGAGTGAAGTCGCGAGGGTCGCGCTTGCCGAGCCCGGCGCTCTCACCCTGGTGCACGTCGTCGAGCTTGTGCCCGGACAGCGACCCGTACTCGGGATAGCTCTTCACGTCGAAGTAGACGTTGCCGTCGGAGGGGTACGCGTGGCCCGCCGCGATGAGTCGTTCCATGAGGTCGACCATCTGCGTGACGTGCCCGGTGGCGCGTGGCTCGATAGACGGCGGAAGGACACCGAGCGCGTCGTAGGCCCGGTTGAACGCGCGCTCGAAGGTCGCCGCCCATTCCCACCACGGACGGCCGGCTTCCGCGGCCTTGCGGAGGATCTTGTCCTCGATGTCTGTGACGTTTCTCACAAACGCGACGTCGAGGCCCTGGGCTGTCAGCCACCTGCGGAGAACATCGAAGGCGACACCACTGCGCACATGGCCGATGTGGGGTTCGCCTTGAACGGTGGCACCACACAGGTACACCGAGGCATGGCCGGGGACGAGCGGCACGAATTCCCGCACATCCCGCGTTTCGGTGTCGTAAAGGCGCAAGGTCACGACCGTCGATCCTACCGGTCGTCGCTCTGCTGCAGGACGAGCGCGGTGGCGATCGCCGCCACACCCTCGCCTCGTCCGGTCAATCCCAGACCGTCCGTGGTCGTCGCAGACACCGACACGGGAGCGCCCAGGACGTCGGACAGCACGCGCTGCGCCTCGTCGCGTCGCGGCCCGATCTTCGGACGGTTACCCACCACCTGGACCGCCGCGTTGCCGATCGTCCATCCCGCCTCCGTCAGGAGCCTGCGCACCTCGGCGAGCATGGCCGCGCCCGATGCGCCCGCCATCTCCGGACGGTCGGTACCGAAGACTGTTCCCAGGTCGCCGAGACCGGCCGCGGACAGCAGCGCGTCGCACAGGGCGTGCGCGGCGACGTCACCGTCCGAGTGGCCCGAGCATCCGTCGGCGTCCTCGAACAGCAGTCCGGCCATCCAGCACGGCCGACCCGCCTCGACGGGATGCACGTCCGTTCCGATTCCGACACGCACGACGGTTCAGCGCTCCTCTGCGGTTCGAACCCCGGCCGTGAGCAGTGCTCGCGCAAGGACCAGGTCCAAGGGGGTAGTGATCTTGAAGGCGAGTGGATCGCCCGCGACGGTGTCGACTCGTTCCCCGAGCCGCTCGACGAGTCCGGCGTCGTCGGTGGCATCACCGACGTCGGTGTTCGCGCGGGCAAGGAGTGCGACGTCGAAACCCTGCGGTGTCTGTACCGCGCGCAGGGTCGCGCGGTCGGGTGTTCCGGTGACAGCGCCTTCGGCATCGACGCTCTTGATGGTGTCCGTGACGGGGAGCACCGGTATCACCGCGTCGCTTCCGCGTCGCAGTTCCGCGACCACCCGCGTGAACATCTCGGGCGGGGTGAGTACCCGGGCCGCATCGTGCACGAGCACGAATCGCGCGTCGCCCGCGCAGGCGAGCCCGGCACGCACCGAATCGGCGCGTTCGGCACCTCCTGCGACGACGAGCACCCGTTTCGAAAACGGGGGCCGTACCAGTTCGGCCGGCGGGGTCGCGGCAAGTTCCGGCGGCACGACGACAACCACGCGGTCGACCTCGCCGGAGTCGAGCATGGCTTCGACCGCTCGATCGAGCATGGTCCGGCCATCCAGTTCGACGAACGCCTTGGGCAGTTCTTCGCCCAGACGAACGCCGCGGCCGGCCGCCGGAATGATTCCGACGACCGGCCCGTTGCGATCGTTCACTTGCTGTGTTCGGGGTTCTTCACGCGGCTCGCCACTCAGGACGCGGCTGCGAGAACCTCGTCGAGCATGCTCGCGGCGCGGACGTCGTCCGTGCCCTCCGCGAGAGCGAGCTCGCCCACCAGGATCTGACGAGCCTTGGCCAGCATTCGCTTCTCACCTGCGGAAAGGCCGCGGTCCTGCTCCCGGCGCCACAGGTCGCGGACAACTTCCGCGACCTTGTTGACGTCGCCGGAGGCCAACTTCTCGAGGTTGGCCTTGTACCGCCGCGACCAGTTGGTCGGCTCTTCGGTGTGCGGCGCGCGCAACACCTGAAAAACCTTGTCGAGGCCCTCTTGTCCAACAACGTCGCGAACTCCGACGTACTCTGCGTTATCTGCAGGAACTCGCACTGTGAGGTCGCCCTGCGCGACTTTCAGAACCAGATATTCCTTCTGCTCACCCTTGATGGTGCGCGTTTCGATAGCTTCGATCAGCGCCGCACCGTGGTGGGGGTATACGACGGTGTCTCCGACCTTGAAAATCATGTGTCCCGTGCCCCTTTCGATTCACCGAGTTTAACACGTGACTACCCCGTCCTCCCATCAACGGTGCAGGTCAGGGGCATCGATACGTGAGCGCAGGGGTTGACAGGCAGTCGGTTCCGTGCTTTATGTGACGTGTGTCACCCTTAGGGAGTGGGCATGTCCGGGCTTTCGGGGGCGACACCAAAAGTTACGAGTTCCGGCCCCGCCGTACACAGGTCGCTCGCTGACTACTACTCTGCCTAGTGGATTGCGAGCCTTACTCGATGGAGGAACCCGTGACTGCTCTCAAAGCGCCGACTCGGCGAGTCGTGACCGCCCTCGCCCTGGCGGCCGGAGCGACGCTCACGCTGTCGGCATGCGGTGCCGGCCAGATCAGCCAGACCGCCATTCAGGTCGCGGCGATCAACGGCAACAACGCCGAGGTCGGATCTATCGCGCTGCGCAACGTGCACGTGATCTACCCGAACTCCGAGGAGTACAGCATCGAACCGGGTGGCACCGCACTGCTCGGTTTCACGGTGGTGAACCTCGATACCTACACCCCGGACGTCCTCACCGACATCTCCACCGAGTTCGCGTCGTCCGTGAATGCGGAAGAGATCGAGATCGCGCCCCAGTCGTCGGTGATCGCCGGTGAGTCCACCGAGACCGCCCGCCTCGACGAGTCGCCGCAGCCGGCGCAGACCCAGGAGACCCCGCCCGACGCGCCGAGCATCGCGACCGTCGAACTGGTCGGCCTGAACGAACTCGTCCGTCCGGGACTGACGGTTCCGGTGACCTTCTCCTTCGCCGAGGCCGGTGACATCACCGTCTCCGTGCCGATCGACGCAGGACCGATCACCCCGCGCGACGAGTCCGACATGTCGCCGATTGTCGGCGAGGCACACTAGCCGCACCCAGACTCCGAAAAGACCCCGGTCGAGCACTGCCGACCGGGGTCTTTTCTGTCGGGGCGGGCCACTATCCTCCGGCAGTGGTCAAAACCAAGTCGCTCTACCGCTGTTCCGACTGCGCGCACACCGTCGGGAAATGGGTCGGCCGATGCCCGGAATGCGGAACATGGGGGTCGATGGACGAGGCCCTTCCGCAACCCACGGCCGTCGCTGCGCGTGCCGGGACCACCCTCGCCCGCGCCGGCGCTGCCGCGGTGCTGCCGTCCACCCCGGCCACCCCGCTGTCCCGGATCGACGGAAAAGCCACCTACGCGAAGTCCACGGGTGTCGACGAACTCGACCGCGTCCTCGGCGGCGGAATAGTTCCCGGTTCGGTCGTGCTGCTCGCGGGAGAACCCGGCGTCGGCAAGTCGACGCTGCTCCTGGAAGTGGTCCATCGGTGGGCCCAGCGCGGCAGCGACGAGCGCGCGCTCTACGTCACCGGCGAGGAATCGGCGGGGCAGGTACGGCTGCGCGCCGACCGGACCGGGGCGGTGCACGACCGCGTGTACCTCGCGGCCGAGTCCGACCTCGCCACAATCTTCGGGCACGTCGAGCAGGTACGCCCCACGCTGCTGGTCGTCGACTCGGTACAGACGATGCTCGCCGCCGACGTCGACGGTGTCACCGGCGGCGTCACGCAGGTGCGCGCGGTGACGAGTGCCCTCACCACACTCGCCAAGTCCAGCGGTGTGCCCGTGCTCCTGATCGGCCACGTCACGAAGGACGGCGCCGTCGCCGGTCCCAGGTCCCTCGAGCACCTCGTCGACGTGGTGCTGCACTTCGAAGGCGACAAGCACTCGACGCTCCGAATGGTGCGCGGAGTGAAGAACCGATTCGGCGCCGCCGACGAAGTGGGCTGTTTCGAACTCACCGAGAGCGGCATCGTCGGCGTCAGCGATCCGTCCGGCCTGTTCCTCCAGCACCGCGACGAAGCGGTACCGGGCACAGCGGTCACCGTCACCATGGACGGGAAGCGGCCGCTGCTCGGCGAGGTGCAGGCGCTCGTGGTGCCCACCCACAACCCGTCGCCACGCCGCGCCGTGAGCGGGCTCGACTCGGCCCGGGTGGCGATGGTGCTTGCCGTGCTGGAGCGTCGCTGCGGGCTGGGCAAGCTCGGCAACTGCGACGTCTATGCCTCGACGGTGGGCGGCATGCGGATCACCGATCCGTCCGCCGACCTCGCGCTGGCTCTCGCGGTCGCGTCGGCCGTCCGGGATCAACCGGTGCCCGCCGGCACCGTGCTGCTCGGAGAAGTCGGCCTGGCAGGTGAAGTGCGCCGCGTCGCCGGCGCGGGTCGCCGGCTCGCCGAGGCGAACCGGCTGGGATTCACCCGCGGAGTGGTCCCGCGCGGCGTCGAAGGTGTCCCGAAGGGGATGAAAGCCACCGAGGTGACGAACGTGGGACAGGCATTGTCGACGCTGTCGCGCTGAGAACGGCGATCCTGTCGGGCGTCCGTGCGAACATATGTTCGTGTCCGGTGAAGCCACGATCCTCCATGCCGATCTCGACGCGTTCTACGCGTCGGTCGAGCAGCGCGACGATCCGTGGCTGAGGGGGAAACCGATCGTCGTCGGTGGCGGCGTGGTGCTGGCCGCCAGTTACGAGGCGAAGGCCTACGGCATCAAGACCGCGATGTCGGGACGCGCCGCGCGAGCGCTGTGCCCCGGGGTGATCTCCGTTCCGCCCCGCATGGAGGCGTACGCCCGGGCGTCGCGCGATGTGTTCGCGGTGTTCGACGACACGACCCCGATCGTCGAGGGCATCTCGATCGACGAGGCGTTCCTCGACGTGTCGGGGGTACGCCGCATCTCGGGTGAGCCCCTCGAGATCGCGGCGCGGTTGCGGCGCAGAGTGGCCGACGAGGTGGGGCTGCCCATCACCGTGGGCATCGCTCGGACGAAGTTTCTCGCCAAGGTTGCCAGCGGAGTCGCGAAACCCGACGGCCTGTTGCGTGTCCCGCCGGACGCCGAACTCGATTTCCTCCACCCGCTGCCGGTCGAACGACTCTGGGGCGTCGGGAAGGTCACCGCCGCGAAACTGCACGCCCACGGGCTCCGCAAGGTCGGCGACATCGCGCAGCACTCCGAATCCGACCTGGTGGCGCTCCTCGGCGCCGCAGCCGGGCGCCATCTGCACGCACTCGCCGTCGGTCACGATCCACGCCCTGTCCGGCATCGCGGACGCAGTTCGATGGGCGCGCAGCATGCCCTGGGCCGCGGGCCGCACAGCGACGAGTCCGTGGAGGCGACGCTGCAACTACTCGTCGACCGGGTGTGCCGCCGTATGAGGCGGGCACACCGTCTCGGCCGCACCGTGGTGTTGCGACTGCGGTTCGCCGACTACGCGCGGGCCACACGGTCGTACACGCTCGGCAGCCCGACCGCCCGCACCGACCTGATCGGCGACACCGCCCGCGAATTGCTCTCGGCAGCCCGACCGCTGATCGCCGAGCGAGGAGTAACCCTGGTGGGCATCGCCGTCACCAACCTCGACGGGGAAGGCACCGAGCAGCTCGAGTTGCCGTTCGATCAGGACGTACCGCCCGGCCCCCGACGCGAATGCCCGGTCTCCGGCGAGGAGCCGGGCCGCGTCACGCACTCACCGATCGACCGGCACGCGCTCGACTCCGTGCTCGACGACCTTCACGGAAGATTCGGCGCGGGTTCGGTCACGTCGGCGACACTGCTCGGCCGCGACCATCGCCCGGGCGTGCCGCTGCTACCCGATACGCAGTGACCGAGCACCGAGCCCGGCACGCATCAGACCGCGGAGATGTCCTGGTCGTTGCCGGGCAGTCCGTCGGCGAAATCCTTCCCCTTGGCGAAATGCTCGTGGCCCACGACGATGAACAACCCGTAGGACGACCCCACGATCACATCGGGATCTGCCAGCGGCCCCTCGACGATCCGGGCCTCCGAGCGCGTGTAGACCTTGCGGCGGACCGTGCCCTCCACCCGGGCCCGCAACTCGAGTACCGCACCGAGCGGGATGGGACGCGCGAAGTCGATGCCCAGATGGGCTGTGACCACAGCCGAGCGCAGTGCGGCGTTGCAGGCCATGCCCTGCGCCTCGTCGAACGCGGTCATCAGGATGCCGCCGTGGATGAAGCCCGGACCGCCCTGGTAGCGCTTGGCGACCTCGAACCGTCCGATCACCTCGAGTCCCTCCCCGGTGGTGAACTCCATTCCGAGGCCGGTGGGCTGATCGTCTCCGCATCCGAAGCACTTGGACCAGTGCTGGGGCACAGGAGCGCCCGGGCCGGGGTGGTCGGCCGGAGGCTCGGGAAGAACGACGTCGTCGGGCAAGGTCCAGGTACTGCTCATGAACAAGTAATGTAGTTGCGCGGTCACGGGAGCCTTTTTCTTCCCTCCCTGGAATGTGACCACGACCGCAGGATCCGGACACGGAAGGAATCTGCCACATGACCGAGTCGGCGCGGTCCGCGACGCTCAGCGACACCATCGCCCGACTCGCCCCCGGCACCGCCCTGCGCGACGGGCTCGAACGCATTCTGCGCGGCCGCACGGGCGGACTGATCGTTCTCGGTTTCGACGAGAAGGTCGCGGCGCTGTGCGACGGCGGCTTCGAACTGGACGTGGAATTCGCACCGACCCGGATGCGCGAGCTGTCGAAGATGGACGGCGCCGTCGTGGTCTCGACCGACGGCACCCGGATCGTCCGCGCCAACGTCCAGCTCGTTCCCGATCCGAGCATCCCCACCGTGGAGTCCGGTACCCGCCACCGGGCCGCGGAGCGCACAGCCATCGAAACCGGTTATCCCGTCGTGTCGGTGAGCCAGTCGATGAGCATCGTGAGTGTGTACGTCGCGGGACGCCGGCACGTGATCAACGACTCGGCGACGATACTTTCGCGCGCCAACCAGGCCGTGTCCACGCTCGAGCGCTACAAGGCGCGGCTCGACGACGTCACCCGGCAGCTGTCGGTGGTGGAGATCGAAGACATCGTCACGCTGCGCGACGCGCTCACGGTGGCGCAGCGGCTCGAGATGATGCATCGCCTGTCGGTGGAGATCGAACAGGACGTGCTCGAACTCGGTACCGACGGCCGCCAATTGGCACTGCAGCTCGAAGAACTGGTCGGCGACAATCAATTGGCCCGGCAGCTCATCGTCCGCGACTATCTGTCGGGTGACGAGCCACCGTCGACGCGGGGTGTGGAGCAGGCACTCGATCGCCTCGCCGGCCTCAGCGACACGGACCTGCTGGACCTGACCACGCTCTCGAGAGCGTTCGGCTATCCCGACACCATCGAAGCGCTCGATGCGCCGATGAGTCCCCGCGGATACCGGGTGCTGCACCGCGTGCCGCGCCTGCAATCCCAGCAGATTCATCGGCTTGTCGCCGCATTCGGCACGTTGCAGGGTCTGCTCGCGGCCACCGCGGCGGATCTGCAGGCCGTCGACGGCATCGGCGCGCTCTGGGCGCGCTACATCCGGGAGGGACTGTCACGGCTGGCCGAATCGGCCATCAACCATTACGACTGACGCTGCGATTCAGGGCGTGATGTTGAACGGCTCCGGCGTACTGCGGAGCCCGCCGAGTTGACCGACCACCGTGTACGCACCCGGACCGACGGGCTCGCGCGGCGACGCGCACCCCGGCTCGGACGTCGACGCGGACCACTTGACGGAGTAGGCCGCCTGATCTCCCGGTTGCAGAGTCCGCATGTCGGATGTGGGCTCGGGGAAGCAGTCGGTGTTGGACCACAGTCGCTCGTTGCCGTCGAGCGTGTACACGAGAACCTGCTGCAGTCCGGCCCCGAGGTCACGGTCGCATTGTGCGGTGCCGATGTTGGTGATGACGATCGTGAAACCGGGCTCGGTACCCGTCTGGTAGTTGGGCTCGTCGGCGGTGACACGCACCGCGAGCGACTGGTCGGGGCACTGGCCCGGCGGGACCGCCGCGGCGGTCGTCTCGGCTCCTGACTCCTCCGGCGAATCCGCCGTCGTCGTGCCGGACGTCGATCCGCCCGAGCCCGACGAGGTATCTCCTTCGCCGTCGGAACCGTCGCTCTGCGTGCTCGTCGTCTCTGCGGCACTCGACGAAGGCTCGGTGCTGGAGGTCAATGTGGACTGAGCTGCCGCGGGTTCCGGTTCGGTGTCGCCGCCGCCGGTCAGGGCGACGACGAGCCACACGACCAACGCCAGCACGACCACAGCGACGACGATCGCGAGCATGCGTCGTCGCCGATAGATCTCGGGGGGCAATGGGCCGGTGGGTTCAAGCACGCCTCACACGGTAAGTGCCAGCCCGGATGCGCTGCGGCATAGCGCTCGGCGTGTCGCTCAGTCGGCGGTCACACCGATGTCGCCGATGTGCCCCTGCAACTGGACGTGACCGTCGTCGAGCCGGTAGGTGACGCCGGCGATCGCGCATCGTCCGTCGGCAACCCGCTCGGCGATGATCCGTGACCGGTCGGTGAGAAGCCGCCCGGTTTCGACGACGTGCCGCACCTCGAGTTCGTCGACGGTGGACAATCCGTCCGCCCGGCCCATCAGGATCGACGGCGCGACCCGCTCGATGATGCTCCGAATGTGACCGCGGGGAACCTCACCCGTGTCGAGTGCTGTCAGCGTCGCGCCGACGGCACCGCAGCTGTCGTGCCCGAGCACGACGATGAGCGGCACCCCCAGGACCTCGACCGCGTACTCGATCGAGCCCAGCACGGAGCTGTCGATGACATGTCCGGCCGTCCGGACCACGAACATATCGCCGAGACCCTGGTCGAAGATGATCTCTGCGGCGACTCGGGAGTCGCCGCAACCGAACAACACCGCGGTGGGATGCTGACCGTTGACCAGTTCGGCCCGGCGATCGATCCCCTGGCTCGGATGCTGCGGAGTACCGGCGACGAATCGCTGATTACCCTCGGTCAGAGCTTTCCAGGCGGAGATCGGGTTTGAATTGGGCATAAGGGCATTATTCACCCGGGACCTTCGCGACCCTCACGCAGTGGTCCCACTGCGGTGCACAACGGTCCCGCATCCGGGACAGGAGGAGAAGAAATGCCTGTTGACGCCACTTCGCTGGCGCGTTGGTACGCCGCGGAAGCACGCGACCTGCCGTGGCGCCGCGACGGTGTGACGGGCTGGCAGATCCTCATGTCCGAGGTGATGCTGCAGCAGACCCCGGTCGTGCGCGTCGCGCCGATCTGGGAGGAGTGGGTACGGCGCTGGCCAGTGCCGTCGGCGATGGCCGCGTCGAGTCAGGCCGACGTCCTGCGTGCCTGGGGGAAACTCGGCTACCCCCGGCGCGCGTTGCGCCTGCACGAGTGCGCGGGGGTGCTCGCCGCGCAGCACGACGACCGCGTCCCCGAGGACGTCGACGTGCTCCTGACACTGCCCGGCGTCGGTGCCTACACGGCGCGTGCGGTCGCCTGCTTCGCCTACGGGCGGCGGGTGCCGGTGGTGGACACGAATGTTCGCCGCGTCGTCGCTCGCGCCGTGCACGGTCGCGCAGAGCCGGGAAACCCTTCCACCACGAGAGATCTCGCAGACGTCGAGGCTATGCTTCCGCGCACCCGTGCGAGGGCGGCGACGTTCTCCGCCGCACTGATGGAACTCGGCGCGACCATCTGCACCGCCCGGACACCGGACTGCGGACGGTGCCCCTTACCGGAATGCGCATGGGTGCAGGCCGGTCGGCCGGCCCACGACGGTCCCGCGAAACGCGTGCAGAAGTTCGCCGGGACCGACCGTCAGGTCCGGGGGCGTCTGATGGCCGTCCTCCGGGAGAGCACGGGACCTGTGGAACGGCCCGCGCTCGACAGTGTGTGGCTCGACGACCCCGGGCAGCGCGACCGGGCGCTGCACTCGCTCCTCGTCGACGGACTGGTCGAGCAGACCGACGACGGCCTGTTCGCTCTTGCCGGCGAAGCGGGTCGCTGATCTCGCCCTGCCGTAGTGCGGTCCGCGGCTTTCAGGGCAGGCCGGTCAGGAATTCTTCGACGACCGCGCGGTACTCCCCGGGCCGATCGTCGTGCACGAGATGCCCGGCACCCTCGATGCGGACGTAGCCGGTTCCCGGGCGGCGCTTCGCCATTTCCCGCATCTGCCCCGGCGGAGTGATCGTGAACTCGCCCTCGATCAGCAGAGCGGGGACGGTCGAGGCCGTCCACTCGTCCCAGAAGTGCCTCCGGCCCCACTCCTCGGAGATGTCACGGAATGTCGAGACGTCGCCGTGCAGGTACCAGCCGTCCGCGCGACGGCTGAACGAGTCGAGGAAATAGCGTCCGGCGACCGGACCGAAGAAGTCGAGCACCGCGTCGTCGGTGGGGAAAGGCTGTGGCCACTGCCCCACCATCGCCGCCCAGTTCTCGGCGGTCCGGCCACGGAAATCGGGTGCCATGTCTTCGAGGACGAGCGCGGCGACCAGGCCCGGGTGCGCCGCTGCGAGGCACCACGCGTGCAGCGCACCCATCGAATGCCCGATCACGACGAACGGTTCGGTGTTCTCGTCGAAGTGGGCAGCCAGGTCGGCAACGAACGCGTCGGTGCCGAGGTTCGCGGGCGCCGCGCGGCCGTGACCCGCCGCGTCGAACGAATACACGTGGCCGTGCTCCCGGAGCCACGGCACCTGGCGACGCCACGTACGCGCGCTTCCCATGAGACCGTGCAACAACAGGATCGGCCGTCCGCTACCACCTTCGTCATGCAACACAGTGGCCCAAGGTAGCGGAGTAATGTCGCGACCATGGCAGTCGTGAAGATCAACGCAATCGAAATCCCCGAAGGTGCCGGACCCGAACTGGAGAAGCGGTTCGCCAATCGCGCGCACACCGTCGAGAATTCGCCCGGGTTCCTGGGCTTCCAGTTGCTGCGCCCCACCGCGGGTGAAAACAGGTACTTCGTGGTCACCCAATGGGAAACCGAAGAGGACTTCGCCGCATGGCGGGACGGCGGCGCGCGGGCCGCTCACGCCGGTGAGGCGAAGAACCCGGTCGCGTCCGGCGCGTCGCTCCTGGAATTCGAAGTCGTCCTCGACGTCAAGAAGTCCTGATGACCGCGCCCGGGAATTCCGGGCGCGAGTTGACGTATCGGGAGGTGGGCGCGTCGCACGGCGCGCTCCCCGCCGGATACCGCCACGCGGCCGTGGAGCGTGAACTGGGCAACGGCGCCGCCACATTCGACGTCGCCGTTGCCCGTCTGTTCGCGTGGGACATGCACCGCGCCGCCGGAATCCGTGTCGCCCCCAGCACCCCTGCGCCGGCGGTCGGCGTCGACGTGCAACTGCTGTTCGGCATCGGGCCGGTGCGGTTTCCCGCGTGGTGCCGCGTGATCGACGTCGTCGATACGCCGCGGCGACGGGGATTCACCTACGGCACTCTGACCGGTCACCCCGTGAGCGGGGAAGAGAGCTTCCTCGTCGAACACACCACCGACGGCCGGGTCGTGGGCCGGGTGGTGGCATTCTCACGCCCCGGGCGCTGGTACACGCGGCTCGCCGGTCCGGCAGTCCCGCTTCTGCAGACGCTGGGTGTTCGCCGCTACCTGGCGTCCCTCACAGACTGATCTTCCTCGCTGTCGACGTCCTCGATCGCACGCTGCAGCAAGGCGAGAAACACGTCCTCGGGCTGTGCACCCGAGACCGCGACAGCGCGGTTGGCGACGAAGAACGGAACACCTGTGACGCCGAGCTGACGCGCCGCGAGCAGATCCGCACGTACCGCGTCGGCTGCGGCGTCGGATTCGAGTGCGGCGCGAACGAGATCCGCGTCCAGTCCGGCCGACGCGGCGATGCGCACCAATGTCTCGCGATCGTCCACGACGTCGCCCTCGACGAAATGCGCGTGGAACAACGCCTCGACAAGGTCTTCACCGCGTGCGCCGGCGAGGTGCACGAGACGGTGCGCGTCGAACGTATTGGCCGCGATCACCGTGTCGAAGTCGATCTCGACACCGACTTCGGCTGCGGCGCCCGAGACTTGCGAGAACATCTGCCGGACCTGCTCGAGCGGCATGCCCTTCGTCTCCGCGAGGGCTTCGGCTTCGGGCTTGCGCCTCCCCACCGGAGTCTCCGGTGCGAGCTGGTAGGAACGCCACGTGACCTCGACACGGTCGCGGTGCTCGAATTCGTCGAGCGCCGCGCCGAACCGGCGTTTGCCGATGTAGCACCAGGGACACGCAATATCCGACCAGACTTCGATATGGGCGGTGGGGAGGGCAATCCGGGGAGTCGTCACGACTCGTCCAACACGCGCGCCCGGAGCGCTGTTCCCTCAGGACTCGAGGGCAGCGTCCAGGGAGATTTCCACGCCCGTCAGCGCCTTGCTCACCGGGCAACTCGCCTTGGCGTCCTGCGCTGCCTTCATGAAGCCGTCGGCGTCCAGTCCGTCGACTTCACCGCGCACCTTCAGCGTGATGCCCGTGAGCCGGAACCCACCGGCCGGATCCGGCCCGAGCGATACGTCGGCGCCGACGTCGAGACTTTGCGGGGTTCCTCCCGCTTCCGCGATCAACGCGGAGAGTTGCATCGCGTAGCAGGCGGAGTGCGCCGCGGCGATCAGTTCCTCGGGGCTGGTGGTGCCGTCGGCGTTCTCCGCCGATCGCTTCGGGAACGAGACATCGAACGTGCCGCGGCCCGAACTCGTGAGTTCGACCTGCCCGGCTCCGTTCTGCAGGTCGCCGTTCCAAGCAGTTCGCGCGGTCCGTGTGGGCATCCTGAATCCTTCCTGTGGGGTACGGGGGTCTCGGGATGCGTACCCGAGCCCGTCCGAAACCACACTCGCAGTCTTTCCCGCGCCCCGGGCGGAACGAGGTCTCGATACCGCATCGCTCGCCCGATTCGGGACCGGGTCCGGCGCCGTGACGACGGATCCTGTCTGCATGACCACTGCCCAGCATGATCCTCGTCCACTGTTTCGCAGCGCTCTGGAGTGGGCGGGTGACTTGTTCGCGGGTGTCCGCCCGGAACAGATGACCGACCCCACGCCCTGCCCCGAATTCGATGTCCGGACACTCCTCGGGCATCTCGCCTCGACTGTCGATCGTGGCCGAGTCATCGGCATGGGTGGCGACGTCCACTCGGTCCCCGAGGTCCTCTCGTCACCAGACGACGCATGGCCCGGCACGCTGGATGCCGTCACCACGCGGTACTGGGAGGTGTGGGACGACGACGCTCTCCTCGACAGGCCCGTCACCGCCCCGTGGGGCACCTTTCCCGGGCGGGCCGCCGTGCTGGTCTCCCTCAACGAGGTACTCGTGCACGGCTGGGATCTGGCCGTCTCCACGCGCCAGGATCCGGAGGCGGACCCGGCACTGGCCCGCGCTGCTCACGAGATCATGGAGCGTGCCCTGCCTGCCTCTCCCCGCGGTGGGGAGGTGCCGTTCGGTCCCGTCGTCGACTCGACTCCGGATGCCGGCCCGACCGAGCGACTCGCCAACTGGTGCGGCCGCGTGACCGCCCCGTGGATGCGACCGGGCGACGCCTGACGGCCGCTACCCCGTCGACGCCGAGGGGCGGTACCCGTACGGGTACCGCCCCTCGGCGTGTCTATCGGAACCGCGATGTCAGGCTTCCGGCTCCCCTTCGGGGGTCTTCGCCATGACGACCGCCGGGGTGTCGGGCACCTCGGCCGGCTTCTCGCTCGGCGTGAACGTGAACTTCGCGTTCTCGCCGGCGCCTTCGCCGTCCCAGTTCTCGACGTCGACGAGGACGATATGGCCGGAGCCGATCTCGCCGAACAGGATCTTCTCGGAGAGCTGATCCTCGATCTCGCGCTGGATGGTGCGGCGGAGCGGACGGGCTCCCAGGACCGGGTCGAATCCGCGCTTCGCGAGCAGCGACTTCGCCTTCTCGGTGAGCTCGATGCCCATGTCCTTGTTCTTCAGCTGCTTCTCCACGCGTCCGATCATCAGATCGACCATCTGGATGATCTGATCCTTCGTCAGCTGGTGGAAGACGATGATGTCGTCGATACGGTTGAGGAATTCGGGCCGGAAGTGCTTCTTGAGCTCGTCGTTGACCTTGTTCTTCATCCGCTCGTAGTTGGACCCGCTGTCGCTGCCGTGGGTGAAGCCCAGGCCGACAGCCTTCGAGATGTCCGACGTACCGAGGTTCGACGTGAAGATCAGCACCGTGTTCTTGAAGTCCACCGTGCGTCCCTGACCGTCGGTGAGACGACCGTCTTCGAGGACCTGCAGGAGCGTGTTGTAGATCTCCTGGTGGGCCTTCTCGATCTCGTCGAAGAGCACCACCGAGAACGGCTTGCGGCGCACCTTCTCGGTGAGCTGGCCGCCCTCTTCGTATCCGACGTAGCCGGGGGGCGCACCGAACAGACGCGACGCGGTGAACCGGTCGTGGAACTCACCCATGTCGATCTGGATGAGCGCGTCGTCCTCACCGAAGAGGAAGTTCGCCAGCGCCTTGGAGAGCTCGGTCTTACCGACACCGGACGGACCGGCGAAGATGAACGAACCGGACGGACGCTTCGGGTCCTTGAGCCCGGCACGCGTACGCCGGATCGCCTTCGCGACAGCCTTGACCGCGTCCTCCTGGCCGATGATCCGCTTGTGCAGCTCGTCTTCCATGCGGAGCAGACGGGTGGTCTCCTCCTCGGTGAGCTTGAACACGGGGATACCGGTCCAGTTCGCGAGAACCTCTGCGATCTGCTCCTCGTCGACCTCTGCGATCACGTCGAGGTCGCCCGCACGCCACTGCTTCTCACGCTCGGCACGCTGCGCGACGAGCTGCTTCTCCTTGTCGCGCAGGCTTGCAGCCTTTTCGAAGTCCTGCGCGTCGATCGCCGATTCCTTCTCGCGACGGGCGTCGGCGATCCGGTCGTCGAACTCGCGCAGGTCCGGCGGTGCGGTCATCCGGCGGATGCGCATGCGCGCGCCCGCCTCGTCGATGAGGTCGATCGCCTTGTCCGGCAGGAAGCGGTCGTTGATGTACCGGTCGGCGAGCGTCGCGGATGCGACGAGCGCCTTGTCGGTGATCGAGACGCGGTGGTGCGCCTCGTACCGGTCCCGGAGTCCCTTGAGGATCTCGATGGTGTGCTCGACCGTCGGCTCGCCGACCTGGACCGGCTGGAAGCGACGCTCGAGGGCGGCATCCTTCTCGATGTACTTGCGGTACTCGTCGAGGGTGGTCGCACCGATGGTCTGCAGCTCACCACGGGCGAGCTTCGGCTTCAGGATCGACGCGGCGTCGATCGCGCCTTCGGCGGCACCTGCGCCGACGAGCGTGTGCAGCTCGTCGATGAACAGGATGATGTCGCCGCGGCTGTTGATCTCCTTGAGCACCTTCTTGAGGCGTTCCTCGAAGTCACCGCGGTAACGGCTGCCGGCGACGAGCGAGCCCAGGTCGAGCGTGTAGAGCTGCTTGTCCTTGAGGGTCTCGGGGACCTCACCGTTCACGATGGCCTGCGCGAGGCCTTCGACGACGGCGGTCTTACCGACACCGGGCTCACCGATCAGCACCGGGTTGTTCTTGGTGCGGCGCGAGAGCACCTGCATGACCCGCTCGATTTCCTTGGCCCGGCCGATGACCGGATCGAGCTTGCCTTCGAGCGCGGCCTGCGTGAGGTTGCGGCCGAACTGATCGAGGACGAGGGATGTCGACGGGGTGCCGGACTCGCCGCGGCTCGTGCCGGATTCCGCGGGTTCCTTGCCCTGGTAACCGGAGAGCAGCTGGATGACCTGCTGCCGGACCCGGTTGAGGTCGGCGCCGAGCTTGACGAGGACCTGAGCGGCCACGCCTTCACCCTCGCGGATCAGCCCGAGCAGGATGTGCTCGGTACCGATGTAGTTGTGGCCGAGCTGCAGCGCTTCGCGCAGGCTCAGCTCGAGGACCTTCTTGGCACGCGGAGTGAAAGGAATATGCCCGGACGGTGCCTGCTGACCCTGGCCGATGATCTCTTCGACCTGGCTCCGGACACCTTCGAGGGAGATCCCCAACGACTCGAGAGACTTCGCCGCCACACCCTCACCCTCGTGGATGAGGCCGAGGAGGATGTGCTCCGTGCCGATGTAGTTGTGGTTGAGCATCCTGGCCTCTTCTTGAGCCAGGACAACGACGCGCCGCGCGCGATCGGTGAACCTTTCGAACATCGCACTCCCTCACACTCTCCGGCCGCAGAATCCGATACGCGATCGTCCCGGATCTCTGCTGCCGCTCTTAGCTCCGGCACTCGAGTCGTTCATCGGAACCGGTGAAGGTTCCACGTTCCCACTGCACACTCTAGTTGGCGTGGTATCGACCCGCTCTCCCTCTACCCTTCGGAGGTTGGGGAAAAACCCGGCTACAGGTTGTAACGCTGCACGTGGCAGATACGTTTCCGCAAGCTGTACGCCAGAAGCGAACAGGCCGTCAGCCTGCGAGGACGCGCTGTAGACGCCTTCCGAGGCTGCGCGGGGCACGCTCCGGGTCCGCGAGGCTGCTCTCGGCGAGCACGCTGTCCTCCCCATCCACGGTAGCGGGTTCGAAGGGACGCAGCGAACGGCCCGGCCCGCGGAAGCGCTCGACCGCCGCGAGCAGCGAGCCCCCGTCCGCCGTGGCTTCCTCGATTTTTCCGACGTCCACGCCGAGGTGCTCGGCGAGCAGCGTGTTGCGCAGGTCGACCGCGGCCCTGCCCACCCGGTCCCCGGGTTCTGCTGCTTCGATCGCGAGATCACACTCGGTGTCGAATCCCATGGAACGGTTGTTGAGGTTCGACGAACCGATTCGTAAGACGCTCTCGTCCATCACGACGACCTTCGCATGGACGTAGATCGGGTTGCCGCCCTCGGTCACCGGGTAGTACGCGCCGAAGCGGCCGTGCACGTCGGCGTCCCACAGCAGGTGGAGAAGAGCACGCCGGGCGCCGTCCATCGCCTTCTGTTCGAGCCAGCCGTCGGCGTTGCGCGGAAGTACGAGCACGATTTCGGGGCCGTCCGGTTCCTGCAGTCGCGCCGCGAGCGCCTCCGCGAGGGTGCGCGATGCCAGGTACTGGCTCTCCAGATACAGGGTGCTGCGTGTGTTCTCGATGATGGCGAGGTACAGCGCTTCGATCTCGTGGACGCCCTCCTGATCGCCGTACGTCGGCAACGTACGCGCGATCGAGACGTCGACGTCGCGCACGGTCGGCTCGAGTCCCTCGGGCCAGATCGGTTCGGTTCCTTCGACGGGTCCGAGTTCTTCGCCGGTAGCGGCCTTCCAGCGCGCTCGGGCCAGTTCGCCCAGCGCTCGCGCGGCCTCGCCGTCCACCGCAGTGGTGACGTCGTGCCACGGGCCGTAGCGCTTGCCGGTCGGTTCCCGGCGGTATCGGCTCCGGTCCGCGTGGTCGGAGGTGTCCCACCGATCGACGGTCATGTCGATTCCACCGCAGAACGCGATTTCGTCGTCGACGACGATGATCTTCTGGTGGTGTGCGGCACCCACCGGGTGCGCACCGTCGATCTCGAGGTGTAGCCGTGAGTCGGTGAACCAGTCGAGTACGAACACAGGCGTCATCCCACGGCCGAGGGCACTGAAGGCCCCGATATTCCACTTCAGCAGATAGACCTCGAGGTCGGGACGGTGGCGCGGCAGCCACTTCAGAAAAGCGCCGAGCCTGTTCGGGCCCTCGAGGGTCTTGCCGCCCGGTTCGAATTGGATCCGGGTGTCGAAATCCCAGCCGATGAGTATGATCCGTTTTTTCGCGCTGAGCATCGCGGATTTCACGTGATGGAAATAGGTGGCGGCGTCGACGATCGAAGTAAGATTGGCCGCACGTGCGGTACGCCAACACGTTTTTCCCGGCTCGAGCACTCTGTCAACCATCCTGCGAATCCTACTCCGGCACGGTTAGGTCCCCCAGAAATGTGTTGTGCAAAACAGAGGACCCCACACCGCCGGGTCCGAGCCCTGACGTGCACAGAGGCGCCGCCACCAGGTGACGACGCCCCCGCGGGATCACTCCTGCGTCGGAATTCCTAGTGGGCCTGGTTGTAAGCTTCCACGATTTCGGCGGAGATGCGGCCGCGCGCGGAGACCGGCCAATCGTTGTTCCGCGCCCATTCACGAATTGCGGCAGTCTGTTCACGATCCGAGCCGGCCCGTGCGGGCTTGCGCGTGGTGGGAGTGGTCGACGGACCGACCTTGCCGCGCTTGCGGCCCCCCACCTTTCGTGCGTGCTCGATCCAGAATTCCAACTGGTCGCGCAACTTGGCAGCATTCTCTTCGGACAGGTCGATCTCGTAGGTAACTCCATCGAGTCCGAACTCCACCGATTCATCTGCGGCCGTTTCCTGGTCCACATCGTCGATCAGAGTGACGGTGACCTTCTTTGCCATGTGTTGAGAATCCTCTCGAATGAAGAAAGCGGTCCCCCCGGGACAGGACCACGATACCCCGGAATTAACCCATGGCAATACGAAACTCGGTGGGTGGAATTAACGCGTGGTCGGACGAACAATCGGAAACAGGATTGTTTCCCGGATTCCCAGGCCGGTCAGCGCCATCAGCAGACGGTCGATTCCCATTCCCGTCCCCGTCGTCGGCGGCATTCCCTGTTCCATGGCCGAGAGGAAATCTTCGTCGAGAACCATCGCCTCGTCGTCGCCGGCCGATGCGAGCCGCGCCTGATCGACGAAACGCTCACGCTGGATCACCGGATCCACGAGTTCCGAGTACCCCGTGGCGAGTTCGAAACCGCGAACATAGAGATCCCATTTCTCGGTGACGCCCTTCACCGAGCGGTGATCGCGCGTGAGAGGCGATGTCTCCACCGGGAAATCACGCACGAAAGTCGGTGTGTACAACTGGTCGCCGCACATGTGCTCCCAGAGTTCCTCGACGAGCTTGCCGTGGCCCCAGCCCTTGCCCTCCGGAACCTCGAGACCGACACGTCCCGCAAGGGCCTTCAATTCGTCGACCGTGGTTTCCGGAGTCACCTCGGAGCCGATCGCCTGCGACAGAGAGGGGTACATTTCGAGGGTCTTCCATTCACCGCCGAAGTCGTATTCGGTGCCGTCGGCCAGGGTGACCACATGGCTGCCGAACGCCGCCATCGCGACTTCCTGGATGACCTCGCGGATCATCTTCGCCGAATCGTCGTAGGTGCCGTACGCCTCGTAGGTTTCCAGCATCGAGAATTCGGGTGAGTGGGTGGAGTCCGCACCCTCGTTGCGGAAATTCCGGTTTATCTCGAAGACCTTCTCGATCCCACCGACGACGCAGCGCTTGAGGAACAACTCGGGAGCGATGCGCAGGAACAAGTCCATGTCGAGTGCGTTCGAATGGGTGACGAACGGCCGCGCGGCGGCACCACCGTGCAACGTCTGGAGCATCGGCGTCTCGACCTCGAGGAAATCCCGGCGCTCGAGCGCATTGCGCAGTTCGCGCACCACCGCGACCCGCATCCGCGCGTTCCGGCGGGCGTCGGGGCGGACGATGAGGTCGACGTAACGCTGACGAACGCGTGTCTCCTCGTTCATCTCCTTGTGCGCGACCGGCAGCGGGCGCAGCGCCTTCGACGCCATGCTCCAGGAGTCGGCCATGACGCTGAGTTCGCCGCGGCGCGAGCTGATGACCTCACCGTGGACGAACACGAAGTCGCCGAGGTCGGTCTCTGCCTTCCATGCCGCGAGAGCGTCTTCTCCCACACCGGCGAGACTGATCATGACCTGAAGCTGAGTGCCGTCGCCCTCCTGCAAGGTGGCGAAGCAGAGCTTGCCGGTGTTGCGGAGGAAGATGATGCGTCCGACCACGCCCACCTGTTCGCCGGTTGTGGCGTCGGGTTCGAGGTCGGGATACGCGGCGCGGATCTGCGCCAGGGTGTGTGTCCGGGGCACGACGACCGGATAGGCGTCCTTACCCTCCGCCAAGAGTCGTTCGCGCTTGTCGCGGCGGACCCGGATCTGCTCGGGGGTATCGTCGGGCTGCTGAACACTGGCATCACTCACGGGTAACCAGACTATCCGAAAGCCCTGGGCTTTTATCCCGCAGCTACCGCACCGCGTGCGGCAGAGTCAGTGTGCGGTGACGCGCGCCACGTCTTCGGCGACATGCCGGGCCACGGTGACCGCGTCGACGAGATTCGCCGATTTGACGGCGGCGTAACCGCCCACGAGCGCGGTTGCACCCCGCAGCCCGCGTCGGCGCAGGTCGAGCACGACACGGTCGGTGTCGGCACCGTATGCGGAGACAAGGATCCACTCCTTGTCGTAGCCGGTGGCCATTGCGAGGTGATTCGGGTGGGCGGGGTCGAGCCGCTCCGGCACGAGTGCCGCGTCGATCGCCAGCGCACCGGGCAATGTGCCCTGGGCGGCCCGTTCGGAATGCCGGCGGATGTCCACGACGACAGCGCCGCGCGCGACGGCCGCGGCGAGTTCGGTCGGATAGGTGCGTTCGACCGCCAGCGGAAACAGAGCGATGGGGGCAGAAGAAAGAGAAGCAGAATCGAGCAGCGCAGCGCGCATGAGAAATCTCCCAGGAAGTGTCGACAGTCGAGGCAGGCGTCAGCCTCGACAACACTCCTGGGCGCTCATGCAACGGATCACGGAAGCATCTTTACACAGAACCGCGTCCGGTGGAACCCGTGGCACGTGTAGCGCGTCTCACCTGATTACGTTCGAAGACCAGGCGCAGCCCTTCGAGGGTGAGATCGGGCTCGTGGTGCTCGAGCGTCCGCGATTCGGGCATGATCAACGGCGCGCTGTCTCCTGTCCCGATCACCGCGACGTCGTCGGCTCCGAATCCGGGCACCTCCGCGCACACCCGACGCACGAGACCGTCGACCATGCCGGCGAAACCGAAGACCGCGCCGGACTGCATGCACTCGACGGTGTTCTTCCCGAGAACGCCGCGGGGCCGGACCAACTCGACCTTCCGGAGCGCCGCGGACTGAGATGCGAGGGCGTCCATCGCGATCTCCACGCCGGGCGCGATGGCGCCACCGAGGAACTCGCCCTTGGCGGACACGACGTCGACA
This sequence comes from Rhodococcus sp. BL-253-APC-6A1W, assembly GCF_012843405.1. Lineage (NCBI taxonomy): Bacteria > Bacillati > Actinomycetota > Actinomycetes > Mycobacteriales > Nocardiaceae > Rhodococcus > Rhodococcus sp. BL-253-APC-6A1W. The sequence goes on from NZ_JABAFB010000014.1 coordinate 64,186, forward strand.
CACGTGGATGTACCGAAGTCCACGATGACACACGGAGAGCCGTAGAAGTGATGGGCCGCAAGGCTGTTGACGATGCGGTCGGCGCCGACCTCTTTGGGGTTGTCGACGAGCAACGGCACTCCGGTCCGGACGCCCGGCTCGACGACCACATGCGGCACCTGCGACCAGTAGCGCCCCAGCATGATCCGCAACTCGCGCAGCACCGACGGCACGGTGGACAACGCGGCGACGCCGGTGATCCGGTCGACGTCGTCACCGAGCAGTCCCCGGAAGAGCAGAGCCAGTTCGTCGGCTGTCATCTTCGGGTCCGTGCGCACGCGCCGGTCGCACAGCAGTTTCGAATGCGTCCCGCTGCCCGTGAAGACGCCCAGAACGATGTTGGTGTTCCGGACGTCGACGGCGAGGAGCATGTCTACACCAGGGACGGTGCGTCGAGTGTGGACAGCATCCGGGGGGTGATGAGACCGGATCCCTCGGGTGCGTGCGCCGGATCGTTGCCGAGTTCCACCGGACGATTGTCGGCATCGACGAACACGACGCTCGGGTTGTAGTCCTTGCATTCCTGCTCGTTCATCACGCCGTAGGCGATGAGAATGACCAGATCACCGGGACTGACCAGACGCGCCGCGGCACCGTTGATTCCGATGACGCCCGACCCGCGCTCCCCCGCGATCACGTACGTCTCGAGACGGTTGCCGTTGTCGATGTCGACGATGCACACCTGCTCTCCCTCGAGCAGGTCCGCGGCGTCCATCAGGTCCTGATCGACGGTCACCGAACCGACGTAATGCAGGTCCGCATGGGTCACCGTGGCGCGGTGGATCTTCGACTTCATCATGGTGCGGAACATGTTCGTCCTCGGCTTCCTTCTGGTTTCGCGAACTCGGTCAGCGGGTCAACAGGTCGTCGGCGACGGTGGGATCTACCTGCCCGACCGCGCGTTCGAGAAACCCGGTACCGACAGCGACACCGACGTTGTCGATCAGCCGGGTGGTACCGAGTCGTGCGGCGACGAGCAACCGGCCGTCGCCTCGTTCGGGGGCGGGTCCGAGATCGGCGCCACGCACCTCGAGGTAGTCCACCTCGATCTCGGGAGCGGACGCGAGTACGTCTCGCGCTGCCGCCAGGATGGCGTCCGGTCCACCGGCAGCCGCGTGTGCGCCGGCGACGAGCGCAGCCGACAGCGTGGTTGCGATCTCGCGCTGCTGCTCGGAGAGGTAGCGGTTGCGCGAGGACAGGGCGAGCCCGTCGGCCTCACGGACGGTGGGCACACCCACGATCCGAACGTCGAAGTTCAGGTCTGTCACCATCTGCCGGATCAACGCCAGTTGCTGGTAGTCCTTCTCCCCGAAGTACGCGGAGTTGGGCGCGACGATCTGCAGCAGTTTGGCGACAACGGTGAGCATGCCGGCGAAATGGCCGGGCCGCGAAGCACCTTCGAGTTCCGAACCGAGCGGGCCCGGGTGGATCGTGGTGCGCGGTCCGTTCGGGTACATCGCCGTAGCCGTGGGAGCGAACACGAGTTCCACGCCGGCATCCCGGAGCAGTTCGAGGTCTGCGTCGAGCGTGCGGGGGTAGGCATCGAGATCCTCGCCGGGACCGAACTGAAGGGGGTTGACGAAGATCGACACGACGACCACCGCGCCCGTGAGCTTCGCCTGCTTCACCAGTTCCAGGTGCCCGGAGTGCAGCGCACCCATCGTGGGTACGAGCGCGACCGTCCGGCCCACACTGCGCAACGCCTTGGTGACCTTTCTCAGGTCCTCGGGATTGTGGTGCACGGTGGTTTCTCCACGCACGTAACCGCCCTGTCGCGCTTCACTCACCGTGATCAGCCCTTTCGAGAATTTCCATCAGTTCCGGCTTCGAGCCGGTGCGCTGCGCCGACCGCAGCGACATAGCGCGGTACCCCGCCGCGATCTGCGGGTCGGCATCGTCGAGTACCTGCAGGTGTGTAGCGACCGTGTCCGCGTCGCCGCGGGCCACCGGACCCGTGAGAGCAGACGGTCCTCGCCGCAGCACGTTGTCCAACGCGGCGGTGAGCAGAGGTTGAAGGACTCGTTCGGCGACTCCGCCCGGTGCACCGTCCACGATCTGCTGACCGAGCAACTCGTCACCGGCGAGCGCGACTCGCAGCGCTTCGACTGCATCGGCGACAAGCGTGACCAGGTGGTTGCTGCCGTGGGCAAGCGCTGCGTGATAGAGCGGCCGCATCTGCTCGGAGACCCGGACCGGTTCGCCACCGATCTCGAGGACGAGTGCCTGCGCGATCGCGTAGCCGATCTCGTCGGCTGCGGTGATGCCGAAACAGGTGGACGCGAGGCGGGCGGTGTCTTCGTCGTGCCCGGTGAACGTCATCGCGGGGTGAACCGCGAGGGGCACTGCGCCCTGCTCCGCGAGCGGCGCGAGAATACCGATGCCGTGAGCACCGGATACGTGCAGGACGATCGTGCCCGGCTTGACGACGGAGGTGGCGGCCAGTCCGGCCACCAGCGATTCGAGTTCGGTGTCCGGAACGGCGAGGAGAAGCAGATTGCAGCGGCCGGCGACCTCGTCGACCGGCAGTATCTCGGAGTCTGGAAGGCGAACACTCGCACGATGCTTCGAGACGTCGGACACCGCCGAACAGGCCACGACCACGTGGCCGACGCGCTCGAGCGCCGCGCCCAGTGCGGTGCCCACGCGACCTGCGGAAACGACACCGACCGATAGGCGGGCAGGCGCAGGCGCGTTGGTGATCCCGAAGGAATTCACGGGAGTCCTCTCATTCGTTCCAGTCCCGCTCAGCGGGTACCGGACGTTCGCCCGACAATAGCGCGCTGCGCTCGGCGCCCGCCACGACGGAAAGGAGTGATCTGCGCCTCACCCGGCTGTGACCAGCCGGTACCGTCGCGCGACGTGGCGCGCAGATCAGCGTTCGGACGAGAGTGCGGCGAGAATTTCCGCGACGCTCCGGCCCTCGGAATGGGCACCCTCCGCACGGCGGCGGCCGCGTCGGCCGGTCGGGGGCTCGGCCGCTGCGGTGTGCACATCGGCAGGCTGCGGGCGCACCCCGGTGGGCGGTGCCTGGGTGGGCGGCGTCTCGGCGGGCGGTGCCTGGGTGGGCAGTGTCTCGGCAGGCAGTGTCTCGGCAGGCAGTGTCTCGGCAGGCGGTGTCCCGGCAGGCGGTGTCTCGGCGCGCTCCTCCTGCGAGCCCACCGTGATCGTCTCCGCTGTGAGCGGCTCGTCGTCGGGCGACGCAAACGCCGGTCCGGACGGTCGCGGCGCCGTGACACGTGTCGTGGCGTCGAGTTCGCGCCGACGATCCGCCTGCCCTCCGAGTGCCACGTTCTCGTCGGGAAGCCGACCGTCGAACAGCACTTCGAGATTGCGGCGAAGTGTCGCGAGCTCATGACGCAGCGCTGCCATTTCTTCGGCGTCGATGCGCAGGTCCGACCGAACCTTTTCCTCGACCGTCAGTTCGTACTCGCGGCGCGCGGAGATCTCGCGTTCGAGCTGAAGGTCGTACACCGTCTTGAGGTCGTCGACCTTGGCCTTTTCCAGCGCCGACTCGCGGCGGTACTTGGTCATCGCGATCGCGCCGACGGTGGCCGCCCACAGTGCCACGACCACCGCGATACGCAGGATCTGCACGCTGTCGCTGACAACCAACAGCAGGGACGCGACCATGGCCAAGGCAAGCAAACCGGCGACGATCATGGAGCCGGTACTGCGCCACGGACGACGATTTCTGTTCTCTCGTCCCGGGGAAACCATACTTACCAGACTACGTGTCTTCCCAGGTCGGACCAGCGATGCCCGCCCGTCTCGGCGAAATCCGTTCGGCGGCACGGAAGGTCCCGCCGCAGCGGTCGTCAGGTCGCGGGCCGGCTCGGCTCGTCGGGGTCCTCCGGTGCCTTGCAACAGTATTCGAGCCACAGCGCAGCAGCCACAAGAGCCACACCGGCAACTGCCCCGACGACTGCGCCGGACGTGTCTTCCATGGCGGCGCGGACCTCGGCGCGCTCCGGCAGAAGGAAGAGCAGGAACCCGGCCCATACGCCCGTACTGGCCGCCCCGACGAGCGCGGACGCCTTCGCCAGGGCGACGGAACGAGCAACCGTGATCGGGTGGATGCGGCCGGGGCCTTCCCCGATCTCGTGCTTACCGACCCGCGAGCGGATGACGAACGCGAGGACCACCTCGATCACCGCTGCCACGTACAGCGACGCTCCGGCATATACCGGGATGGCCGGAAGAGAGCCGTACAGCGTGCGCACGAGCAACCAGGTGATGACCGCCGCGAGCACGGCCAGCGCGAGCAGATCGCGAACCCGGGTCGGTTTCATCGTGCCTGCCCCCCCACACCGGTGCCGGTCAGGTTCAGATCGGTGCGGTGCACGCCGTCACGCTCCGCCGCCTCGAGTCCGTCGAGCCAGTCGTCGATACGGCGGGTTTCCCCTTCCGCGGTGAGTACCGCGTCGGGTTCCACGTCGAGCCACGGCACGAGCACGAAGGCCCTCTGGTGTGCCCGCGGGTGTGGGAGCGTCAACTCGGGATCGTCGCTGAGCACCTCTCCGTCGCCCGCGTCGCACGACACGACGTCGACGTCGAGGCTGCGCGGACCCCACCGCTCGACGCGTACCCGCTCGGCCGCCGCTTCGCATTCGCGGCCGAACCGCAACCAGTCGTCCGGTGCGAAAGCGGCGTCCTCCGCGACGATCACCGCGTTGAGAAAGTCCTGTTGCTCGACGCCGCCCCAGGGCGCCGTCGAATACACCGCGGAGACGGCCACGGCACGCCGTCCCAGTGCCTCGACGACCGAGCGCAGATGCGCCTCGTGGTCGCCGATGTTGGACCCGATCGACAGCACGGCCCGGCTCACGACACGCTCCGGGTCCGATCGACCACCACGGCGACGTCCGAGAACGTCAGCGGTATCGGCGCCGACGGCTTGTGGAGCGTGACTTCTACGCGCGACACCCGTGGGTCGGCGAGCACGCCGTCGGCGATTTCCCCGGCCACTGTCTCGATGAGGTCGCGTCCCGGGCCGGCGATGACGGCGGCGGCGGCTTCGGCGAGTTCGCCGTAGTGCAGCGTGTCGGCGAGATCGTCGCTCGCCGCAGCCGGAGCGAGGTCGAGCCATGCCACGATGTCGACGAGGAAATCCTGTCCGTCACGCTTCTCGTGGTCGAACACTCCGTGGGTGCCGCGGACCCGTAGTCCCCGCAGTTCGATCCGGTCGCTCATACGTGCATCCTCTCCGCACCGCCGTGCTGCCATGCCCGAACCACCGCGAGCGCGTCACGCGAAGCCTGCACGTCGTGCACGCGCACTCCCCACGCGCCGTGGGTCGCGGCGAGCGCCGACACCACGGCCGTCGCGACTTCACGACCCGCGGGCGGACGCACTGCGCCGTCGGGTGACGCGAGCAAGGATCCGAGGAAGCGCTTGCGGGAGGCACCGATCAGCACGGGAAAACCGAGCGCGTTCAACTCCGGCAGGCCGTGGAGGAGTTGCCAGTTGTGGTCCGGTTGCTTCACGAATCCGAGTCCGGGGTCGAGAACGATCTTCGACGGGTCGACGCCCGCGGCGACGGCGACGTCGACCTGGGTGAGCAGCTCGTCGCGCACCTCGGTCACCACGTCGTCGTAATGCGCGGACCCACCCGCGTGGACGAACCCACCGGTGGGACGCCAGTGCATGAGGATCCACGGCACGCCCGCGGACGCCACCACCGACGCCATGTCGCTGTCGGCGCGCCCGCCGGACACATCGTTGACGATCGTCACACCCGCGGTGATCGCGGCCTCGGCGACCGACGCGCGCATCGTGTCGACACTCGTACGGATGCCTTCCGCCGTGAGAACTTCGATGACCGGCGTGACTCGATCCGCCTCGACCTGGGGATCGATGCGCATCGCGCCGGGACGTGTCGATTCGCCTCCGACGTCGACGATGTCGACGCCGAGGTCACGGAGTTCGAGTCCGCGTGCGATGGCCGACTCGCGGTCGAGATAGCGCCCGCCGTCCGAAAACGAATCGCTGGTCACGTTGAGTACGCCCATCACGATCGGCCGCTGCTCGGCCTCGAACACGCTCACCGGCGCAGGATGAGGTCCAGGGCCTCGGCGCGCGACGCCGAACTCGTCTGGAGCAATCCACGTACAGCCGACGTGGTCGTGCTCGCCCCGGGCTTCCGGATGCCGCGCATCGCCATGCAGAGATGTTCGGCCTCCACGACGACGATCACTCCGCGCGGCTCGAGCTTGCGCACCAGTGCGTCGGCGATCTGGCTGGTGAGGCGCTCCTGCACCTGCGGGCGCTTCGCGTAGAGGTCGACCACGCGTGCGAGCTTCGACAGACCCGTGACGCGACCGGTCGGGCCGGGAATGTAGCCGACGTGCGCGACGCCGTGGAAGGACACCAGGTGGTGTTCACACGTCGAGTACATCGGGATGTCGCGCACCAGCACGAGTTCCCGGTGTCCCTCGTCGAAAGTGGTGTTGAGAACCTCGTCGGGGTTGGTGAACAGGCCCGCGAACACCTCGCGATATGCCCGTGCAACGCGCGCCGGGGTGTCGCGCAGACCTTCCCGTTCAGGATCCTCGCCCACGGCGATGAGCAGTTCCCGCACGGCCGCCTCGGCGCGTGGCTGGTCGAAAACTCGCCCCGCCTCCACACTCAGCGTCTGCGACACCACGTCATCGTCGTCCATACCGGAACCCGCTGCGGTACCCACGTGATCAACCGACACCCGCCAGTCCTCCACTCTTGAAGTTGCTCGTCGTCTCAACGCTGGCCGGACGGCCCTTCCCACGGCTGCGTGGGTGGCGGTTCGGGGGTCGGATGTCCCTCGTCCCGTTGTTCATCGGAGTTGTCGGATCCCGTGCGGGTCCAATCGGGGTAACCGCCCCGGAAGGTTCCGCGCTCGTCCTGCTGTTCCTCCGGCGGCCAGCCCGGTGCCGACCAGCCGGCGGGGGCGCCGTAGTCGGGCCGGGTCGCGTGCCGGGGTCCACCCGGGTACGGCGCCGGCGGGAATCCGGGTAGCGGCTCGGACGCCGGGATCGGCTGAGGCTGAGGCCGGCCGTACCCGTTTCCGGGAGCCGACGGCTGGTACTGCGGCTCCGCGGGCGCGGCGCCGGGGTACTGCGGCTGGGCACCCGGGTATTGGGGCTGCGCCGACTGCGGCTGCGCCGGCTGGGGCGCACCCGGGTACTGCGGCTGCCGGTCGTCGCCGTGCTGCGGCCGACCGTTGGAGCCGTGCGGGTCCGGCTGGTGCTGCGGCTGCTGGTGCTGCGGCTGCGGCTGCGGCGGCTTCGTCAGGCTCGGCGGCTCCGCCGGCCACGGCTCGCCACGCTCTTCTGCGAGTTCGCGCGGCGTCTTGATCGGCGGCTTGTCGGACGGGATACGGTCACCGAAATCGTTGAACGCGGTGATGCGCGGGCGCTTGTGGACATCGGCGAGAATCCGCTCGAGGTCCTTGCGGGTGAGCGTCTCGTGCTCGAGCAACTCGCCCGCGAGCACGTCGAGGACGTCGCGGTACTCGTTGAGAATCGACCATGCCTCGGTGTGCGCAGCCTCGATGAGGTTGCGGACCTCTTCGTCGATCTCGCGGGCCACCTCGTGCGAGTAGTCGGTCTGGTTCCCCATCGACCGTCCGAGGAACGGGTCGCCCTGCTCCTGGCCGTAATGGACGGCGCCGAGCTTCGCGCTCATGCCGTACTCGGTGACCATCGCGCGGGCGATCTTCGTCGCCTGATCGATGTCCGACGAAGCACCGGTGGTGGGCTCGCGGAAGATCAGCTCTTCGGCGGCGCGGCCACCCATCGCCATGACCAGGCGCGCGATCATCTCGGACCGGGTCATCAGGCCCTTGTCGTCCTCGGGCACCGTCATGGCGTGCCCGCCCGTGCGCCCACGGGCCAGAATCGTGACCTTGTACACCGGCTCGATGTCGGGCATCGCCCACGCGGCGAGCGTGTGACCGCCCTCGTGGTACGCGGTGATCTTCTTCTCGTATTCGCTGATGATGCGGCTCTTGCGGCGCGGCCCGCCGATCACGCGGTCCACGGCCTCTTCGAGCGTCGCCTCGGTGATGACCGTGCCGTTCTCGCGGGCGGTGAGCAGGGCTGCTTCGTTCACGACGTTCGCCAGGTCGGCACCGGACATGCCCACGGTGCGCTTGGCGAGACCGCCGAGGTCGGCGTTCGGGTCGATCGGCTTGCCCTTGGAATGCACCGCGAGGATCGCGCGGCGACCGGCGAGATCCGGATTGCTCACCGGGATCTGACGGTCGAAACGACCTGGGCGCAGCAACGCGGGGTCGAGGATGTCGGGCCGGTTGGTGGCGGCCATGACGATGATGCCGGAGCGGTCACCGAAGCCGTCCATCTCGACGAGCAGCTGGTTGAGAGTCTGTTCGCGCTCGTCGTGGCCACCGCCGAGGCCCGCACCACGCTGACGGCCGACGGCGTCGATCTCGTCGACGAAGATGATGCAGGGCGCGTTCTGCTTGGCCTGCTCGAACAGGTCGCGCACGCGGGAGGCACCGACGCCGACGAACATCTCGACGAAGTCCGAACCGGAGATCGTGAAGAACGGCACGCCGGCCTCGCCTGCGACAGCGCGCGCGAGCAGCGTCTTACCCGTGCCGGGAGGGCCGTACAGCAGCACGCCCTTCGGAATCTTGGCGCCGAGCGCCTGGTACCGGCTCGGGTTCTGCAGGAAGTCCTTGATCTCGTACAGCTCTTCGACGGCCTCGTTCGCACCCGCGACGTCGTTGAACGTCGTCTTGGGCATGTCCTTGGTCAGCTGCTTGGCACGAGACTTGCCGAAGCCCATCATCCCGCCGCGGCCACCGCCCTGCATACGGCTCATGACGAGGAAGAACACCACCAGCAGGATGGCCATCGGCACCACGAACAGCAGGATCGACGTCAGCCAGCTCTCCTGGGTGACCTGCGTGTTGTACTTCGGCACGCCGGAATCACCGACCAGATCGAAGATCTGCTCCGATGCCGACGCGGGGTACTTCGCGATGATCTCGGTACTGCCCTCGGTCGCATCGTCGCCGTTGTTCAGCCACAACCGGAGCTGCTGCTCACGGTCGTCGATGCGCGCCTCGCTGACGTTTTTCGCCTCGAGCTGGGAGATCGCGACAGACGTGTCCACCTTCGTGAAGCCGCGCGTGTCGTCGCCGAAGTAGCTGAAGGCGTAGATGACCAACAGGATGCCGGCGACAATCGCCAGATTACGGAACACTGTCTTGCGGTTCATACAGGTTCGGCCCGGCCGGCCGGTCCTTTCGATAGTGACGTCATCGGTGTCGTGTCGAGGGCGCTACACCCGGTGCGGTCGCGGTTTCGCGAGCAGTGACCAACCAGGCACCGCAAGGTTACCGCGTGACGACGAACCGCCGCGGAGTCGCAGCAGGTCGTTCGAACAGACAACGAACCGGCGGTGTCCCTTGTTCCCACCCACAGCGAGGCTGCGGACGGTTCATCTGCGGCGTCTGCACTCCCACCGCGCAGGTGTCAGCTGCTGTAGACCTTCGGGTGGAGAGTGCCGATGTAGGGCAGGTCCCGGTACCGCTCGTCGTAGTCGAGTCCGTACCCGACGACGAACTCGTTGGGGATGTCGAAGCCGACGTCCTTGACCTCGACGTCGATCTTCTGGGCGTCGGGCTTGCGCAGCAGGGTGACGACCTCGAGCGACGCCGGGTTGCGCGTCGACAGGTTGCGGATCAGCCAGGACAGCGTCAGACCCGAGTCGATGATGTCCTCGACGATCAGGACGTTGCGGCCGGCGATGTCCTTGTCGAGGTCCTTGAGAATCCGGACCACACCGGAGGACGAGGTCGAGGAACCGTACGAGCTCACCGCCATGAATTCCATCTGGGCCGGGATCGGCAGAGCTCGGGCGAAGTCGGTCATGAAGAAGATCGCGCCTTTGAGCACACCGATGAGCAGGAGATCACCCTCCGGGGCGCCCTCGGGGTATCGCTCCGCAATCGAGGCTGCCAGTTCGGCCGTCCGCTCTGCGATCTGCTCCTCGGAGATCAGCACCGAGGCAATGTCACCTTCGTACACCGGGTTCTACCCACCTTCCGTCAGTCGTCCGCGCACCGCTGCTGGTCGACGAACTCCATACTCAGCCTGCCACGCCGACGCAGCACCACCAACCTGGTCCCCGCTCCCGGACCCCGGCCCACCGCGACGGGCCCCTGCCCGTGCCAGAGCACCACCAGATCGTCGATTGCGCGCAGCGACTTGTCGTTCGGCGCGGGTGCACCGCGTCCGAGCAGCCACAAGCGAACCGCCCGGCGGCGGACCGCGGCGGGTGCATCGGTGAGCACCGTCACATCGAGTGAGCAGTCGGCCGCGGGCTCGCGCGGGGTCGCGGCACGGGCCAGCAGGCCGGCAGCCGCTTCGTCGAGCGCCTCCCCGTCGTCCCGAAGTTGCGCGGCGGTGCGAGCGAGCGCCGCGGCGACTCCGCCACCGAGGATCTCCTCGAGCATCGGGAGGGCCTCGGTCCGCAATCGGACGCGAGTGAATCGCGGGTCCGCGTTGTGGGGATCCTCGTACGGGAGGTAACCGAGTTCGCCGCATGCGCGCCGGGTGACGCTTCTCCGTACGCCGAGCAGGGGTCTCCCCCACGGGGCGTCGAACGGCGCCATTCCGCAGATCGAGCGAAGCCCCGAACCGCGGCCGAGACCGAGGAGGACCGTCTCGGCTTGGTCGTCGAGAGTGTGGCCGAGCAGGACCGGCATTCCGCCGCGCGCCTCGTCGAGGGCCCTGTACCGGGCGGTACGAGCAGCCGCCTCCAGCCCTCCGGGGCCGGTAACGTCCACGGCCACCACCCGGACGGAGGCGCACCCACGCGCACGCGCGAAATCGGCGGCGCGCGCGGCGACGTCCGACGAGCCCTCCTGCAGACGATGGTCGACGACGACGGCGTGCACCTCGTCGGCCTCGGCCACGGCCGCCGCTATCAGCGCTGCGGAGTCGGCGCCACCGGACAGCGCGACGGCCACCGCGCGCACGTCGTGCGTGGACAGCCAGGCGCGCACCGCCAGCCGGACCTCGTGGATTGCGGGCAGTTCGGGCAGTCGCGGAGCGGGCGGCACGGTCAGCCCAGCACCCGTGCGATCCAGGCGTCCGGGTGATCGATCTCCGTGAGGGTCGGGAGCGCGTCGGGGCCGGACCACACCGCGTTGAACTGCGCCATGCCGGCCTTCGCGACGACGGCGTCGACGAACCTCTTGCCGTGCACGTACTGCGCCATCTTCGCGTCCACGCCGAGAACGACGCGGATCACGCGGTGGATCGGGTTTCCGTTGCGGCGACGCCGGCTGTCGAACGCACGGCGGATCCGTGCCACCGACGGAACGACGGACGGCCCCACCCCGTCCATGACGTGATCGGCGTGGCCTTCGAGCAGCGTTCCGAGCGCCAGCATCCGGTCGAGCGATTCGCGTTGCGGTTCCGCCTGCGTGGCACGCAGCAGTCCGACCATGCCGCGTTGCGACATCGGCTTCTCGCCCGGAGTGCGCAGATCGCGGGCGGCGGCCACGAACCTGCTCACGACCTCACCCATCGGCTCGTCGACCGCTGCCGTGAGTTCGGCGGTGGACTCGCGCATGATGTCCGCCATCCAGGGAGCCTGCTCGAACTGCACGCGGTGGGTGACCTCGTGCAGACACACCCACAGGCGGAAGTCCGAGGTCGGCACCTTCAGTGCGCGCTCGACGGCGACGACGTTGGGTGCGACGAGCAGCAGCGTGCGCGAGAACGGGTCGTACTGACCGAGGACGGCCGACGCGAGGTACGCGAGCATCGCGCCTGCCTGCGCGCCCGCGGGCTTACCGAGCCAGCTCCCGCTCCGGTCGGACCCGGTGAGGTCCGCCATCGACTCCGCCGCGGCCCGCACCCAGTCGGGGCGATCCACGACGCGCGCGGGCGGCGGCACCGTCCCGTCGCCCATCCCGGTCTGCTCACGCACCGGGCCTTCGGCGCGCTCCGCCGCCGCGTACAGCTCCTCGATGGCGGCGTCACGGGTGTACCCCGACATCGCGGGGCCGGAGCGCGTGAGCCGGGCACCGACACCCGCCGCGAACTCCCAGTCGATCGCGTCGCCGATGCCCCGCTCCTGTTCGCTCATCGGCAGCCGCATCCCCGGAGTACGGCCGCGACGTCGTCCAGCGCGGGTCGTGCTTCGTTGGGGAACCGATCGTTCGACATGAGTGCGAACGTCAGTACCCGGCCATCGACGTCCACGACGTATCCCGTAAGCCCGCTCACAAGACTCAGTGTGCCTGTTTTCGCGCGGACCCACCCGGCTCCGGCACGGGCAGTGGTGCCGTAGCGGTCGCTGAGCGTGCCGGTGGCACCCGCGACCGGCAGGTAATCGAGCATCGGACGCAGGGCCGGAGCGTCCGGGCCGGCGGCGCGCGCGACGATCGAGTCGAGGACCCGCGCCGGGATGCGGTTGTCGAGGGACAGGCCGCTGAGGTCCTGAAGCGTGACTCCGGAGGTGTCGATCCCGGCGCCCTGAAGAGTGCGGGTCACAGCTTCGACGGCACCGGTGAACGTGGGCGCGCTACCCGACGAGATCGCGATTTCCCGTCCGATGGTTTCGGCGAGCACGTTGTCGGAATGCTGCACCATTTGTTCCAGTCGTGTCCGCAGCGGTGCGGACTGAACCGATGCCATGGGCGCTGTACCCGGTGAGGCCGTCCCGATCGTGACCTTCTCGGGATCGGCGCCGAGTGCGGCGGCGAGCGCTCGCCCGGCGTCGAGCGCAGGAGTAGCCGAACGCGGCGACTCGTCTTCGAGCGGCCGCAGGCGTCCCCCGTCGAGCATCACCGGTTCGATGGGTGCGACGAACCCGTCCCCGACATCGGTGGCGTCCCATCCGACCGCGAGCGGGTCTCCGCTGAAGATCCCGACATCGACGACCACGGTGTCGACGACGGCTCCGCTGCGCTGGATTTGCTGCGCGAGATCGGCGATGCGGGGACCACCGGGGTAGAAACCGTCTTCGCCGACGGGCTGAGCGGTGAGGGTGGGGTCGCCACCCGCGACGAGGACGATCTCGCCGGGACGGGAGCCCTCGACCACCCGCGTCGTGATGCGGTGATCGCTGGGCAGGCCGAGCAACGCGGCCGCGGTGGTGAGGATCTTCGTCGTGGATGCGGGTGTCATCGGCCGGTCCGGGTCCTGGGACCACAGGACGGTCCCGGTGGCCGCATCGGTGACCGATCCGGTGAACGATCCGAGCGCCGGGTTCTTCACGGCTGCGTCGAGCGCGGCGGCCAGGGCCGCGGGGACCGGAGCCGGGGCATCGTCCGCCACCGGCGCGACCGCGGGGTCCGCGACGACCGGTGCGGGAGCGGGCGCGATCGTCGCGCTGGCAGTGGTGCGCACGTCGTAGACGGCAAATGCGCCGCCCACGACGAGTGCGAGAAAACCGGCGGCCCAGATACCGAACAGGATCCGGATGTTCCGGCGCCGACGTGTGACCAACGAACCCTGCTTCTTGATCTTTTCCTGCCCCGCCAACACGCCTCCGCTGTGTCCTGCACACTCGCGCCCTGGTGGCCGCCTTCGTGGTCCGGTACCTGCGTCGTCCAGACTAGCGCCGCGCCCGTTATCCTTTCTCCGGACCATCACCGCAGATACGGATGTCGTATCGGCGAGCGAAAACACCGACGAAGTGAGGCAAGCGCGTGGAGTTCGAGGTCACCATCGAGATCCCCAAGGGGCAGCGGAACAAGTACGAGGTCGATCACGAGACCGGCCGCGTCAAGCTCGACCGCTACCTCTACACCGCGTTCGGGTACCCCGCCGACTACGGGTACATCGAGAACACTCTCGGTGAAGACGGCGATCCGCTCGACTGCCTCGTACTGCTCCCCGAGTCGGTGTACCCCGGCGTCATCGTCGATGCCCGTCCGGTCGGCATGTTCAAGATGGTCGACGAGGCCGGTGGCGACGACAAGGTTCTCGCGGTCCCCGCAGGTGACCCGCGGTGGGATCACATCCAGGACATCGGCGACGTGCCGCAGTTCGAACTCGACGCGATCAAGCACTTCTTCGTGCACTACAAGGATCTCGAGCCGGGCAAGCACGTCGAAGCCGCGGACTGGACGGGCCGCGCCGACGCAGAGGCCGAGGTCACTGCCTCCATCGCGCGCTTGAAGGACAACGGCGGCCACTGAGCCTGCCGCAGAACACCTGAGTGTCCTGCAACGACGAATCTCCCGGATGATCCACGGATCGGCCGGGAGATTCGTCGTGTCGGGGGTGTGCCGGGGTACCGGCCGTCGTCACTGTCCCTTGAACTCGGGCGGGCGCTTCTCGAAGATCGCCTTGATCGCCTCGCCGAGATCCTCCGAGGGCAGGAACGCCGCATTCCATGCCGCGACGTAGCGAAGGCTGTCGTCGACCTGCGCCGAGCGGCTGTGGTCGAGGACGTCCTTGATCCCGTGCACGACCAGCGGCGGGTTCGCCGCGATTTCCGCAGCGGTCCGGTGGGCCGCGGCGAGGACGTCGTCGGCGTCGGCGAAGACGTCGTTGACGAGACCGATCTTCTCGGCGCGCGCAGCGTCGATGTCCTTGCCGGTGAGGGCGAGTTCCCGGACGTGCCCGTCACCGATGATGTACGGCAGGCGCGCGAGGGTGCCGACATCCGCGACCATGCCCACCTTCACTTCGCGGACGCTGAACTTGGCGTCGGCGCTCGCGTAGCGGATGTCGGCCGCGGTGATGAGGTCGACACCGCCGCCGATGCACCAGCCCTGGATCGCCGCGACGACCGGCTTGCGGCAGTCGGCGACGGCCGTGATGGCTGCCTGCATACGCTTGACCATCCCGTGGAACTCGGTGCGCGCCTTCGCGCGGGCACCGTCTGCGAGGACCGCCGCGAGGTCACCACCCATCGCGACGAGGTCGAGGCCGAACGTGAAGTGTTTGCCGGCGCCGGCCAGCACGACGGCACGCACGTCCGGATCTGCGTCGAGTTGGGCGAACAGGACGGGCAGCTCGGACCACAGGTCCGGGCCCATCGCGTTGCCTTTGCCGGGACCGATGAGCGTCACCTGGGCGACGTGGTCCTTGTGCTCGACGGTGAACGCTTTCCAACTGGTGTGATCGGTCATTACTCGAGAGTAATGTCCCTCGTCGGCGAGCACTGCCACCGCCCCGAAACTCCTCGGGCGTTTCGCGTATTCGTCCCCGATGAGCAGGTCCTACTCTTGACTCATGAGCAGGTTCTGGCACCCGAACGTGGCCCGTGTCGCCGACACGCTCATCGCTCGTGGACACCACGGGCTCATCACCAGGCAACCCGACTCCGTGACCACCGCGGAACAGGCCGCGGCGGCGGTGGGAGCCGACGTGGGCTCCATCGTGAAGTCCCTGGTGTTCCTTCTCGACGACGAACCGATCCTGCTCCTGGTGTCGGGCGCACACCGGGTCGCACTCGACCGCACCGGCGAGCGCCTCGGCGGCACCCTGGCGCCGGCACCCCGCTCGGTGGTCGTCGAGGTCACCGGCCAGCCTGTCGGTGGTGTCGCCCCGCTCGGACACCCCACCAACCTCCCGACCTACATCGATCGGTCACTGAAGGACCACGCGGAACTGTGGGCGGCGGGTGGATGCGCCAACACGCTGTTTCGAACCACGTACCGCGAACTGATGCGCGTCACGGCGGGAATCGACGTGGACGTGGACTGAAGGGGTACCGCTCGGCTACCACCCGAAGTGCCACGCGCGGTACACTTCGACTCATGACCGACCGAGCGTGGAGCCGCAGGCACGTCGACCTGTGCCGCACCCGCTCGAGCCTGTGTGCGCGCTGAGATACGCACCAGCCCTTCTCCTTTCCCGGCAACCGCGATAGTCACCCGCGGCATATGCGTCATGCGGCGCGCCGATGTCCATTCTCCGAGCGGAGTCTTCGAATGACCACCGACCACCTCGAACGCGCAACCGGCACCTCCTCAGTCGATGAGCCGGAACTCGTTCTCATCGTCCAAGTTTCGGACACGGGCGCTGTCCACCCCGGCGACCTCGCGGCACTCGCCGACGCGCTCCGCGAAACAGCGACCGGCCTTCTTCCCGGCGCACGCACCCACACGCTCCTCAGCCCGGGGCCCGCACCGCTCGTGGTGGACCTGCCCGCTCGCGGCCTGGTGCTCGACGGCAGCCGAGTAGAGCTGAGCCACACCGAATTCGAGATTTTTTCGTATCTCGTCGATCGCCCTCACACAGCGGTTCCCCGATCGACTCTGCGTACCCTCGGTGCCGGCTACATCGATCCCGAACGCGGCAACCGGGGCGTCGATGTGCACGTCTCCCGTATCCGGTCGAAACTCGGCAGGTTCGGCGACATCGTCACCACTGTCCGAGGCGCCGGCTACCGCTTCGACCCCGACGCGCGCGTCCACGTCGTCACCCCTCTCCACCGACGAAGCGCCTAGAGCACAAGCGAAGGGGCAGGAGAAATCTCCTGCCCCTTCGCTCGTCCCAGTTCGGCCTACGACGCGCGTGCCGCGGGACCTGCCCCTTCACCGAACCGTCGCAGAACCTCCACAACAGTCGGTGACACCGTCAGCAGTCCGCGGGCCTCGAGCCACGGGAGGGTGCCGTCGACGAGATGTTCCACCGTGAACGGCGCCGTCGACGGAATCAGCGTGACGCCGTCTGCCACCCCGACGGAATGGATGTCGGCGATCAGGCTCGCGAGCCCGTGCGGCGTTCCCACATAGGACAACGTGCTCGGACCCCGACGGGCAATCCCGTCGGTCCGAGCGTGGCGGATCCGCGCGGCACGTGCATCGGGATCGACGACCACCTCGAGGTCGACGAGCACCGTCACCGCATCGGGGTCGCGGCCCTCCGCGACGGCCTCGGTACGGATCCGGTCGCGAATCTTCGCTGTTTCCCGCAGGTCGGCGGCGCGAACCCGGATTACGTTGCCGGACGGCGCGGCAGGGTCGAGCGGAGGATCGGCGGGACGGCCGACGGTGAGATCAGCCCAGTAGTCGGGTCCGGATTGCCCGGAGAGTTCGACCGCGACGCGCAGCAACCGCCGCGTCCGGTCCCGGTACGTGGAATCGGTATCGGACATGAGTAACCTCTCGAATGAGCCGCGATGCGGCAGCAGCTGAAAAGCGTGCGGAGAGAACTCAGTCCGGACAGGTACCGGAGGCGGTGCGGCACAGATCGACATGCCGGCGGCACCAGTGCGCCGTTGCAGTCGCCTCCGAGGTCATGGCGAGAACCCTACCTACCCCATGGGGAATTGTCGACCACAACACTCACACTCAGATGCATTGCGACGCACCCTCTCCCGACTGCGCGAGTCCGGGCCGGGTTTCCGGTGCCGGGCTCCACACGCCGCCGGTCTTCGCGTGCGTCCACGCAGGTCCTTGCGCGACCAGAGTGCGCAGCGCGGCGAGCAACCGGTCCACGTCTGCCGACGAGCTGCCCAGCCCCAGCGACGCGCGCACCGCCCCACCCGGGCGTCCCACGCGTGCGAGCAGCGGGTGCGCGCAGAAACGCCCGTCGCGCACTCCGATTCCGTGCTCGGCCGAAAGGTACGACGCCACCTCACCCGGTTCGTATCCATCCACGGTGAAGGTCACGATGCCGACGCAGTCTTGCGAGTCGTCCCACAACTTCAGGATCTCGACGCCCTCGATGCCGCTCAATCCGTCGACGAGCAGGCGGCACAGTTCTTCCTCGTGCCGCGCCGCGGCCTCGGTGTCGAAACCGCCGAGGGTGTCGCATGCCGCGGCCAGGGCGGCAACCCCGAGTACGTTCGGTGTTCCGGCCTCGTGTCGCGCAGGGGCACAAGCCCATTCGGCACCGTCGAGAGTCACCTCGCGCACCGCGCCGCCACCGGCGAGGTACGGCTCGGCGGTGTCGAGCCAGTCGCGGCGTCCCACGAGCACTCCGGCGCCGAACGGGGCGTAGAGCTTGTGACCGGAGAAGGCGAGGTAATCGATTCCGTCGGCGGTGAGATCCACGCTGCGGTGGGGCACCAACTGCGCACCGTCGACGAGAATCCGCGCACCGCACGAATGAGCGAGGGCGGCGAGCTCGGAGATCGGCAGCACTTCACCGGTCACGTTGGAGGCACCCGTGACGGCGAGCAGCGCGGCCGGCGCCCGGTTCAGCTCCTCGGCGATACGCTGCACGGTCTCCGCGATCGAGTCGGCCGCCACGACAACCCGGGAGTTCTTCCACGGGAGGAGATTCGCGTGATGCTCGATATCGAGCACCACGACGTCACCGGGCACCGCACCCGCCAGCAGGTTCAGCGAATCGGTCGTGTTGCGGGTGAAAACGACGACCTGATCGGTGTCGGCACCGACGAAGCGCGCCACCGACTCTCGCGAATCCTCGTAACTCGCGGTGCTCACCCGCGAGGCGTATCCGGCGCCGCGATGGACGCTCGCGTAGTACGGCAGCAACTCGGCGATGCGTTCGGTGACTGTGGCGAGAGCGGGCGCACTCGCCGCGTAATCGAAGTTGGCGTAGGTGCAGGTGCCGCCCTGCACGAGCGGCACCTGCACATCACATCCGGAGACGTGTGCGAACGGCGCGATGCAGGCGGTGGCAGATGCAGCAGTCATGACCAAATCCCTCGTCGATCCAGGGACCCGTCGGTAATCGCCACGACGAAGGGAAACGATCGCCGGCGGAGTCCGCGCTTGCCGTGTCCGGTATTGGAATCACAGCCAGGTCGTCACCCGGAGCACCCCACCGCGGAGGAGGGTTGCCGACCAGCAAGCCGGGGCTCGATGCTGGTACTCATGACCTGCCGAAGAGGATTGCAGTCGGGCGGTCCCGTGTCAAACCGGATGTGGTGCGCCGACCGCGACAGTGCGGACGAACGCCGCGGACCTGCCGAAATACCGCCTCCGAGTCGGCCGGGGCGCGACACACCCGGGCCCTGCGATGTGCCCCGACGTTCACCTCGTGTCCACTTGAACGTGAGATAACCGGAGCACCATCGAGTAGAAGGACGCCGCGGACTTGCCTGCCCCACTCCCCGCTGAACCCCGCAGCTCTGTGATCCCCGCAGAGTTTCTTCGCGCGTCACACGCACCGCCGGCCCGCACCCTCGTCGACATCCTGCGCGCGACCGCCGAGGCGCATCCCGACGCACCGGCGATCGACGACGGCACCGGCGTCATCGGCTACGCGGAACTGCTCGAGAAAGTCCGGGTAGGCGCGTACGCCCTCCTCGACGCCGGGGTCGGTGCGGGCGATCGGGTCGGGGTTCGGATGACCTCGGGCAGAGCCGAACTGTATGTGACCATCCTGGCGATCCTGGCCGCGGGCGCGGCCTACGTTCCCGTGGACGCCGACGACCCGGACGAACGCGCCGACCTGGTGTTCTCCGAGGCCCGGGTGACCGCCGTCGTCACCGACGACGGCATCGGTCCCGGTACCGCTCCCGTACGGGCCGACCCGCCGCTGCGCGGTCCACGGCTCGAGGACGATGCGTGGATCATCTTCACGTCGGGGTCGACCGGCACTCCGAAGGGTGTGGCGGTGACCCACCTCAACGCCGCCGCGTTCGTCGACGCCGAAGCGCGATTGTTCTGCCGAGACGCTCCGATCGGGCCGGGAGACCGGGTACTGGCCGGCTTGTCGGTCGCATTCGACGCCTCGTGTGAGGAGATGTGGCTCGCGTGGCGCCACGGCGCGTGCCTGGTGCCCGCTCCGCGCTCATTGGTCCGGTCCGGCATGGACCTCGGCCCGTGGCTGATCTCGCGTGACATCAGTGTCGTCTCCACCGTGCCGACCCTCGCCGCGATGTGGCCGGCCGAATCTCTCGAAGCGGTGCGGCTGCTCATTTTCGGCGGCGAGTCCTGCCCGCCGGACCTCGTCGAACGGCTTGCCGTTCCGGGACGAGAGTTGTGGAACACCTACGGTCCGACGGAAGCCACCGTCGTCGCGTGCGCCTCACTCATGGACGGCTCCGGGCCGGTCCGCATCGGGCTGCCCCTCGACGGCTGGGATCTCGCTGTCGTCGACGCCGAGGGCAACCCCGTCGCCGAGGGAGAAGCCGGTGAACTCGTCATCGGCGGCGTGGGACTGGCGCGATACCTCGACCCGGCGAAAGACGCCGAAAAGTACGCGCCCATGCCGAGTCTCGGATGGTCGCGCGCCTACCGCAGCGGTGACCTCGTCGTGCTCGACCGGCAAGGACTGCTGTTCCAGGGGCGTGCCGACGATCAGGTGAAGATCGGCGGACGCCGCATCGAACTCGGTGAGGTCGACAATGCCTTGCAGAACCTGCCGGGCGTCGCCGGCGCCGCCTGCGCCGTCCGTACGACGGCGACGGGACACTCGGTTCTCGTCGGCTACCTCGCCTCGACGGACCCCGACTTCGATCTGGCGGCCGCGCACGACCTCCTGTCCGAGCAGCTTCCTGCCGCCCTCGTGCCCCGGCTCGCCCGGGTCGACGAACTCCCCACCCGAACCTCGGGGAAAGTGGACCGCAACGCCTTGCCGTGGCCGCTCCCCGGCGCAGACGCCGACTCGATCGACGCCCTCGGTCTCGACCCCACCGCCGCGTGGCTGGCGGGGTTGTGGACGGACATCCTCGGCGCTCCCATCGACGGCCTGGACGACGATTTCTTCGAACTCGGCGGGGGTTCGCTCGCAGCCGCCCAGC
The DNA here is from genome assembly GCF_012843405.1 of Rhodococcus sp. BL-253-APC-6A1W. Taxonomy (NCBI): domain Bacteria; kingdom Bacillati; phylum Actinomycetota; class Actinomycetes; order Mycobacteriales; family Nocardiaceae; genus Rhodococcus; species Rhodococcus sp. BL-253-APC-6A1W. The sequence goes on from NZ_JABAFB010000014.1 coordinate 84,862, forward strand.
TCGTCACCGCCATTCGTGCCCGCTACCCGGAAATGACCGTCGCACAGCTGTACGACCGGCCACGCCTCGGGTCCCTCGCCGTCTACCTGGACGAACTGGCTCCGACGACCGCTGCCACGCACCGCGTGGTCGCTCCGGTGTCCCGTCGCGCACAGTTCGCGCAGATCGTCGCGACCGTGCCGCTCATGACGCTCACCGGACTGCAGTGGGTCGTCTGGCTCGCGATCCTCAACAACGTCGTCAGCCTGGTCGTCGACGTGCCGTGGACGGTTACCCTGTCGTGGTGGTGGACCGCGTTCGGTGCCGCCCTGTTCCTTACCCCTCCCGGGCGCATGGCGCTTGCCGTCGTGGGAGCGCGGCTGCTGCTCCGCGATGTGGTTCCCGGAAGTTACCCGCGGGGCGGCTCGGTGCACCTGCGACTGTGGACGGCGCTACGCCTGTCCGACGCCGTCGGAGCAACCAACATTTCGGGCGCCCCGTGGATGCGGAACTACGCTCGTGCCCTGGGAGCGAAGGTGGGACGAGATGTCGACCTCCACAGCCTTCCCCCGATCACCGGGCTCCTCGAACTCGGCGACGGCTGCTCGATCGAACCCGAGGTCGATCTGTCGGGTCACTGGGTCGACGGCGACCTCGTCCACATCGGCACCATCCGGGTGGGTGCCGGCGCGGCCGTCGGTGCCCGCTCGTTCCTCGCCCCCGGTGCGCGCATCGGCAAGAATGCCGAAGTCGAGGCCGGCTCCGCGGTGTTCGGGCGCGTGAAGTCCGGGCAGCACTGGGCTGGGTCGCCGGCCAAGAAGATCGGCAAGGCCGACCGTCCCTGGCCCTCGGAGGCACCACCCCGCGGAGCCCGCTGGATTCCCGTCTACGCCTTGACCTCCGTCCTCCTCGGCGGCCTGCCGATCGCGTCGATCGCGGCAGGTGTCGCGTTACTCGTGTGGTGGGTGCGCGACACCGCGACCGTCGCAGACGCCGTTCCCCGGTCCCTGGCGATGCTTCCGGTCGCGGCGTTGCTGACCATGTTCGTCTTCGCACTCACCACGCTGATCGCCGTGCGACTGTTGTCGATTCGTATGACGGAGGGCTGGCATCCGGTCCGGAGCCGCATCGGCTGGCAGGTGTGGGCCACCGAGCGTCTGATGGATTCGTCGCGCACCTTCCTCTTCCCGCTGTACGCGTCGATGCTCACGCCGGGCTGGCTCCGGCTCCTCGGCGCAGACATCGGCAAGGACGTCGAGGCGTCGACGGTGCTCATGGTGCCCAAGTTCACGAAGGTCGCCGACGGAGCCTTCCTGGCCGACGACACGATGGTCGCGTCGTACGAACTCGGGGGCGGCTGGCTCTACATCTCGCACGCCAAAGTCGGAAAGCGGGCGTTCCTCGGTAATTCCGGTATGGCGGCGCCCGGCCGTCGTGTCCCGAAGCACGGTCTCGTCGCGGTCCTCTCGGCCGCGCCCCAGAAAGCGAAATCGGGGTCGTCCTGGCTCGGCAGTCCCCCGGTGCGACTGCGCCGCGCTGCGGGTGACAGCGATGCGAGCCGCACCTTCGCACCGTCGCCGAAGCTGCGGATCGCCCGCGGTCTCGTGGAGACCTGCCGGCTCGTTCCGATGATCGTCACGTTCGGGATCGGGCTGGGAGTCCTCTTCACGCTCAACACGCTCGCGTCGCACTTCGGGTACCGGATCGCCGTCCTGCTCGGCGGTGTGGTGCTGATGGCCGCCGGCGCGGTCGCGTGCCTGGTGACGATCGCGGCGAAATGGCTGATCGTGGGGCGCATCGGCCGAGAAGAACATCCGCTGTGGAGTTCATTCGTGTGGCGCAACGAAGTATCGGACACCTTCGTCGAGACCGTCGCCGCGCCGTGGTTCGCCCGCGCGGCGACGGGCACCGCGGCCACGAACCTGTGGCTGCGCGCACTCGGTTCCACGATCGGACGCGGAGTGTGGTGCGAAAGCTACTGGCTGCCCGAAGCGGACCTCGTGACGCTGGGCGACGGCGCGACAGTGGAACGCGGGTGCGTTGTACAGACACACTTGTTCCATGATCGGATCATGGCCATGGACACCGTGACTCTCGGCGCCGGCGCGACCCTCGGCCCCCAGTGCGTCGCGCTACCCGCATCGGGGATCGGTGACGGCGCCACTGTCGGACCCGCATCTCTGGTGATGCGCGGCGACGTCGTGCCACCGTCGACCCGCTGGCAGGGCAACCCGATCTCGGCGTGGACGTCCTCGGGCGACTGGTCACCGCGGTGAAACCGATCAAGGCCGCGAAGCCGGTGCCGCCCGTGACCGCCGACCGTCCCCTCGACCCGTACCTTCCGACCAGCGGCAACCGCGGCTACCGCGTGTCGCGGTACGAACTCGATCTCGCCTACAAGATCATGGCGAACCGGTTGGAGGGCCGGGCCGTCATCATCGCGACGACCACCGATGTGCGGGGAAAGTTCGCACTCGACCTCGCACCGTCGATGCGCGTGTCCAAGGTGACGGTCAACGGGCGACGACCCGCCAAGTTCGTGCACCGCGGCGGCAAGCTCACCGTCACCCCCGCGGACGCCATCCCCGCGGGCGCGGTGCTGACCCTCTCCGTCCAGTACGCCGGCACCCCCACACCGCTCCACACCATGTGGGGTGATGTCGGGTGGGAGGAACTCGAGGAGGGCTCGCTCGTCGCGAGCCAGCCCAACGGCGCTCCGTCGTGGTTTCCGTGCGACGACCATCCCGGATCGAAAGCGACCTACCGCATCTCGATCACCACGGACGCGCCGTTCCAGGCGATCGCGAACGGAACGCTCGTCCACAAGACGACCAAATCCAGCCGGACCACGTGGGTCTACGAGCAACCCGAGCCGATGGCGACGTACCTGGCGACCGTGCAGATCGGGCACTACGAGATGCGCGCGATCGCGTCGTCGCCGGTGCCGCAGTACGCGGTACACCCGTCACGCCTGCGCGACGCGTTCGACAAGGACTTCGGGCGGCAACAGGAGATGCTCGAGTTGTTCACGCGCCTGTTCGGCCCGTACCCCTTCGCGCACTACACGGCCCTGGTGACCGACGACGACCTCGAGATCCCCATCGAGGCGCAGGGTCTGTCCACGTTCGGGGCCAATTTCTGCGACGGGCACAGGACCGAAGAACGGCTCGTGGCACACGAATTGGCTCACCAGTGGTTCGGCAACAGCCTGACTCTGTCTCGCTGGTGCGACATCTGGCTCCACGAAGGTTTCGCGTGTTACGCCGAGTGGCTGTGGTCCGAGAACTCCGGTGGGCCGTCTGCCCAGGCCCTCGCGGCCGACGCGTATCGCGGCCTTTCCCGCAAGCCCCAGGACATCCTCCTCGAGGATCCCGGCGCGAAGGACATGTTCGACGACCGGATCTACAAGCGCGGAGCGCTCACCCTGCATGCGTTGCGCCTGACTCTGGGCGACGACTCGTTTTTCACGCTTCTCCGGACATGGACGTCGGAGCATCGCCATTCCAACGTCACGACGACACAATTCAAAGATCTCGCTGCTCGCTTCTCCGACACCTCGCTGCGCCCCCTCTGGGATGCGTGGCTGGGCCAGAAAGAACTCCCGGCACCCCCGAGAATCTGATCGGCGGCGACGGGACGGCTCAGGGCAGATCGGCCTGCGACGCGAGCCAGCGACCGTCGACCAGTTCCATGGTCATCACGACGCGGCTGCGGTCGAGCCGCGGCTCGGGAACGAGTGCATTGGTCACGGACTGGTCGATGAACAACAGCACCTCGACCTTCGTCGGTGTCGCGGACTTGATACCCGACTCCACGACGACACCCTCGGCCTGCGCCTGATTGTCGATCAGCAACTGCCGGAGTTGCTCACTCGACTCCGCGTACATCTTCTCGAACTCGCCGGTTGCCCCGTCGAGGACTGCGGCGAAATCACTCTCGAGGTCGGCACCGACCGAGGTGAGGGTGACGGCGTACTGCCGTGCGACGTCGGAGGCCTCACGGGCTGCGCTCTCGACGGCCTTCGCGTCGCGCAATTGCAGACCGAACACCGCGGCTGTCGCCGTTGCTCCGAGTGCCAGAACCACCAGCACCGCAAACCCGGCCCGGCGGAACGTCCGGGATACCGACGGCCGCCCTCCCCCAGCGGGGTTCGCCGGTGTCGTGCCGTCCGCCTGCGTATCCGGTGTTTCTTTGGCGGCGGCCTTTTCGGTGTCGACCGCGTCTTCTCCGACTGTCGCGCTCTCGGTACTCATTGCGTTCTCCATTCGGGCTTTTCGGTAACCGCTCAGTTGACGCTTTCCCAGTGCATGGTCGGACCGCCGTATTCGAGCGGAACCGTCCGAGGCCCGATGGGAGTCGGATCTGCGCGCCGAAGCGGATCTGCACCCGGCGGCAATCCGGCCGCACCTTCCTCTCCCACAGGGCGCGGCGCATTGCGCGCGCCCCGAACGAGAGTCGACGGATCGGGGTTGTTGCAGTACGTGTACAGAAACGGCTCGGGGAAACTCGGAATCGTCGGCGACTCACGCGGCAGGTCGTAGTCGCACGAATATCGAGGGTAGATGTTGACGAGAGCCCAGACGCCGTCGTCACGGAACGCCGTCATGAGCGCCTCCAGCGTGGACCCGTCCCGCTCGCTCGGGAAGAAGAACTCTTCGAGCGCGGGCACCCTCACGTACGCCATCTGCGCGACGGTGGTGAGATTGCCCAGCAGCTGCACCATCGTGGGCGAATTCTCGGCGATGATCGCGTCGGCCGCCGCCATCGTGTCGGGAGCCGTCTGCACGAACGACCGGAATCCCTCATCCATCGATTCGATTCCACCGAGCGTGTGCTCCATTTCTGCCGACACGGCCTGCAGGCCGGGCGCGGCGTCGGCAAGCGTCCCGAGCACGACCTTCCCGGTGCGCAGGAGCGTGCCCGTCTGCGGCAGCACTCCGTCGAGTGCCGAAATGAGAAACGTGCCGCCGTCGACGATGTCGGACAGTTTCCGGGGTCCTTCCGGTCCGACACCGAGTTCGTCCACGATGGTCTGCAACGACGCCGGATCGATTTGCGCGAGCATGCCGTCCATGTCGTGCATGAGCGCCGACAACGGGACAGGTGTGGTGGTGTCGTCCGACGAGATCTCCGCTCCGTCTTCGAGATACGGACCGTCATCGGTAGCGGGCCGGAAGTCGAGATACTGTTCGCCCGCGAGCGACAGTCCCGCCACCCGCACCTCACCACCGATCGGAATCCGGGTCCGGGAATCGATCTCGGCCAGCACGACAACGCCGTCGCCGGTCAGGTCCACGGAGGTCACACGTCCGACGGGTACACCACGGAGGGCCACGTCGCGCCCCGGAAGGATGCCGCCGGAATCGTCGAAATGGACTCGTACGCGGATCGTTCCGCCCGACAGCCCCATTTCGAAGACACCGAACACCAGATAGCCGACACCCAGGACTCCGGTCATCACGAGTGCCGCGAGCGACAACCCCAACCGATGGGCGTTTCCGATGCGGACCCCGGACACCACCCCGCCTGCAACCACGTCCGGTACTCGCCGCACTCCTGGCCGGTGGGTCATCCTCCCGCCTCCAGCCGGCCTTGCAGACGTGTCAGTGTGTACGTCAGCGTTCCCACGAAGGCTTGCCAATCCGTGTCGTCGGGCAACCGGCTTCCCGGATCGCCCGGGTGCCCCGGAATCGGCTCGGATCCGATCACCAACTGCTCGAGGTCCGCGTCGGTGTTCGCCGCCGTGCTGCTCGTGACTTTCATGATCGGTGCCAGCAATCTGTTGACGGCGGAGAGCTCGGCCTCCGGATCGGTCGCCGCCGCATTCAGCTCTGCCGCAATGCGGTTGATGTCTGCGATCATGCTGCGGGTATCGGTGTCCTGCACCGCCGGAAATCGCTGGATCTGCTGGCTGATGCGGTCGACTTGCGAGACCAGATCGAGCACCTGCGACGTCTCGGCGGCCACCACGTCCAGTGCGGGCCGCGCCGCGAGTACGACGTCGTCGATCGTCGACCGGCGCTCCGAGATCGTCGTGATCAGTTGGTCCGTACGGACGAGCGTCTCCTCGATCTCGTCGGTACGTCGTGCGATCAGTCCGAGCAGTCGCGTCGATTCGTTCACGAGATTCGCGAGGTTGTCGCCACGTCCCCCGACCGCCTCCCCCAGACCGTTGACGATCTTCGTGAAATTGCGGAGGGCACCGCCGTTGACGAGAACCGATGCAGTGGAGAGCAATTCCTCGATGGTCGCTGCCGCCGAGGTCGAAGACAGCGGAATGGTGTCGCCTTCCCGGAGTGGCGTGGCGCCGGTGGCCTCGGGCGGCGGCCGCAAGGCCACGAACACATCGCCGAGGGGGGTGGCCGAACGAAGTTCGGCGGTCGTACCTGCCTCGACGGTCACGCCGCTCGCGATGCGCATGGTGACCACCGCTGCGTAATCCTGCACCACCATCGACGCGACTTCACCGATGTCGGCTCCCGACAACTTCACCTTTGCCTTCGTCGGCAGGTTCAACGCGTTCTCGAAAGTCGCGTGCAGCGAATACGACTCGCCGCCCACTCCCGGTTCGGGCAGCGGAAGATCTTCCAATCCGACGGAGCATGCCGTCGTGGCGAGCACCGCCGCCCCCGTACCCACGACCGCCATCCGGCGCCACCACGAGCACATCATCTCGGAAGCCCCGCGATTCCCTCGAGCATCGAGGCGATCCCGAATCCCGGACCGAAGTCCTTCAGGGTGCCTGTGCTGCACCCGAGCTCGCGCATCTCGAGAAGAGTGCATACCTGGGACACGAGTTCTCCGTCGAAAAAGACCTTCTCGAGCTGCGCGTGTACCCGGGCGGCCCCGGTCTCCTGATCGATCGCGTTGTACGCGTTGTCCATCAGCAGCGGCGCAAGATCGAGAAACTCGCCGACCTCGTTGCGGTACTCGGCGAGCGCACGGGTGACGGTCTCCGCATTCGTCATCGTGGAGCGAATGGGTTCACGGTTGTCCTGCAACAGAGAGGTCGCCTGCGCGAGAACCTCGTTGATGTGCGTGCCGGTATCCCCCCACCCGAGATTCGACTCGGCAAGCACCTCGCTCAGCCTTCGGGTCGCCTCTCCGAACTCTCGGATATCCGCGTCGTTCGCGGCGGCGGTGCTGCTCAGGACGGAGAGGTTGTCGACGATCGCGGTCAGTTGGTTTCCGGTTGCGGCACCCTGGTCCGAACTCAGCTTCATCGCTTCGGACAGCCTCCCGAGTGCACTTCTGATCCCGACTCCGTTCCCCGCGGTCATGCCGACGCCGAGGTCGAGCAAACTCGATACCGGACCGTTGCCCTCACCGTCACCCTCGAGTTCCAACGCCATCGTGTCGGCCATCGCCAGCAGTCTGTCGAACTCGATGGGAGTCCGGGTGCGGTCGAGTTCGATGGTGTCGTTGTCCTGCAGCACTTCCCCGCCCGCGTAGACGGGCGTGAGTTCGACATGCCGGTCTGTCAGCACCGAGGTGGACACGGCGACCGCCTGGACGTCCGCCGGGATGTCGGTACCGCCGTCGATCTCCATCGTGACGGCCACGTGAGTACCCCGGGCCTCGACGGTGGTGACCCGGCCGACCGCAATGCCGAGTACCGCGACCTCATTTCCCTCGTAGAGTCCTGCTGCACTGTCGAAGCGCGCGGTGACGGTGATCGAGTCCGGTTCGGCCGATACGCGGCCGGCAACGACAGCAGCTACGGCGACGACCATCGCGGCGATCGCGACTGTGACCAGAACGGTCCTCGATCTCATTCGCACTCCCCGAGGTAGGCGGTCAGGCTGGGGTCGCCGGTGTGACCGGCCAGAGCGCACATCCACGAATCGATCATCGGCCCTGCCGGTGCGGTGAAATCGACCTCGTTGGCCGTCCCCGACGCGTTCGCGAAGTTCCTGATCGGTACCGGAAGGATCTGAAGGATGTTGCGGAACAATGCGTCGTTGTTGCTCAACGTGTGCAGCAGCCCGCTGAGGCTCGATATGAGCGAGTCGATCTCCGTACGGTCGTCGACGACGACCGAGTGAAGGACCTCGACCAGTTCCGCCGTCGAGGTCAGCAACCGCTGGATCAGGTTCTGCCGGGACTCGAGTTCGTGCATCAGATCCCGACCGTCCCGCACGAGGGAACCCAGACTGTGTTGCTGTGCGCGCACGATGCTCGTCATCGACGCGGTGGCTTCCAGGATCGACCCGATCTGATCGCGTCGATCGGCGACGGTGCCCGACAGGCTCTCGATATTCGCCATCACCTGAGGCAACAGCGCGGGAACCCCGTCGAGTTCGGCGGAGAGCGTGTCGAGTGTCGTGCCCAGCCGTTCCGCGTCCACCTGCTCGAACGTCGTGGTTGCGTCGGCCAGGACGGCCTGCAGGTCGTAGGGGACCACGGTGTTCGAGAGTGGAATCCGGTTGTCCGGTAAGGGTGTTGCACCGGCCGGACGAAGTTCCACGTAACGGGATCCGAGCAGTGTGGTGAGCTTGATCGAGGCGATCGTGTCGACGCCCAGATGCACACCCCGATCGATGTCCATCTCGACGAGCACGTGTTCTCCGTCGAGCCGGGTGGCTTCGACCGTCCCGACCTGGATACCTGCGATCGTCACACCGTCACCGGGTGTGATCCGCGCGGCCTGCGCGAACTCGGCTTCGTACCGCACCGAGCCGAACCCGGCACCGGAGACGACCACGGTGGCCGCCAGTGCCACGATGATGGCGAGGACCGTGAGGGTGCCCAGCAGGAGCGGACTTCGGTCCTCGAGCGTGGGCTTCCGCGCTCGCGTGGTTGCCGTCTTCTCCGGCATCATGCGCATCACCCGCACACCGGGGAGTACGTGGCACGGCCCTCGGGCGTGGCCTGCGCGACGAGCGTCGGAATGACGTTGCTCAGAGCGGGTATCAGCGTGACGTTGAAGTTGCACAGGTACGTGCTGAGATAGCTGCCGTCCTGGCTCACCCGGGCGAGGCCCTTGAGCAGCGCCGGCAGGTTCCTCCCGAAATACTCGAACTCCTCCAGGTTGTCCATGTAGTGCTCGGTGAATCCAGGCTCCCTGGCAAGCATATCGTGCAGATCGGGCTGTATCTCCGCAGTCAGAGTGGCAAGGCGGTCGACGGTCGTGGCGATCGAGTCCATCGACTCGATCGTCTCGGTGCGCCTCGCCGACAGTTCCGCCAAGATCGCCCGCGCGCTGCCGATGACGGAGTCGACGTCCCCGCTATGCGTCGCCAGATCGTTGATCACTCCGTCGAGATCGACGATGATGTCGCCGAGAATCCTGTCCGGCTCGGCCAGGGACTCTGCCAGACGGGATGTTTCGGCCACGAGCGTGGTCACGGATCCGGCGTCGCCCTGCAACGCAGCGATGATCGCTCCGGTGATCTCGTCCACCTGCTCCGGATCGAGAACGCTGAAGAGGGGTTCGAAACCGTTGAGCAGCACACTGATATCGAAGGACGGCTCGGTTCGCTCGAGCGGTATCTCGGTGTGCGCGGGAAGCGGGGTCGCGGACCCGCCGTCGCCGAGCGACAGACCGAGATACCGCTGGCCGATGATGTTCTGATAGGTGATCGCGGCTTCGGTGTTGTCGTACACGACCTGATCCGACTCGATGCGGAAGGCAACCCGCGCAACCGTGTCGTCGAGTTCGATCGAATCGATGCGGCCCACCCGGACACCGGCCATCCGCACGTCGTCTCCCACCCTGAGCCCGGACACGTCGCTGAAGACCGCGCTGTACGGTGTCGTCGAGCCGTTCACGCCGCGCTGGAGGGTAACGAGCACCGGCCAGGTCAGCGCGATGGACACGATCAGGAACAGGCCCAGGCCTATCAACGGTGTGCGGTAGCTCATCTCGGCGCTCCGTCCGCGTCGGGGATGATGCTCACGACGGCTCCACGCGCCACAGGGCCGAGAAGCAACTCGGCTGCGGCCGACGCATCGCCTCCGAGAATCTTGCCGAGGAGGTCCTTCTCCTGCTCGCCGCCGACCGGACCGACGTTTCCACCGACCGGCACGGTGCTGACGATCGGCGGCTCCCTGTCCAGGGACGAGATCGGCGGCGCTCCCGTGTCCGGTGCGGTGGCGCAGCTCGCACCTGCGAGGTCACCGTAGCGAGGACAGTCGGCTCGTGTGTACATGCGGTGCGGTGTGAACTGGAAGATGAACTTGCCCATCCCCCGCTCCTCGCCTTCCGGCCAGAAACTCTCGAACCATTTGTCGGAGATACGGCGCATCCTCACGGTGATCGGCGTGAACGCGGACGACCCGTCCGCCACTACGCCCAGTACGGGCGTCAACGCCGCCGTAACCCCCATCACCGTGTCCGCGTGTTTCTCCATGCCCGTTGCCAGCGAGGACAGGGTGTCGGCGCCGGCAGCGAGGAAGGTGTCCAGTTCGGCCCGCTGCTCGGTGATCGTGCGCATCGGAACGACAGCGTGATGGACGGCGTCGAGCAGGTCCGGCGCCGACTCGCTGAGCCCCCGCACGGCGTCCGACAGGGCAACCAGTGTCGACGGTCCTCCGTCCGGCGTGAGAACGGCTCCGACCTCCCACACAATTCGGTCGAGTTGCGCCCCGGCGGTGACGATGTCGTCTCCACGCCGGTCGGTGGCCTCGGCCACGGCGGCGAGAACACCGAGAGTGTGCTGCATTTCGGCTCTCGCTGTCGCGGCTGTGATCTCGCGAAGCTTCGTCAGTGCGGTCTGCAACTGCACGGTCGACAAGCTGGTGTCCTGGAGGATCGTCGACCCGTCGTGCAGCGGTGGCGCCGCACCGTTGTCGACAAGTTGGACCGACGACACGGCGAAGACATTGCTCGGCACGACGCGGGCCGTCACACTGCCCGGAATACTCTGTGCGTACTCGGGTTTCAACGACATCAGTACGACCCCGGCACGCTCTCCCTCGGGCCGGCGAACGTCGCTGACCTCCCCCACGAGGACCCCGCGGAACTTCACGTCCGAACGGGCAGGCAGACCGTCCCCGATGTCGGACAATGCCGCCTCGACGTCGACCGTCTCCGTGAATCTGCCGTCGACCTTCACGCCGACGAGGACCACCAGCGTCACAGCGACGAGCAACGCGACGGCGCCGGCAGCGAACAGCCTGGCGGGGGTCATCTGCCCGGTATCGCTTTCCAGGATGATCGCCATCCGCTATCCCCCCAGCCTCGCACCCGACCCGATGCCCCACAGCGCGACCGTCATGAGGAGATTGACCACGATCATCGCCGAGATACTGGCGCGCATCGCGCGACCGGCCGCGGTGCCTACGCCCTGCGGCCCCCCGGAGGCATAGAACCCGTAGTAGCACTGGATCGTCGTCGTGATGATGACGAAGACAATCGTTTTGAGCAGCGAATAGAAGATGTCCGTGCCGCTGAGCACCAAGGCGAAATAGTGCTCGTACGTCCCCGACGAGACACCTCCGGTGAAACCGATGACGGCTTGCACCGCAACGTAGTTCACCGTGAGACACACGAGGTACAACGGAACGACCGCCACGACCGATGCGAGTAGCCGGGTGGTGACCAGGTACGGGATCGAGCGGATCGCCAGTGATTCCATCGCGTCGATCTCCTCCGAGATCCGCATCGCACCCAATTGCGCGGTGAACCGGCAACCAGCCTGCGCCGCGAATGCGAGCGACGCCATGATCGGTGCGAGTTCCCGGGTGGTCGCAGTCGACGCCACCATTCCGGTCGCAGGCTCGAGGCCCAGCAGATGCAGTGCGTTGTAGCCTTCGATCGCCACGATCGCTCCGGCGGACGCTCCCAGGACGATGATCACGCCTGCGGTGCCGCCGCCGACGACGAGCGATCCGTTTCCCCACGTGACATCGGACAGGATGCGCAAGAACTCTTTTCTGTAGTGACGCAGCGTCACAGGGACGGCCGCGACCGCGCGGAGCAGGAACACGACCATGTGCCCGAGACGCTGAATCGATCTGGCCTGTGCCCTGCCTGCGACGACGAACGGGCGCGTGCCGCGAGGCACGTACCGGGAGGCCACTCAGAACCCCGTCCGCGGGAACAGCAGCACATACACCTGCGTGAAGACGACGTTCACGATCATGAGCAGAAGGATCGAGGCAACGACGGTCGCATTGACGGAGTTGGCCACTCCCGCGGGCCCGCCCCGGGTCGACAGACCCTTCTGGCACGCGACGATGGCGACGATGGCGCCGAACACTGTCGCTTTGATCATCGTCAGCACGAAGTCCCCGATGGTCGCGAACGAGGCGAAAGTCGACACGAAACTACCGGGGGTGCCGTTCATGACGAACGTGTTGAAGAGATAGCCCGAGAGAAATCCTACGAAGCACACCAGCCCGGTCAGGGCGAGCCCGACCACGACGGCAGCGACGAGGCGTGGAACGACGAGTCGGCGGATCACCGACAAGCCCATGACTTCCATTGCGTCGATCTCGTCTCGGATCTTTCGGGACCCGAGGTCCGCGCACACCGCTGAACCGGCCGCGGACGCCATGAGCAGGGCCGCGACCATGGGCGCTCCCTGTTTGATGACTGCCAGGCCGCTCGCCGCACCGGCAAGAGAGGTCGCGCCTACCTGACCGGCCAGCAAACCGAACTGGATCGACAGAGTCACGCCGATCGGCACTGCGACGAACATCGTCGGCAATGCCGAGGCCGAAGCCATGAACGCGGCCTGCCGAACGAACTCCACGAACGGAAACCGCAGAGTGAAGACATCGATGAACAGATACTGGACAGCGCGGAAACCCAGGACGAATTGGCCGCCCACGGTCTCGAGTGCGGCAATCGGGTGACGACGAAGGTATCCCCGTGCCCAACCACCGATCTCGTTGACCGCGGGCGTCGCCATCACCGCTCACCTTGCGTTCCGGCGCCGACCGGACCAGAGCTCAGCGGGAACCGGCAGCGCGACGCCGATCTCGAAATGGTCTGTGCCACGGCCGTTCCCCCTCGACAGTGAGAAAGCGCGTGTGCGGCATTCGCCGGCACACCGAAAGCATCATCGAAAAGCGCTGCACGCGTAGGCATATCGGAGAAACTCGGAAACCGAAGCAATTCTCGGGCATATCGATTCGGGCGACAACCGTCGGGTCACCGACACGACGGCGCGCATCCAGGGGCAGGCTCGACGACCCGCGGGCGACCGGACGTCGAGACGAGATCTTCCCGCTCATCAAGGTAGAAGACAATTCTCATTCATGCAATGGATGTTTTCGAATTGCTTGCCGGCGGTGGGCGCGCCGTCGGCGTTATCGCAGGTCGGAGCGACCGCGCACGTTGCCGATCGCCCGGTCGGCGGCCTCGTTCTCGAGGACTCCCAGGCACCAGTCGATGAGCTCGATGGTTTCGGCATGCCCCGCGGTGACGCCCAATGCCTCCTCCATGACGACGACACGGGAAATGCTCGTCATCAGGACCGACACCACCACGGCCGGAATCCTCGATACGTCGTACTCGGTGCGTGCGAGAACCTGCTCGGCCGCGGCCAGCTGACCCACGCGGAACAGTTCCGAGTAACGCGCGATTTCCGCACGCAAGGCGGGACGATGGCGGGCCAGCGCGATGAACTCCATGGTCACCGCAACGCCGGTCGAGTCGGTACTGAAGTTCCACAGCGCCCGCAGAGGGTGGGGCGCGTCCAGGATCGCTGCCTGGATCTGCAAGCCCTCTTCCGCACGACGCCGAAAGACCTCCATGAAGAGGTCGTCCATGGTGCGGAAGTAATAGTGGACCAACTGCGGTTTGAGGGCAGCCTTGTCTGCAACCCGGCGCGAAGTGACTGCGGCGTAACCGCTTTCCACCATCAGCTGCTCCGCTGCGTCGAGTAGCACCGAACGATTCTTCGCGTCCGGTGCACCTATCCGCCTGGACGACGTCATGCCCCACCTCCGTTTCGTCGCGGCGGGTCGCCGGTTCGGGCCATGGTAGCCGCGCAATACATGTGTCCTTGACCACATCTGCTGTCCCATGCTATCCATGTATCCAGCACTGCTAGGCAGGCGCTCAGCATCGGGCGAGGCTGACGTTGATCGGTACTACCGCAGTTGTGCACGTTCCCGTGCGCACGACGTCAGGAGACCCGATTGAACGACTTCGACTCGAAGGACTTCTTCACCGACCCGTCCTTCATTCCCGATCCACACCCCTACTTCGACCATCTCCGGTCCAGGTGCCCCGTGCAGTTCATCGAACCGCGCGGCGTTGTGGCGGTCACCGGCTTCGACGAATGCCTTGCGGTTCTGCGCGATACGTCGACGTACTCGAACATCAACGCCGCGACCGGCCCTTTTCCCGGTATGCCCTTCGAAGCAGACGGTGATGACATCACCGATCAGATCGAGCAGCACCGGCCCGAGATTCCGCTCAACGAGCACCTCGTCACCATGGACCCGCCGAAGCACACCCGGATCCGCAGGTTGCTCGGTGGTCTGTTCAGCCCGAGGCGACTCGAGGAGAACGAAGAGTTCATGTGGCGGCTCGCCGACCGCCTGATCGACACGTTCCACGGCGCCGGCAAGGTCGAACTGCTCAACGAATACGCGCAACCCTTCGCGCTGTTGACCATCGCAGATCTCCTCGGTGTGCCCGAGGCCGATCACGCCGCATTCGTCGCGCACCTGTCCACCCAAACTCCGGGCGCGATGGCCGAAGACGGCGCACTCGGCGCCAATCCTCTGGAATTTCTCGATTCCAAGTTCTCCCGCTACATCGAGTCCCGACGAGAGGAACCTGCCGGCGACGTCCTGTCGATACTCGCCGAGTCGACGTACTCCGACGGCGAGACCCCCGACGTGGTCGAACTCGTACGCCTCGCCACGTTCCTGTTCGGTCCGGGGCAGGACACCACCGCCCGACTGATCACCGCATCGTTCAGGCTGATCGCCGAAAATCCCGATCTCCAGAAGCAACTTCGCGAAGACCGCAGTCTCATCCCGCAGTTCGTGGAAGAAGCCCTGCGCCTCGAAGGCCCGGTCAAGAGCGACTTCCGGCTCGCGAAGAAGACGACCACACTCGGCGGCGTCGACATTCCCGCGGGCACTCCGGTCATGGTGTCGCTGCCCGCCGGCAACCGCGATCCCCGGCGATTCCCCGAACCCCATGAGCTCCAGCTCGACCGCGCCAATGCCCGCGAACACATCGCTTTCGGACGAGGAGTGCATTCCTGCCCCGGCGGGCCTCTCGCCAGGGTCGAGGCTCGCGTCACCGTCGAACGCCTCCTCGACCGCATGGCGGACATCAAGATCTCCGAGGAGAAGCACGGGCCGGCCGACGATCGTCACTTCACCTATGAGCCGACGTATATCCTCCGCGGGCTGGCTTCGATCCATCTCGAATTCACACCCGTCTAGTTCGGCACCGGGAGGCCGACTCATACGAGCACCGCTGTCACGTAGTCGCCGGGCAGGGAACCGGCCGCTGCCAGCATCCGCTGACCAGGCGAGACAATCGCGGAACGTCCTGCCGTGGCCCGAAAACCTTCCCCGGTCGCACCGGCGAAGCTCGCCATCGCTACATACGCCCCGCATGCCGCACTGATATGGGCGGCGCGCCGTTGCTGTTCCGCCAACTCCCATCGGTGATGCACCACCCCGCACGCGTACACATCGATATCGAGAGCTGCGGTCGCGTGGACGTGTTCTGCTGTGCCGGTGTCCTTGCAGATACCCAGACCGATACGCCACCCGAGGACCTCGATCGCGGACGCGCCGGGCCCCGGTACGAACCACTTGTTCTCGTCACCGTGCAGATGCGTTTTCCGGTAGGCGATCTCGACACCATTACCGTCGATACGCAGGATTGCGATGAAACGCGCACCATTTTCCGTCACCGGTGCACCGACCAGCGCGCAACCATCCGCCGATCGGCAGGCATCGACAAGCAACGCCACGGCGTCCCCATCCACCTCGACGTCCGCAGCGTCCAGGTGATACCCGGTCAAGGACATCTCTGGAAACACCATGAGGTCGGCACGAGCCGACCGGATCAGATCCGCATGTGCCAGTGCCGACGAAACGTGGTCACCGTCGATCACCGCCGGCTGCCCGACAGCCACACGCAGCAACTCGGCCTTCGTCGTCACAACGTGCATCCTGCCCAATGGCCGGACAATGATCAATAAATGCGAAAAAGGGACCCACTTGTGGGTCCCTTCGTTAAAAACAATTCGAGAAACACTTGTCACCAGAAAACACTGAAGGCCCCCAACACAGTTGGGGGCCTCCAGCAAACGGGTGTTCGGCGGTGTCCTACTCTCCCACACCCT
>NZ_JABAFB010000015.1:0-82938 GCF_012843405.1 Rhodococcus sp. BL-253-APC-6A1W
AAGCAGTTCGGTGTGGAGACGATGTGTGTCGGTGGTGGTCAGGGTATGGCGATGGTGCTCGAACGCCTGAGCTGATCTCGCCGATATAGGCCCCAGCTATTCCACCGTTAGGCCGCATGTCTGAAAAGACATGCGGCCTAACGGGTTTCAAGAGCTTTCTGCTTTGTAAAACCGCCAGAACTGGGCTATACATCTTGTGTAGGCCCCGTCACACCGAGGAGATCATCGCATGTCTGTGCTCGACAGATTCCGTCTCGACGACCGCGTCGCCATCGTCACCGGCGCATCCTCGGGCCTCGGTGTCGCGTTCGCGCAGGCGCTCGCCGAGGCCGGGGCGGACGTCGTTCTTGCGGCGCGCCGCGTCGACAGGCTCGAGCAGACCGCCGAACTCGTCCGTGCCGCCGGGCGCCGCGCGGTAACCGTCGAGACCGATATCGCCGATCCCGACCAGGCGCAACGCATGGTCGACACGGCTGTCGAGCAGCTCGGCAAGGTCGACATTCTCATCAACAACGCAGGGATCGGCACCGCGGTACCCGCGACCAAGGAAACCCCCGACCAGTTCCGCCGCGTCATCGACATCAATCTCAACGGGTCGTACTGGGCGGCACAGGCCGCCGGCCGCGTCATGCAGCCCGGAAGCTCCGTCCTGAACATTTCGTCGGTGCTGGGCCTGACCACGGCGGGTCTTCCGCAGGCCGCCTACGCCGCCAGCAAAGCCGGCATCATCGGCCTCACCCGCGACCTCGCGCAGCAGTGGGGCACCCGGAAGGGCATCCGCGTCAACGCACTTGCGCCGGGGTTCTTCCGGACCGAGATGACCGACGAATACCAGCCGGGATACCTCGAAACCATGAAATCCCGAATCATCCTGGGCCGCACCGGAGACCCGGCGGAAATCGCCGCCACTGCCGTGTGGCTGGTCTCGGAGGCGGCCGCGTACGTGACCGGTCAGACCATCGCGGTCGACGGCGGCCTCACCATCAACTGACCGCTCCACCCATCCCGACGATCCACCCCCACGGAGGTTTGCAGTGAGCTCAACAGTCCGCACCGCCATCGTCACCGGAGCCGCACGCGGTATCGGTGCTGCCGTCGCCAAGCGACTCGCCCAGGACGGCCTCCAGGTCGCTGTTCTCGACCTCGACGCCGACGCCTGCGCCGACACGGTCTCCGCCATCGAGGCGGCCGGCGGCAAGGCGCTCGCCGTGGGCGCGAACGTCGCCGACGAAGAATCCGTCGCTGCGGCCGTGGAGAAGGTTGCCACGGAACTCGGCGAGCCCACCGTGCTGATCAACAACGCCGGGATCACCCGCGACAATCTCCTGTTCAAGATGACGGTCGACGAGTGGGATTCCGTCATGGCTGTGCACCTGCGCGGTGCGTTCCTGATGTCGCGCGCAACGCAGAAGTACATGGTCGACAACAAGTTCGGACGTATCGTCAATCTGTCGAGCACGTCGGCGCAGGGAAATCGCGGACAGGTCAACTACTCTGCGGCCAAGGCGGGCATTCAGGGCTTCACCAAGACACTCTCCATCGAACTGGGCAAGTTCGGTGTCACCGCCAACGCGATTGCGCCGGGCTTCATCGAGACCGAGATGACCGCCGCTACCGCAGAGCGCGTCGGGGTGCCGTTCGAGGATTACAAGAAGGCCGCCGCGGCACAGATCCCGGTCGCGCGCGTCGGCAAGCCCGACGACATCGCACACACCGCCTCGTTCCTCGCATCCGAGGGTGCGGGGTTCGTCTCCGGGCAGGTCATCTACGTGGCAGGTGGACCCAAGGACTGAGGCACACCGCAGTCGGCGGCGCCGCGATCCCTGAAGCTCTCGGGGATCGCGGCGCCGCCGTTGTATGTGGCCTGCCGACCGGGTGACGAGACCCCGTCCGGCCACGAGCAACGACCCCCGACTCTTCTGAAACACGGCTGAACCGGGCGCGCTTTCCGTACAGTCGTAACGGCAATGCCGGCGGTTCCGATTTCACACGGTGAAGGCACGCGCGGCGCGTACTGCGGAGATTTCCGCGGTACGCGCCGACGCCTGCCACAGCTGTAGAGCTCCATCGGAGGAAGCATGAATGTCGTTGTCCCGCAGTGCAGGGTCAAATGAGAAGGCGCGCCGGTGTGCGGGCAACTCTGGTGGCCGCCGTCGCGACTGTGAGTATGGTGTGGCCCGGGTCGGCGATGAGCGACACGGTGGTGGATCAAGGTGTTCGGTACGTCGCGCTCGGTGATTCGCGGGCCGCGGGACCGTACCTCGACGCAGCCGCAATGATCGGTGGATGTGCCCGTTCCGATGTGGGATACCCGGCGCTGGTGGCGCACGCACTGCGTCCCGCGTCGTTCATCAATGTGTCGTGCGCAGCCGCCCGCACCGACAACGTCACCAGAATCCCGCAGGACACGAAGACCGGACAGGTACCGCGCCAGATAGACCTGCTCGCAGCAGACACCACCCTGGTGACCCTCAGCATCGGCGGCAACGACGTCGGATGGCGCACCCTGGTCTCCGCCTGTTACACCGATCTTCCGGGCGGAGATGCGCACTGCCGGTCCAATCCGAACGTGGCGACTCGAATGGCCGCCGCACTCGACGCGCTGGGTCCGAAAGTGACGGCGACGCTCGGCAAGATCCGGCAGAAGGCGCCCGGTGCGAGGGTCCTGCTCGTCGGGCACGGCGGCATCTTCGGCGACCGCGGGTGCTGGCCGAACATCCCCACCAGCGACGCCGACGCCTCCTTCGTCAAGGGGTTCTTCGGCCGGATGAACCAGGTACTCGCCGGTGCAGCCGCGAACACCGGTGCCGAATTCGTGGATGTCGCCGGGGGTTCGGAGGGGCACGACGCGTGCGCCGCTCCCGACCAGCGCTGGTTCGAGGGACAGCAGTCGCTGTCTTTTGCAGCACCGATGCATCCGACCACGGCCGGGATGCGTCATATCGCGGGACGTGTCGTGGCTGCGTGGTAGCAGGCCCGATCTCCCACAGTCCCGAGGCGGATCGGGAAGAGTAGTCCCTGTGCGACCGCGCAGGGTCGCGTGGGGAGGGCCCATGTTCGGCGACCGCTGGGGTGTGACCGACGCCGAGGTCGCCCGCCGCTACCCGTGTGACGACTTCGTCCCCGATCCGACTCTTCAGGCGTGGAGGGGCGTCACCGTGCGCGCCGCTCCGGCTGTCGTCTGGCCTTGGGTCACCCAGCTCCAGATGGCGCCGTATTCGTACGACTGGATAGACAACGGTGGCCGTCGTTCTCCGCAGAGACTGCTCGATATCCCTCCACCGGAGCCCGGCCGGCCCTTCACGCGCACGGCGAACCACCCGCAAGGACGGTTGCTCGCGGTCGAAACGCAGGTGCACTACACGGGACGGATCATGGGCGCTGTCATGTCGTATGTGCTCGTCCCCGCGGGCCCGCACACGAGGTTGCTGTTGAAGCTCGTGATGAGCGGGGCCGGCGTGCTGGCTCCGGCGATCTGTGTCGGCGACCTCGTCATGGCGAGAAGGCAACTGCTCAATCTCGCAAGGCTCGCCGAGCACACGTCGCCGCCGGACGACGCACATGGGTCCACGGCGATCTAGCTTTGGTGGGATAGTGCCCGCTATCCGGGCACTTTGTCACCAAACTTTTCACTCGACCTCCGCCGTCCCGTACCGAGTGTTCCGCCACACAACATCTTCCACCGTGCCGCATCACCGTTCCGGCACCGCTGTCGTCTGCGGTGGGCGATACGCGGGTGCCTTCGCCGACCCGCTGGGTTGGAGTGTGCGCAACAGCGGCATCACCCGGAAGGGCACGACGTTCGACAGCACCATCACGCTCGTCGAGCGGGTGATGATCGACGACCGGTTCAACTCGATGAGGGTGTGTTGTAGTCCGAGGTGGGAGTCGGCGGCGATGCGGCACAGGATGTCACCGGTTCCCGTGGTCGAAAATGCTTCCAGCACGCCGGGAATGGATTCCAGTACTTCGCGAATGGTGGCGAGTGCCCCCTGGGCGATCTCCATCGTGACGAACGCCTGGACATCGAATCCTGCGGCGGCGAGATCGACCTGTGGCCCGTATCCGGCGATGAGGCCGCCGTCTTCGAGTCGTCGCAACCGGGCAGCGCCGGTGGCACGAGCGACGCGGAGTCGCCGGGACAGTTCGAGTACTCCGATCTTGGGATCCGAGTGGAGGACTTCGAGGAGCGCGAAATCCAGTTTGTCGAGTTGCAGGACGTCACGCACGATCGTTCCTTCCCGCCGGGTCTCGGAATGTAGGCCGATTGTATAGCTGAACGGTCGGATGCCGGTGTATTCCGGTCCGGTCGACCAGTTCTGCGAGAACAGATTGCCACCGGCTCCCGACGGGTTTCTCCTGGTGACATCCGACGACGAACCACCTCGCACTCGCGGCAGGAGATCGCTATGACTCTCGAACGGGACCTCACCGATACCGAGCGACTCGCTCGCCTGGACCCGGACGAATTACGCAGGCTCGTCGGAGCCGTCGAGTACGACGCGGCACACGATCCGTTTCCGGTCAGCGGCTGGGACGCGGTGTCGTGGGTGGTCGGCAACGCCACTCAGGCGGTGCACTTCTACCAATCCGCCTTCGGTATGGATCTCGTCGCGTACTCCGGGCCCACGACGGGAAACAGTGACCATCACGCCTACGTATTGTGCAGCGGCGCGGTGCGTTTCGTGATCAAGGGAGCTGTCGACCCGGACAGTCCACTTGCCGATCACCATCGGGTGCACGGAGACGGTGTCGCCGACATCGCGTTGCAGGTTCCCGATGTCGACGCGTGCGTGGAACATGCTCGCGCACAGGGTGCCACGATCCTCGACGAACCGCACGACGTCTCCGACGAGTACGGCACGGTACGCCTTGCCGCGCTCGCCACGTACGGCGACACCCGGCACACGCTGGTCGACCGGTCGCGATACTCGGGCGTCTATCTGCCCGGATATGTCGAACGTGTCTCCTCCTACCGCCGACACGGCGACGCGGGGGCGCGGATGTTCGAGGCACTCGACCACGTGGTCGGCAACGTCGAACTCGGCCGGATGGACGAGTGGGTCGATTTCTACCGGCGGGTCATGGGTTTCACGAACATGGCGGAGTTCATCGGGGACGACATCGCCACCGATTACTCGGCACTGATGAGCAAGGTGGTGTGCAACGGCAACCATCGTGTGAAGTTCCCGCTCAACGAACCGGCGGTCGCGAAGAAGCGTTCGCAGATCGACGAGTATCTCGACTTCTACCGCGGTCCCGGAGCGCAGCACCTCGCGCTGGCGACCCGCGACATCCTTGCCGCGGTGGACCGCATGCGAGATCAGGGCATCGAATTCCTGCCCACACCCGATGCGTATTACGAGGACCCGGAATTGCGTGCACGCATCGGGGCCGTACGGGTTCCGGTCGAGGAATTGAAGAAGCGCGGCATCCTCGTCGATCGTGACGAGGACGGATACCTGCTGCAGATCTTCACCAAGCCGGTAGGGGATCGCCCCACGGTGTTCTTCGAACTCATCGAGCGACACGGTTCCGCCGGATTCGGCAAGGGCAATTTCAAGGCCTTGTTCGAAGCTATCGAGCGGGAGCAGGCGGCGCGCGGCAACTTCTGACGACGCGCACGGTCATCGGTCCGGTGCCGGCGGCGACTCCGAGACGATTCCGCGCACCGCGAGCGAGAGTGCGTGACGTGCGAGTGGATCGGACACGTTGCCGGACCCGAGCAGGAGCGCCCCGGGCAGGTCGACGACGCAGTACTTCACGAGGGTGAGTGCGGTCGCATCCTCCCTGCCCCACTGTTCGACGGCGAGCACGGTGAGCAGGGTGGTCAGGGTGCGTCGCAGTCCGCCCAGCTGGTCGCGCTGAGACTCTGCGAGGTCCGGGGTGCGCAGATCGTCGAGGGTGACCGCGAGCAGCAGTTGCGCGCCGAACTCGTCGCGCTCCGCATAGGTGGCCGGCGCGAGCGCTGCCGCGACGATCGCTTCCGTGGGGCCGGAGGCCGTCAGGGTGCTGTCGGCGATGTCGCGCTGGAACTCGAGGAATCGGGTGGCCTCGCGTGCCCACACGGACGCCAGCAGACCGTCCCGGGAGCCGAACGCGTTGTAGATCGCACCGTTCGATGCTCCCGAGACGTCGCTGAGTGCCCGGATCGTCACGCCGGGTGTGCCTCGCCGTACCCACAGGTGGCGCGCGTGATCGAGCAGATCGTCGAGGTCGTGCCGGCGAGGTCGTCCCACGGTGTCCCTATCGGTCGGCGGGGTGTGCAGGTGTGGTGACGGTCAGCCCATCGGCTGCTGGAGGGCTGCGACGGCCGAGGTGAACATCGTCTGCTTGATCGCACCCAGCGTCTTGCGGTCCTTGCCTGCGAGAGGCCGGACGATGTCGGCCGCACCGGTCTGCAGATCGTCGAGGCCGGCGACGGCGTCCACGAGACCGTCCTGGAGGGCCTGCGGTCCGGGGTAGCGATGTCCGGTGGTCATCGCGGTGACTGCCGTCCGGGGAGTGAGCTTGCTGGTGATCAGGGAGGACATGCCGGGTGTGAACGGGATGTGGATGTCGACTTCCGGGAAGCACAGGTAGCCGCGGTCGTCTCGCATGATTCGGTAATCGTGTGCCATCGCCAGCATCGCCCCTGCTCCGAAGGCGTGTCCGTTCAGGGCCGCGACCGTCGGCACGGGCAGGGTCAGGACGCGCGCGAACAGAGCATGGACGCGGTCCACGTAGGACGTGTACTCGTCCAGGTGCTGCCCGAGCCAGTCGAGATCCAGGCCGTTGGAGTAGAACTTTCCGGAACCGATCGTGACCAGTGCGGCCGCGTCGGTGCCGGCCTCGAGTTCGTCGAGGCACTTCTCGACGGCGGTGAGCCACTCCGGGCCGAAGCGGTTCTCGTCGTCACCGAGGTTCAGCGTCCAGATCGGGCCGTCCTGAGTGATCGATGGCATGTGTGACCCCTTTCGTAGGCAGGTCCGCAACGAGGTGGCGGAACAGCGCCGACCTTAACAGAGCAAGTGCTCTAAAACGGATCTGCCTCGTGCATGCCGGGTTCCGGGCGGAGCTGAAGGGTGCCGCGAATAGGGGTCCTGGTCAGGCCAGGTCGCGAAGCTGACTGCGCAGGGCCTGCTCGGTGTGCCGGACGGCGGTGCCCACGATCGGCTCGATCAGCTTGCCCAATGCCATTCCTGCCAGACCGCCCGGCAATTGGTATGCGAAATCGACGTCGAGCCGGGTCCTTTCGTCGCCGATCTCGATGAAGCGCCACGTCGAGGCCGACCGCATGCCCGCCACGGACTCGAGGGCGAGGGAGCGGCCGAATTCCCATTCGACGACCTCGACCCGCGAGTCGAGAGTCTTGGGTCCCACGCGCATTGTTGCGTCGTAGACGGTTCCCAGGCCGCTGACCTGCGTGCCCACGGGCTGGAATCGGGTCATTCCGAACATCCACTCGGGAACGGTCCGGTGGTCGTCGACGTAGGCGAAGGCGACGTCGGCCGGAATCTCGGCTGTCGCGCTGTGGCGGAGATGGATCATGTCACCGGTCCTTCGAGGTAAGTGCGACGGAGGGTACGGGGAACCGCAGCGCCGGGACAGGGGGATTCCCGAACCCATTGCCCGATCGTCCGCGCAGTGCTTGAATTCGGCGTGACGCACATCACAATTATCCTGCTCAGGAGGCCCGGTGAAGACGAAAGCGGCAGTGATCAAGGGAATCGACCGCCCGTGGGAGATCGAGGAGATCGACCTCGGCGACCCGGTGGCGGGTGAGGTGCAGGTCCGTTTGGCTGCCTCGGGCCTGTGCCACTCGGACGAGCATCTCCGCACGGGCGCAACTCCGCTTCCGTTCTTCCCGGTTCTGGGCGGACACGAGGGTGCCGGCGTGGTCACCAAAGTCGGTCCGGGAGTGACGACCCTCGAGGAGGGTGACCACGTCGTCCTCGCATTCATCCCCGCGTGCGGCCGCTGCCGATCGTGCGCCAAGGGCTTGCAGAACATCTGCGACGAGGGAGCGGGCCTGCTCACCGGGCAGGCGATCTCGGACAAGACTTATCGCGCGAGCTTGAACGGCGACCCGGTCCTGCAGATGTGCCTGCTCGGCACTTTCGCCCCGTACGTCACGGTCAACGAAGCCTCGGTGATAAAGATCGAGAAAGACATTCCGCTCGAGAAGGCCGCACTCCTCGGCTGCGGGGTCGCTACGGGATGGGGTTCGGCCACGGAAATCGGCGGAACCAAGCTCGGCGACACCGTCGTGGTCGTCGGTATCGGCGGCGTCGGCATCAACTCGGTTCAGGGCGCGGCTCACGCGGGCGCCCGGTTCGTCGTCGCAATCGATCCCGTCGAGTACAAGAGGCAGAAGGCGAAAGAATTCGGCGCAAGTCACACGTTCTCGTCACTCGAGGAGGCGGCGCCGGTGATCGGTGAGATCACCTGGGGCGCAATGGCCGATGTCACGATCATCACTGTGGGGGAGATCCACGGGGACATCATCGCGCCCGCGCTCTCGGTCACGGCCAAGGGTGGGCAGGTCGTCGTCGTCGGCATGGGCAACGCAACCGACACGCAGGTCACTCTGAGTCTGTTCGAACTGACGCTTCTCCAAAAGAGACTGCAGGGGGCCATTTTCGGCGGCACAGGTCCGCGTTCGCAGATCCCGAAACTGCTCGACCTCTACCGCAACAAACAACTCGATCTCGACGGCCTCGTCACCAACACCTACAAACTCGAGGACATCAACCAGGGGTACGAAGATATGCACGCGGGCAAGAACCTGCGCGGCCTCGTCGTCTACGGAGACGACGACTACTGACCTCCGCTCGGGTGAGGTGGCCGGGGACCGTCCCCTACGGTGTTGTCCATGGACATGCATGAGGATCCGGTCTCCGGCGACGTCGGGTCGTGGCGGCGTTACGGCCCCCCGACCTTGCCGAAACCTCTTGCGGCGGCCCTCGAAGCGTTCGCCGAACGCGGGTACGACGGCACCTCGATCCGGGAGATCGCGTCGAGGGCTGGATTGTCGGTGCCGGGGCTGTACCACCACTACCCGTCGAAGCAGGCCCTGCTCGTCTCGCTCACCACCACCGTGATGCACGACCTGCTCGACCGCAGCCGCCGGGCGCTCGCCGAGGCCGGCCCGACACCGTCGGAGCAGTTCGACGCCGTGGTCGAATCGCTCCTGCGTTTCCATATGGTCCGGCGGGATCAGGCGTTCGTGGCATCCACCGAGATGCGCAGTATGGAACCCGCGAGCCGTGCGGCCTTCGTCGCCTTGCGCGACGAACAGCAGCGCATGCTCGACGGGATCGTCGAAGGCGGGGTGGCGACCGGGGAGTTCACGACTCCGTATCCCAAGGACGCCAGCCGCGCGGTGACGACGATGTGTGTCGGTGTCGCGAGCTGGTATCGCCCGGACGGCCCGTCGAGTCCCGATGACATCGTCCATCGGTACCTGGTCATTGCACGGAGCACCGTCGGGGCGCGGTAGAGCCGGGGTTGACCCACTCTCCGGGATATGCCACCGTAGCGGTCACCGAGCGATCGATCGGTCGGTTGGTCTGGAAGGAGTATCAGCATGGCGGTCGACCTGGCCTACCCCGAGCACGTGCAGGATCTCGTGGCTCGAACCGAAGCGTTCGTTCGCGACGAAGTGCTTCCCGTCGAGGACGCCCATCGGGGCGACATCGCCGCAGCGGGTGGCGATTCCGTACGGGTGGCACTGCAGAGCGCCGCCAAGGCAGCGGGTGTCTTCGCCCCCCATGCGCCGGTCGAGTACGGCGGCCAGGGCCTCGGGATGGTGGACCGAGCTCCCGTGTTCGAGGCGGCCGGCTACTCCCTGTTCGGCCCCGTGGCCCTGAACATCGCCGCTCCCGACGAAGGCAACGTGCACATGCTCGCGCATATTGCGAGCGACGAACAGAAGAGCCGATACCTGGCTCCTCTCGCTGCGGGCGACATGCGCTCGGCCTTCGCGATGACCGAACCGGCACCCGGCGCCGGCGCCGACCCCAACGCACTCACGACCCGCGCCGAGAAGGCGACGGGAGGCTGGAAGATCAACGGCCGCAAGCACTTCATCACAGGGGCGGACGGCGCCGGATTCTTCATCATCATGGCCCGCACCTCCGGGGAGCCGGGGCAGCGCGGCGGAGCGACGATGTTCCTCGCTCCCGCGGACTCCGACGGGCTGAAGGTCGGTCGTCACATCGAGACGCTCGACAAGTCGATGATCGGCGGACACTGCGAGGTCGACTTCGAGGATCTGTACGTCCCGGACACCGCAGTGCTCGGTGAAGTGGATCAGGGATTCGCCTACGCGCAGGTCCGGCTCGGCCCGGCGCGCATGACACACGTCATGCGCTGGCTCGGTGCCGCCCGGCGTGGTCACGACACCGCGCTCCGGTACGTGGCAGGACGTGAAGGATTCGGCTCCAAGCTCGGTGATCTCGGCATGATCCAGAAGATGGTCGCCGACAACGAGATCGACATCGCAGCGACCCGGGCTCTGCTGGTGCAGGCATGCTGGGAACTCGACCGGGGATCGCACGCCGCGAACGCCACGTCCATCGCCAAGACCTTCGCCGCCGAGGCCATCTTCCGCATCGTCGATCGCTCGGTCCAGATGTGCGGTGGTCTCGGGGTTTCCGAAGATCTTCCCCTCGCCAGGCTCTCGCGCGAGGTCCGCCCGTTCCGCATCTACGACGGACCGTCCGAGGTGCACCGCTGGGCCATCGCAAAGCGTGCCGTCGGTGCGGCCCGCAAGGCCGCCGCAGCCGAAGACGCAGCGAAGTGACCGCGGTGCACAAAGGGCTCGACCTCGTCGCGCTCGACCGATTCTTGCGTCGATCCGGGGTTGCGGTCGACGGCGAACTGCGGGCAGAGCTCATCTCCGGCGGGAAATCCAATCTCACCTACGGCATCCTCGACGACACATCCCATTGGGTCCTGCGGCGACCACCCACGGCGGGACTGACACCGTCGGCACACGACGTCGCCCGTGAATACCGCATCACGTCCGCGCTGCAGGGCAGTGCGGTGCCGGTCGCGCGCACCGTCGCGCTGTGCGAGGACGACTCCGTGATGGGCGCACCGTTCACGGTGGTGGAGTACGTCGGGGGGCGCGTCGTACGCAGCAAGGACGACCTCGATTCGCTGTCCGATACCGACATCGACCGCTGCACAAGCGAACTCGTGCGCGTGATCGCCGAGCTCCACGCCGTCGACTACGAAGCCGTGGGGCTGGGCGGGTTCGGACGGCCCGACGGGTACGTCACCCGCCAGGTGAAGCTGTGGCAGAGCCAGTGGGACAGGGTGAAAACCCGGGAACTTCCCGATGTCGAGCGGCTGCACGCCGCACTCGCGGACTCGATCCCGGAGTCGCCCACCCCGTCGATCGTGCACGGTGACTACCGTATCGACAATACGATTCTCTCCCACGACGACGTGGGAAGCGTTGCAGCCGTGGTCGACTGGGAGCTGTCCACTCTCGGCGACCCGCTGACCGACCTCGCCATGATGTGCGTGTACCGGCATCCCGCGCTCGACCAGGTGCTCGGGTTCCCCGCAGCCTGGACCAGCAACAGGCTGCCGTCGGCGGACGACCTCGTCGAGCGATACGCCACCGTCTCGGGACGCGACATCGCCCACTGGAGTTTCTACATGGGCCTCGCCCACTTCAAGCTCGCCGTCATCGCCGAGGGCATCAATCATCGCTGGCGGGCCGGCGCGACCGTCGGCGACGGGTTCGACCGCGCGGGTGACGCGGTGCCCGCGCTCGTCGCCGCAGGACTCGACTTCGTGACGGGAGCAGGTTCGTGATCGCGAGCGCCCTCGTCACCGGGGCGACACGGGGCATCGGCCTCGGCGTCGCCACCCGCCTCGCGGAGCGCGGATTCGCGCTGACCATCTCCGCCCGGGACGCAACCCGGCTCGACGAGGTCGCCGCTCTGTTGCGGGATGCGGGTGCGACGGACGTCCGCACCGTCGCCGCCGATCTGGCGGACCCCGACGCCGCGGGCAGGGTGGTCGCCGCACACGCCGACGCGTTCGGCGCGATGAAGGCCCTGGTACTCAACGCGGGTGTCGGCACCGCCGGCACCATCGCGGAGTTCCCCTCCCGCCGGTTCGACAAGACGGTGGCAGTCAACCTCAACGCGCCGTTCGCTTTGATACAGGCGGCACTGCCGCTGCTGCGGTCCGGTGCGCGGAACGATCCGGGTC
Organism: Rhodococcus sp. BL-253-APC-6A1W; assembly: GCF_012843405.1. NCBI lineage: Bacteria > Bacillati > Actinomycetota > Actinomycetes > Mycobacteriales > Nocardiaceae > Rhodococcus > Rhodococcus sp. BL-253-APC-6A1W. The sequence continues at coordinate 12,214 of NZ_JABAFB010000015.1, forward strand.
GCGGCGCGAAGGTGATCGCGCTCGCGTCCATCGCCGGTGTGTATGCCGAAGCCGGTCTCGCAGCGTACGGCGCGACGAAGGCCGCACTCGTGTCGCTGGTGGAAACCCTCAACGCCGAGGAATCGGGTAACGGCGTCTCGGCGTCCGCAATCGCTCCCGGGTATGTCGACACCGACATGTCCGAGTGGATCAAAGACCGGATCCCGGCGGAGGACATGCTCGAGGTCGGCGACGTCGTCGAGCTCGTCGACGCACTGCTGAAGTTGTCGTCGCGCGCGGTCCTGCCCCGGCTGGTGCTCAGCCGCGCGGGAGCGAGTCTCTACAGCGCCTGACCTTCCCGCCTGCGCATCACTCGTCGTCCGAGTTCTCCTTTTCTTCGCCTCGCCGGCGAAGGAAGTTGAACCCGGGCACGCCGGTGATCGCCTGACGGAGGTCCTTCACGACGCAGAGCAACTCGTGGATCTCCGGCGCGACCGTGTCGAGCGTGCCGAGGATCGGCATGATCATGTTCATTCGCTCGGACAGCTCGGGAAGCCGGTCGAGCATGAGGATTGCCGCGTGCACTTCCTCCGGCGACAGTTCCTCGATGAACTGGGCCGCGAGGGGCGCAGCCTGACGTGCGAGGGGCTCGTAGGTCTCGAGGAGTTCGCTCGCGATGTCGGCACTTCGTCCGGCGGAGTCGATGATCGTGCGGGCTTCCCCGGCGACGAGAGCGACCTCTCCGACGACCGTCCGGGCCTGCCCGGCGACGGTGCCGACATCTCCGACGATGGCCTCGGCTTGCGTGGCGACGGTGCCGACCTGGCCGACGATGGTGCGCGCTTGTCCGGCGACCGCGTCGGCGTCCGCGACGACCGAAGTCGTCGACGCGATGATCGCCTCGATCCGAGCGACCGCCACTGCGGCATCGTCGACCACGGCGTCGACGCGGCGGATCAGCGATTCGACATTGTCGAGCAGCGCCTCGGCACGGGCGGGCACCGACACCGCGAAGGTGGCGGTGGCGACTGTGCGCTCGACCACCGTGCGCGTGGCACCGAGAAGGGAACCGACGAGAGGGACAGCGGGTAAGGCGATCATCTCGCCATCTTTCACCACGGCGGCCACGGTGCGACAGCAACCTCACGTTTCGGTCGTCCCGTGCGTCTACTCGATGTGAACCTTGCATCGGATGGAAGGATCGAACCCGTGACCGCATCGCGCACGCACACCCTGATCGACACCCCGATCGGTGAGTTGACGTTGGTCAATACCGACGGCGTCCTGTCGGGCCTGTACATGGTGGAGCACCGTCCTTCCCCCGATCGCACTTCCTTCGGGTCCCGGACCACCGAAGGGTTCGACGAGGCGCGGACACAGTTGGACGAGTACTTCGCAGGTGAACGCACCCGCTTCACTCTTCCGCTCGCACCGGCCGGCACCGACTTCCAACGGACGGTGTGGGCCGCGTTGGCGGAGATCGAATACGGCACAACCTGCACCTACACCGCCGTTGCGGCCGCGGTGGGACGGCCCACCGCGGTTCGCGCGGTGGCCGCGGCGAACGCGAGGAACCCGTTGTGCATCGTGGTCCCGTGTCATCGGGTGATCGGGAGCAGCGGCAAGCTCACCGGATATGCCGGGGGTCTCGACCGCAAGCGCCTGCTGCTCGATCGGGAAGCGGCGTTCCGGAGGGCAAAGGCCACTCATGCCCCGGTCTGACACGACGGAGCCCACACATCTACCCCCGTTCGAACGGGTGGTCGCCGACCACGGTCCGACGGTATCGAGGGTGTGCAGGGCTCTGCTGGGTCCCACCGACGCAGACGACGCGTGGTCCGAGACGTTTCTCGCGGCGTTGCGTGCGTACCCCGCCCTGCGGCCGGGCAGCAATATCGAAGCGTGGCTGGTCACCATCGCCCACCGCAAGGCGATCGACGTGCACAGGCTGCGTGGTCGTGCGCCTGTGCCGACGGAGATCGTCCCCGAACGCCCCGCAACAGCGGGATTGCCGGGATCAGGCGACGACCAACTGTGGTCGGCGGTGGCGGCGCTGCCGTTCACGCAGCGCGCAGTGCTGGTGTATCACTACGTGGGCGGGTTGCCGTATGCCGAGATCGGCGCGATTCTCGGCAACAGCGCCGACGCGTCCCGGCGAGCCGCCGCCGACGGCCGGGAAGCGTTGCGCCGCTCCTATCACGCCGAAACAGGAAGCCGCTCATGAACTTTCCTATCCCGTCGGTGTCTACTTCCGATCTGGCCTGGCTGCACGACAAACTCGTCCTCGACGCCGAAGCCGCAGGGTTGCTGGATGTCGCCTACCGCGTCGTCGATACTCCGGTGGGTCCGCTGCTGTTGGCGTCCACCACGGTGGGGCTCGTGAAGGTGGCCTTCGTCGCGGAGGGCGAGGACGCCGTGCTCGACGAACTCGCCCGGCAGATCGGGCCACGCATCCTCGACGCACCCGCCCGGTTCGACGACGCGGTACGTCAGCTCGACGAATACTTCGGCGGCACTCGCACCGCGTTCGATCTCCCTCTCGACTTTCGTCTCGCGACAGGCTTTCGGCGGGAGGTGATCTCGCGGCTTGCCGACATCGAGTACGGACGTACCGCCAGCTACGCGGACGTTGCCGCATCAGCGGGAAGTCCTCGAGCGGTGCGTGCCGTGGGGACGGCATGCGCGAAAAACCCCTTGCCGGTGGTTCTCCCGTGTCATCGCGTCGTCCGCACCGACGGAGGACTCGGGCAGTACGCGGGCGGTGTGGAAGCCAAACAGATCCTGCTGCGGCTCGAAGCCGCCGCGTGATCACTGTCGCCCGGCTCCCGGTGGCGCTCCCATTTTCGGTGCGTCCACTGCTCGCCACCATGCGGAGCCATGCGGTTCCGGGGCACGAACGTCACGATGTAGCCACCGGAACGCACTGTATTGCGCTGCGCACCGCGCACGGTATTGCGAGCGCGGCCGTGACACTCCGCGCCGATACCGGCAGCGTGGTGGCGCGGATCGATGCGCCGCGCCGGGCCGACATCGCAGATGTCGAAGCGGCGGTGCGCCGTTGGCTCGACCTCGACGCCGACCCCACCGTCGTCGACGCCGCGCTTGCCGCCGATCCTGTCCTTGCTCCATTGGTGCGAGCCCGGCCAGGCCTGCGGGTGCTCGGCAGTACCGACTGGTTCACCACGGCCGTGCAGACGATCCTCGGGCAACAGGTGAGTGTCGCGGCAGCAGCCACTTTCGCGGGGCGGCTCGTCGCGGCGTTCGGCGACGACGCGCCAGGTGGATTGCGGTGCTCTCCGACACCGCAACGGATCGCTGCCCTCGCGCCGGAAGATCTGCGTGCGGCGATCGGCACCACACGGTCTCGGGCGAACACCCTGCTGGTCTTGGCCCGAGCGGTATCCGACGGCCTCGATCCCGCGTCGGCGTCCTTTTCCCGTGATCTGCTCGCGCTGCCCGGAATCGGGCCGTGGACCGTCGACTATCTCGCCCTGCGAACCGGCGACCGCGATGCGTACCCCGCCGGTGACCTTGTGCTCCGGCGCGCCCTCGAGGTCGGCACCGCACGCGAAGCGACTGCGCTCGCGGCACAGTGGCAACCGTGGCGTGCCTACGCGGTTGCTCATCTGTGGGCGCATGCAACATTGAATCGGCACCCGTAACGCCCGAACGCACGTATTCTTCGACCAGTCCGGAATGTGCCAGCAGTCCGTCAGCAGTACCCGAGACGGGGGTGTAGACCGCCATGTCGACGAAGCCACGCGTCACGTCCGGTCTGTTGTGGCGGTGTATCGCGTGCGTGACAGTTGCCGTCACGGCCATGGTTCTCGGCGCGGGCAGCAGTGTGGCACAGCCGATCCCGGAGCCCCTGCCTTCGCAGGATCCGTTCTACACCTATGACGGTCCGCTGGCGGATTTCGCTCCGGGCACGATTCTTCGCTCCAGGCCCTCGGTGTTTGCCGCACCGGGTGTCACCACGCCGGTCACCAGCACACAGGTCCTCTACCGTACGACCGACCAGCAGGGCGAGCCGACCGACACCGTTGCGACTGTGCTTCAACCGCTCGCACCGGGGCCCACCAAGCTCATTTCGTTCCACATGGCGTACGACGCACTCGGATCCGAGTGCGATCCCTCCTATACGTTGACCGGGAGCGCTGACAGTGGTGTGTCGCTTGCGGAGCAGACCGTCATCGCCGGATATATCGCCGCGGGATACACCGTTGTGGCTCCCGATTACGAAGGGCCGGAACTGGAGTGGACGGTCGGACGCGAATCGGCGTACGCGGCACTCGACGGGATCAGGGCTACCGAAGAACTGCTGTCGCTTCCCGATTCGACGCCCGTCGGCCTGATCGGCTACTCCGGCGGATCGGTACCGACCCAGTGGGGCGCCGAGGTGGCGCCGAGTTACGCGCCCGAACTGAATATCATCGGCGCTGCCGCCGGCGGCGTGCCGGTCGATCTCGCACACAACCTGCCCTACGTCAGCGGTAGCGCGAAATGGGCGGGCGTGATTCCGGCTTTGGTTGTGGCCTATCAGCGTACATACGACCTCGACACGGACGCGTTTCTCTCCGACCGGGGCAAGCAGGTCGTCGCCGAGGTTGCCAACCGGTGCATTGCGGAGTTCGCGTCCGACTATCCGGGGCTCACCGACGCGGATATGGTTCGTGCGCCCTACCGGTCGTTGCTCGACGTCCGAGAAGTGGCGATCGCGATCAACGACAACATCATGGGCACCGCCGGTACTCCGATTGTTCCGATGTTCCTGGCTGTCGGCCACAGCGACCCCATCGGCGACACCATCATGGTGACCGGCGACGTCGAAGGGCTTGCCCATACGTACTGCACTCGCGGAGTCGCGGTGGCCTATTCCCAGTACGACGGCCTCGACCACGAGGAGGCATTCGTTCCGTTCCAGGCGCAGGCGGCCGAGTTCCTGAACAGTCGCTTCGCCGGCGACAACGTCCGAAACGACTGTGCCTCGATCGGAGTCGGAAATTCGCTCGCGCCTGTTCCGGTGCCCGCAGGCTGATGTCGGGGCCCAGGTTCCTCCGGACCGTACCGCGTGCGACTAGGCGAGTGCGAAGACCGGGAAACCTGGTGCGATAGCCGCCAACTCGTCATCGCTGGAGTTTTTGGTGACACCGTCGAAAAATTTCCCGACTTCCCAGCCCCACCGTTGCAGATACTCGCGCAGCACCGGGATCTTGTCGGCGTCCGCAACTTCGGAGGCGCTGAATTCTTCGACGCGACGCCCGAGGCGAAGTTCCCCGGTGCCGGCTACCCGCAGATTGCGCACCCATTGCGTGTGGCCGCGCGGGGCGACGAGGTAGCGCCTGCCGTCGGAGGTGGTCAGCACATTGACCATGGTGGTGCGCCATTCGCCGCTTTTCCTGCCGCGCACTGCAAGCAGGCGAGAGCCCGCGACGCTGATTCCGAGCTTGGGAAGTGTGTTGAAGAACCGGTTCATGATCGAGTCCAGTCCGGTGGGACCGATGTAGCGGGTGGAGGCATCCATGACGTTTCCTCACTCTCATTCAGAGAGCGGTGCTCTCTGTTGAGAGCCAGTGTGCGCCGGTTGGCGGGGCAGAGTCAAGAGCAGTGCTCTCTGTTGCCGTGTCGCCTGCCCGGGACCGGCCCGTCACCACTGCGAGACGCTTACTCCGGGTCGTCGGCGTAGGTCGTGCGCACGGCTGTCTTCATCGGAAAGCGGACCCGCGTATTGCCGAACATCAATCGGGTGGCGACGTCGACCGACGCGGAGATGTGCGCGGACGCGAGCGCGGGGTTGCGGGTGTGCACCACGACTTCGTCGTGCTGGAAGAACACGAGCTCGCCTGCGGTCGGGTCGGGATCGGTGGTCAGCCGTCGCCGCAGTTCGGCGAGGAGGCACAGCGCCCACTCGGCGGCAGTGGCCTGCACGACGAAGTTCCGGGTGAAGCGGCCGCGGGCACGGACGTCGGGCCCGGACTGAAAACCCGGCGGTGCGGGCGGGCAGGCGCGCCCGAGCCACGAATGCACGACCTCCCCGCGTTCACCGGCCTTCGCTGCACGCTCGACGAATTCCACCGCGTCGGGAAAGCTCTTTCGAAGGACCGCGAGCAGCGACCGGGAGTCACCGGAGGTCGCGCCGTACAGCACTCCGAGCACCGCGACTTTCGCCTTCGCGCGGTCGCCGGCGAACGCGGTGGCGGCAACGGGTGCGTACAGGTCGTCCTCGCCCGCGGCGGCGACCATCCGGGGATCACCGGACATCGCCGCGAGGATCCGCGGCTCGAGTTGCCCCGCATCGGCGACGACGAACGTCCACCCGGGGTCGGCAACCACACTCGAGCGGAGCGCTTTCGGGATCTGAAGTGCACCGCCGCCGCGGCTTGCCCAGCGGCCCGAGACGACGGCGCCGGGGACATAGACCGGCCGGAACCTGTTGCCGTGCACCCAAGTATCGAGCCAGTGCCACCCGTTGGTGCTGAACAGTTTCGCCAGGTCGCGGTGCCGGAGAAGCAGCGGCACCGCAGGATGGTCGATCTCCTGCAGGATGTGCTTGCGCGTGGACTGCACTTCGATGCCTTCGCGCCGGAAGGCGTCGAGTACCTCGGTATGCGAGGCGGGATTGACCGGGCGGCCGAACGCCGACCCGATCTCCTCGGTCACGGCGACGATGCCGGCGGGCATCTCGTAGCCGGTGGGCCGTGGTCCGAGAGTGCGTTCGAGGTGGCGTCGATGGGATTCGGCCGAGAACGGCAGTCCGCCGAACCCCATTTCGGCAGCGGCCAACGTCCCCGCCGACTCCGCGGCCACGAGTAACTCCAGACGGGGATCACCGGCGATGCGGCGGCGCTGGTCGGCGAACCGGGAGATCACGGTGTCGAGGTCCACGGCCGGTGCTGCGTCGAACAAGCCGGGGCGCTCGTCGACCGGGTCGTCGGCGGGCGGAGGGGGTAGCCCCTCGCGCATGCTCAGGATTGCGCCCGTCGTCGCCAGGTCGTGGCATCGCTGGACGCGCACGCCGGCACGAAGGAGTTCGCCGTACACCGACGAAGTGGACGTCCACACCCATCGGGGACGATCGGTGGCTTCGATGTCGGCCACCGCGGCCGCGAGGTCGCGATGCTGTCGCACCGCTGCGTCGGGGGTTCCGTTCTCGTCGACGGTGACGGTACTGGCGCCGCGTACGGCACCGCTACCGGATGGATGAGGAACGACAACCGTGCGCACCGCTCAAGTGTGCCTCTCGAGGTGTGGCTCTTCTCCGCCGCCCGGCCTCCGGCCCGTCGGGCCCAAGATCGTCTTCACCCCCCGTTTCACCCAAGACCGGCGGCCCCGGGCTCCGCAGCGCGGCTACGGTGGTCGTGCGGAGCCCCGCCGCAACCCCGACATGCGGTGGGGTTCCGTTGTGCCGGGACTATCCGATCTTGACGCTCTCCAGGACGCGTGTGGTCGCAGGCGCATCCTCGAGACGGTGGAATCCGCGCCGATCGTAGATCCAGGTGACCACCACACCGATCAACAGGCCGACACCCAGACCCACGAGGGTCATCTTCGTGCCTTCGGCGAGGCCCGCGGAAAGGTTGCCGTCGAAGTAGAGGATGGCGCGCACCGCGAGGTAGATCTGATGCATCGGTTCGAAGGTGGCGAGCCACTCGAAGAGCGGCGGCGACGCCTCGATCGGAATCGTGCCGCCGGAGGACGGCAGTCCCAGCACGATGAACAGCATCAGGTTCACGATCAGTCCGGCGGGTCCGAACACGGACATCACCGAGAGCGAGGTGATGCCGACCGCGGAGATGGCGAGGGCGCCGTACTCCCAGAGCAACAGCGGGCGCGGCACGGGCATCCCGAGCGCCGTGCCGATCCCCAGGTACAGCGCGGACACGACCAGTGCGAGGACGACCAGGATGCCCCACTTGAGGAACAGCACCTGAAGTCGCGACATCCTGGTGGTTTCCTTGGTGATGTACAACGGTCCGTATTCGGTGGGCACGAACCCCAGCGCGGAATCGACGATGGAACTGACGATGGTCGCGCCGGTGAAGCCCGCCAGGATCAGAAGCAGCGTGTAGTAGAACGCGGACAGTCCGGAACCGGTGTGGGCAGGCAGGGGTTTGTGCTCGACGTCCAGGACGTTGATGGGCTCAGCAAGTGTGAGCGCGCTACCGCCCGAGAGCTGGAGATCGGGCGCGGTCTCCGCAAGTGTCGTACGGACGGTCTTCGTGAGTTCTTCACCCACCGATTTGTTGACTGCGGTCAGCGCCTCGTCACCGATGATCCCGACGATGGCTGACGCGAACGTTCCGGTGCGGGGGTTGCTGTAGAGGGTGATGACGGGTTTCTCGATGTCACCCGGGACGACGCTGGCTTGCGCGAGGATCGACGTTCGCTTCGTGAAATCGCTCGGAATCACGATCGCGCCGTACAGTTCGCCGGTGTCGAGGCCGCGGTGCGCTGCGGCTATCCCCATTTCCTGGAGAGCGATGCGCTCGGAATCGACGCCGTCGAGCACCGCGGCGGTGATCTCGGATCCGAGGTTGCGGCGCGCATCGGCTCCCGGCATGACGTCGCCGACATCCTGGTTGACGATCGCCATCGGGAACTCGCGGAGATTCTCGGACGGCTCGAGCATGCTGCCCAGGTAGAAATAGCCCAACGCAGCCATCACCGCAGTGACCACCACGAGTGGTGCCAGCCAGAACCGGGCGCCCCGCAGGGTGTGTCGATGTGGATCGACCGAGATGTCGGAAAAACTCACCCGTCGATTGTGCACACCTGTGTGCTGATTCGTGGAACCGAGTGCTCGAGCACACACGTGGGGGCTGAACGAGGGCGCACAGGCATATGCGCCGTCGCCGACGGTGCGGTACCGCGTCCGGGCCTGCCGCCGGTCAGCGGAGCAGGTTCCCGAGGGTTCGCGCTGCTGTGGTCACCGCACCGGCGAGCCGTTCTTCCTCGGTCGCGTCGAACACGGAGATACCGATTGCGGCCTGGGTGTTGCCGGGCCGCCTGGACAGCGCAGCGGAAATGCCTATCGTCGCCGAGATGATCTCGCCTGCCGAGATCGCATATCCGGCACGGCGAGCCGCGGTCACCTCCGGCCGTTCGCCTTCCTTCGGAGGCAGGGCCGCGAGGATCGCCATCCCGGCGGACCCGCGGTCGATCGGGTCGAGTTGACCGGGCCGAAACGCGATGTGTACGTCGGATCGCCGGGGTTCGACCACCATCATCGCTCGCACATGCGTGTCCGATTCCCGAACGACGAGGTGTGCCGTCGCACCGACGGTGTCGGCGAGTTCTTCGAGGATCGGCCGGGCCAGCGTGCGCAGATCCTGCTCGACCGATTCCGCCAGAGTGACCAGGCCTGCGCCCAGCGAGATGACCTTGTGGTCGTCGCGTCGGCACAGCCGGTGCGCTTCGAGAGTGCGGAGGAGCCGGTGTGCCACCGTGCGGTGTACGCCGATGCCCTCGGCGATTTCAGTGATCGACATCCCGTGCGGATGAGCGGCGAGCAACTCCAGGATCGATAGACCGTTGTGAAGCGTCTTCGACATTCCTGCATCGAGTTCCACCGGGGATCGCCCCAGTGCCTGCGGATCTGCGGTCTGTTGCCCTGCGCCCGACATGTCCCCGGTTACCTCCCTTGACGTTTGTGAACTGTAACACTTAGCATCTTCATTAATCGCACACGACGTGCGATTATCGCACACAAGGACGGTTCAGGTGGTTTCACGCAGTTGCCAGGAGGTCGCCGCGACAGTGCTCGCGGAGGTCCACCAGCTCTACGGCCGGCAGAGCCACCTCATCGACGGGGGATCGGCGCGCGAATGGGCAGAGACATTCGCAGCGGACGGGGAGTTCCACTCGCCCAGCTATCCGGCTCCCGTCGTCGGCGCGGACGAACTCACGCGCTTCGCACAGCTCTTCTTCGAGCGTGCGCGAGACGCCGGAGAAGTCCATCGCCACGTGATCACCAACGTTGACGTCGTCGCCCTCGACGACGAGACCCTGGACGTACGCGCCTACCTGCAGATCGTGGCGACGGCGCGTGGCGGAGACTCCCGCCTGGTCAGATTCACCACGATCGCCGACCGCGTTGTCCGGCAGGGCGCTTCATGGCTGATTGCACGACGCACCGTCCGACGCGACGACTCCTGACACGCCCCTGTGCACGTCGGACCACACCCGTTTCACTCTTTCGAAGGATCACGCACCATGACCGTTGACGCTCAGAACCCGGGCCGCACCGTGACGACTCCTATCGCGGCCGCGTACCCCGAGATGGCCGGTAAGACCGCCGTCATCACCGGGGCCGCACGCGGCATGGGCGCCCAGTTCGCCCGCGGTCTGGCGACGCGCGGCGTGAACGTCGTCGGCGGCGACATCAACGACACGCAGATGAAGGAGACCGCTCAGCAGATCAACGCAGAACTGGCGGCGGAGTCCCTCGCGGCCCGGCCGGGTACGGTCGTCGGTGCCCGCGTGGACGTCACCGATCCCGACGAGCACGAAGCGCTTGCGCAGGTTGCACTCCGGGAGTTCGGCCGGATCGACTTCTGGATCAACAACGCCGGCGTCTTCCCGTTCGCCCTCGTCGACGACATCACCCGCGAGCAGATCGCCATGACCTTGGAGGTCAACGTCGAGGGTGTGCTGTTCGGAGCGCAGGCGGCGTCGCGGCACATGGAACAGGGCGGAGCGATCGTCAACATGTCCTCGGTCTCTGCCCTGCGTGTCCGTAAGGGCCGTGGTGCGTACTGCACGTCGAAGGCGGCCGTTGCCCACCTCACCGAATCGCTCGCAGTCGAACTGGGCGACAAGGGTATTCGCGTCAATTCGATTGCGCCCGGGTATATCGACACCGAGATGACTCGTTGGGTCCAGGAGGATCCCGCCGCACTGGCGCACGCTCTGGACTCGGTCCCGCTCCACCGCCTCGGTGCTCCCGAAGAGGTCTTCGGCCCGCTGCTGTTCCTGCTCTCGGACAGTGCGCGTTACGTCACCGGTCACTCCATTGCAGTGGACGGTGGGTCTCGGCATGTCTGACACAGTGGCCGACGCTACGACCTACCCCTCGGTCGTACTCGTCACCGGTGCGGCAGGAGGTATGGGAGCCAACCACTCCCGTGCGCTCGCGGCCCGCGGTGTTCATGTGTGCCTCGCAGATGTGGTGGATGCGGAGCCCGTAGCCGAAGAGATCAGATCAGCCGGAGGGTCCGCGTCGGCGCATACGCTCGACGTGACCGACGCCGCCGCATGGGACCGTGTTGTCGGCGAGATCCGTTCGCTGCGTGGTGAACTCGGTGGACTCGTCAACAACGCCGGGATCTCGCGCAGGCTCGAGTTCATGGACACCCCTGACGACGTGTGGGAAACCACCATGCGTATCAACCTGTTCGGACCGTTCTACGGGATCAAGGCAGTTGCACCCCTGATGCGCGACGGAGGCGGCGGTGCGATCGTCAACATCTCTTCGATCGCAGGGCAGATCGGTTACTTCTCTCCTGCCTATTCGTCAAGCAAGTGGGGACTGCGGGGATTGTCGAAGTCCGCAGCGGGCAACTTCGCGAAGTGGGGTATCCGGGTGAACTCGGTGCACCCCGGCCTCGTCCGCACGTCGCTTCTCGAAGGTGCCGACACATTCGTCGGCGCAGCTCTCGAGAGCATCCCGGCGGGACGGACAGCCACGGCCGACGAGGTGACCGACGCCGTCCTGTTCCTGCTCTCCGACCGCTCCAGCTACATGACCGGGAGCGAACTCACTGTCGACGGCGGTCTGACCTCGAACGGGCTGTACCACCGCATCATCAAGGAAACGGGAGACCAACTGTCATGATCGACGACGACGTCATCGACGTGGTGGTGATCGGCGGCGGCGGCGCGGGGCTTGCCGCAGCAGTGTCCGCTGCCGAGGCCGGCGCGAGTGTGTTGCTCTTCGAGTCGGAGACGGAGTTGGGCGGCTCGACACAGTTGTCGGCCGGGCTGTTCACTGCGGCAGGCACCAGCGTGCAGCGCGGGCTCGGTATCGAGGACAGCGCCGAGAAGTTCTTCCAGCACTACATGGATCTCAATCACTGGGTGCTCAACCCAGGCTTGGTCCGCGCCTTCTGCGACAACGCCGGCCCCACCCTCGAGTGGCTTCTCGGCCTGGGACTGGAGATTCCGGCGCGGGTGTCCTCGAACGCCCACATGCCCGGGCTGTGTCAGGCCGGGGTCGAGGACGTCTGGCGCGGACATGTCCCGAAGGATCAGGGATACGGCTTGGTGCAGACCCTCGATCGTGCGCGACGTGCGCAGGGGGTCGAAGCGATCCTCGGTACCCGAGTGCAGCGCCTCCTTGTCGACGACGGGCGTGTGGCCGGTGTCGTCGCGGACGACATCGAAGTGCGGGCGCACGCCGTCGTCGTCGCGTCCGGTGGTTTCGCCCAGGACCCGGACCTGCTACAGCGTTACTACCCGTATGCCTTGCGGGCCGGCGAGTCGCTCTTCGTTGTCGCCGCGCCGGGTAGTCGCGGTGACCACCTGCTTTTCGGCGAGCAGGTCGGTTCCTCGATCGCCGGTGACGGCTGGGGATTGATGCTTCCGACCGCGTACTTCCAGCATCTTCACCACTGGCAGGCGGGGTTTCCGCCCAAGTCCCGGCTCTACGTCAACAAGGCGGGCCGGCGGTTCATGGACGAGGATGCGTCCTATGCGGTGTCCGGCGGCATCATGGACCGTCAGGACGGGCCGGTCTGGGCGGTGTTCGATGAAAAGGCCCGAACGGAACTGCCCACCGGATACGCGGACTGGGATGCCGACCGCATCGCCGAAGAGGCGGACGCCGGGCGAACCCTGCGTGCCGATACTCTCGAGGAGCTCGCGCGGCTGACCGACGTGCCGGACGCAGCATTGGCCAGGACGGTGGAGCGCTGGAACACCCAGTTGCCCGTCGGTATCGACGACGACTTTCTGCGGCATCGGACACTCGCCAACAAGGGCTCGACGTCACATCCCGACCCGATCGCGCATCCGCCCTTCTACGCAGTGCGGATGCTTCCGGCCGAACTCGTCTGCACTCACGCAGGACTCGAAATCAACAGCAATGCGGAAGTTCTCGACACAATCGGGAACGTCGTACCCGGCCTCTACGCGGCCGGTGAAGCGGGAGCCGGGATCCTCGGTCTCCGCTACGTCGGCGGCGGTAACGCCATCGCCAACGCCTTGACCATGGGCCGCATCGCGGGCCGCAACGCAGCAGGCGCCTCCGCCGCTGCGACATCCCCCGAACTGGGCGCAGCCGGCGTCTGACGCCGGCTATCCCCCGAATTACAAAGGACACACCATGCTCGGATCCGACGCGGCATCTGCCGTGGAAAGTCCCCCGGTCGCAGAGCCCGCTCAGCCCAAGCAGTCGACGGCGAAGGTCATCCGGGCTGCCGTGGTCGGCACCGTCGTCGAGTACTACGACTTCGGTATCTACGGTTACATGGCGACGATGGTTGCCACCTTGTTCTTCGTCTCCGAGAACGAAACCGCGGCACTGCTCGGAACGTTCGCCGCCTTTGCCGTCGCGTTCTTCCTCCGGGTACCGGGTGGAATCTTCTTCGGACACATCGGCGACAAGTACGGCCGGAAGACGGCGCTGTCCTGGACGATCCTGCTGATGGTCGTGGCCACCGCCGCCATGGGCTTGATGCCCACGTACGCGACGCTCGGCGTATGGGCCACGGCGCTGCTGGTGCTCGCCCGGTGTCTGCAGGGCTTCGCCGCGGGCGGCGAACTCAGCGGCGCCAACGCGTTCGTCTCCGAGTCCGCCCCGGCTCGCTGGCGTGCGACGCAGACATCGCTCGTCAACTCCGGTACCTATCTCGGGTCCCTCGTCGCTTCCCTTGTCGCACTGGGTATCACGTCGGCATTCACCGAGGAGCAGATCCTAGAATGGGCCTGGCGTGTTCCGTTCCTGCTCAGCGTCGTCATCGGCGTGGTCGGTGTCTGGATCCGGAACCATCTCGAGGACACGCCGCAGTTCGAGGAACTCGCGGACAAAGGTGAGACCAAGAAGCTTCCGTTCGTCGAACTGCTGAAGACCTCGGGTGGCAGCGTCGTCAAGATCGTCATGCTCGGCGCGCTCATCGTCGGTGGCTACTACATCGCCTCGGTGTACGCGGCGACCTACCTGCAGACCGAAGGTGGGCAGACGAAGTCGGTTTCCTTCCTGTCGACTTCGCTCGCACTGGTGCTCGGTGTGATCACCCTTCCGATCGCCGGCTACATGGCCGACAAGTTCGGACGCAAGCCGGTGCTGTTCGCGGGTAGTGCGGCTTCGGCTGTGCTGGGCGTTCCGATGTTCATGTTGATGGCGGGCGGAACGATCTGGCAGGCCGTGCTCGGCCAGTCGGTACTGTTCATCTGCGTGTCCGTCGTGAACGGTGCGTCGTTCGTCGTCTACGTCGAGATGCTCAAGGCCTCCGTGCGCTACAGCGGCATCGCGCTGGGCAACAACATCACGAACATGTGCCTCGGCGGCACCGCGCCGTTCATCGCGACCTACCTCATCGACCTGACCGGGAATTCCTTGGCGCCTGCCGGGTACTTCGTCTTCTGTGCGTTGCTCAGTCTGGCTGCGGTCTTCACCATCAAGGAGACCAAGGGAATCGAGTTGCGGACCGATTGACGGATCGACCTGGACGCCGGCATCCACTTCGGATCCGGCGTTCAGGTCGCCTATTTGATATATGCATGAACAATATGGTGTCTGCGGTACTGTAACCGCATGTCAGCTCCCCGGGACCTCGACTACTGGTCCTTTGTCGAACTCGCGCAGGATCGTCTGAACAGCAAGTTCGGCGATCACCATCGCAGTGCGACCGAGGTTCTCCTCACGCTCAACCGTGCCTCGGACATTGTCACGTACGATCTCGAATCCACCGTCCATCGGCCTCGCGGGAGGTCGTGGTCGGCATACAGGCTCATGTTCGTGATCTGGCTGGCCGGTCCCATCGAGCCGAACACGGCCGCCCGGCTGACGGGCATGAGCAGGGCGGCCGTATCGAATCTCGCAAAACCGCTGGTGGACTCGGGTCATCTCCGGAAGGCCCCGGTCGCACACGACGCGCGATCCGTCCAGCTGTCGCTCACGCCCGAGGGCGAAGAGGAAATTGTCGAGGTCTTCGCCGCGCAGAACGAACGTGAAGCGGCGTGGGTGGACGTGCTGTCCGAGACGGAACAGCAGATCCTCGTGATGCTTCTGAACAAGTTGATCACGAACCGCGACCAGTTCGACGTGCGCGGACGCAACTGACCCGAGATCCGACATGTTCGAGTGGTTGCGCTCACGATCCGTAATTAGTTAATGTATTTACTAATGCGAGGCGGGTCGCTCGCGACAGCTCGAGAACATGCGAGGAGCTCGAATCATGGCGTTCTACCGACAACTCGGCGTCATCCCACCCAAGCGCCACACCCAGCACCGCGACGACGACGGCAACCTCTACTACGAGGAATTGATGGGCGAGGAGGGGTTCTCCTCCGACTCGTCGCTGCTCTACCACCGGCACATTCCGTCGGCGATCGCCGACGCCACGAAATGGGAACTCGGCGACCAGAACACCACGCCGAACCACCCGCTCACACCGCGGCATCTCGAACTCCACAAGCTGTTCCCCCGGGAGGTCTGGTCGGAGACCGACGTGGTCACCGGCCGGCGCCTGATCCTCGGAAATCCGGACGTGCGGATCTCCTACGTCGTCTCGTCGAAGGAGTCGCCGCTGTACCGCAACGTGGTCGGCGACGAGATGGTGTACGTCGAATCCGGAACTGCCGACGTCCACACGGTTTTCGGTACTCTCTCGGCCAAGTCCGGCGACTATGTGCTGCTGCCGATGGCGACCACGCATCGTTGGGTGCCAACCGGTGACGAGCCGTTGCGCGCCTACGTCATCGAGGCGAACAGCCACATCGTTCCGCCGAAGCGCTACCTGTCGAAGTACGGACAGTTCCTCGAGCATGCTCCCTTCTGCGAGCGCGATCTGCACGGTCCCGCGGAACTGGTACAGGTCGAGGAGGAGAACGTCGAAGTCCTCGTCAAGCACCGCACGTCACACGGCATCGTCGGCACGCGATACGTGATGGCGCATCATCCCTTCGACGTCGTCGGGTGGGACGGCTGCCTGTACCCGTACACGTTCTCCGTTCATGATTTCGAGCCGATCACCGGCCGTGTCCATCAGCCGCCACCTGTACACCAGGCGTTCGAAGGCAACAACTTCGTGATCTGCAACTTCGTTCCCCGCAAGGTGGACTACCACCCGCTCGCGATTCCGGTGCCGTACTACCACTCGAACGTCGATTCGGACGAGGTGATGTTCTATTGCGGCGGCGACTACGAAGCCCGCAAGGGCTCGGGCATCGGACAAGGGTCGATATCCGTCCATCCCGGAGGCCACGCCCACGGTCCGCAGCCCGGCGCCTACGAGCGCAGCATCGGTGCCGAGTTCTTCGACGAATTGGCGGTCATGGTCGACACGTTCCGCCCACTCGAACTCGGCGAAGGTGCACTTGCCTGTGAGGACCCGTCGTACACGAGTAGTTGGAACCGCAATGCAGGAGCGGCGAAGTGAGCAGTTACGGGCCGCTCCTGACCGGATTGTGTGACGACGCCGCGTTGTTTCCGCCCGGCAACGCACCTCTCCCCGAAGCTGTGTCCGCACACGCGGAGCACAAAAAGGCTTCCCACGCAGCACTTGTCGGATCGTTTGTCTTTCCGGCAGCTCGGCTGGGCGAACTAGCAGAGTTGCTCACGCGGTGCCCGCACCCCGGTGAGTTGATGCTGAGCTTGACGGTACCGGCACCGTCGGCAATGCAGTCCGCACTCGAGCATGCAGCCGTGCTGGATTCCGTGACCGTCGTCGCTCTGGAAACCGCGGTTCCCGCAGACTGCGCGGTCGACGACTTGTTCGCCGCGCTCGGGCAAATCTCGACGTCGCATCCGGACATCACGATCTTCGTGGAAGTTCCCCGGGACACGCGGCGTGCGGTCATCCTGCAACGTCTCGCCGGAGGTCCGTATGCGGCCAAGTTCCGCACCGGCGGTGTGGTCGCGGAGGCATACCCCGACGAAGCCGAACTCGCCGAGGCAATCACCACCGCTGTCGTGGCCGGGATTGCATTCAAGGCGACGGCAGGGCTCCACCACGCTGTCCGTAACACCGCGCGCGACACCGGCTTCGAACAACACGGTTTCGTGAACGTGCTGGCGGCGGTCGCGGCTGTTCTCGAGGGTGCGGACGCACACACTGTCGTCGGGATTTTCGCCGAACGGGACGGCGCCGCGCTCGCTGCTCGGCTCGCAGTCCTACCCGAGGAACGCGCTGCCGAGGTGCGAGCCCGATTCCTTTCCTACGGCACGTGCAGTATCGCCGAGCCGCTCGCCGACCTCCGTGCCCTCGGTCTCGTGCCGTCCACCGATTCCCCGAACTCAGAAGGAACTGCCGCATGACCGTCATCGCAATCCCCGAGGGCTCACTCTTCGGACCGGACAACCTGCCCTACGGCGTCTTCTCCACCGCGGATACCGAACCGCGCGTCGGTGTGCGCGTGGGTGATTCGGTTCTCGACCTGAGCCGGCTGTTCGACGACATCGTCTTCGCCGAACCGTCACTCAACGCATTCATGGCACAGGGACGCACGCGGTGGGACGAGGTCCGTGCCGCAATCCAGGACGCGATCACCGGTGACCTCGACGACGACGCGGTATTCACGATCGACGACGTCACGATGCATCTTCCGATCGAGGTCGCCGATTACGTCGACTTCTACGCCTCCGAGAATCATGCCTCGAACCTGGGCCGGTTGTTCCGTCCCCAGAACCCCGACCCGCTCATGCCCAACTGGAAGCACCTGCCGGTGGGGTATCACGGCAGGTCGAGCACCGTCGTGACCTCGGGTGTGGATATTGTGCGCCCGTGCGGTCAGCGCAAGGGACCGAACGACGAGGTGCCGGTCTTCGGCCCGTCGATCCGGCTCGACATCGAAGCGGAAATGGGGTTCGTCGTGGGCGTCGGTTCGCCGATGGGCTCACAGATCGCTCCCGACGAGTTCGCCGACCACTGCTTCGGCGCGGTGATCCTCAACGACTGGTCGGCCCGCGACATCCAGGCGTGGGAGTACGTCCCGCTCGGCCCCAATCTCGGAAAGTCGTTCGCGACGTCGATCTCTCCGTGGGTGGTGCCGCTTGCCGCTCTCGAGGCCGCGCGGATCGACACGCCGGTGCAGGACCCGGAACCGCTGCCCTATCTGACGGGCAACGAGAAGTGGGGTCTGGACATCGATCTCGCCGTCGAATGGAACGGCCATATCGTGTCGCGTCCCCCGTACGCGCAGATGTATTGGTCGCCGGCGCAGATGCTCGCCCACACGTCGGTCAACGGGGCGGCCACGAGGACCGGCGATCTGTTCGGTTCCGGCACCGTCTCCGGGGCGGAGAAGGACCAGCGCGGCGCCTTCATCGAACTCACGTGGGGTGGCAAGGAACCCGTGCAGGTCGGAGATGACACCCGCACGTTCGTAGAGGACGGCGACGAAATCGCCATCTCGGCCACCGCACCGGGCCCCAACGGCACCCGTATCGGATTCGGCGAGGTCCGCACTCGTATTCTGCCGGCCACGGGCGCGGTGAACTGACCGGCACTCATGCCCGTCGATCGTGGGCTTCGGGCTCTTCGTCGACCGAGAGAAGTTCCCCGACAGTGCAGTTCAAGACCCGGCATACCGCGGTGAGGGTGGAGAATCTGATCGCGCGGGCGCGCCCGTTCTTGAGCACCGAAAGATTGACGACGCTCACACCGACCTGGTCGGCGAGGTGTGCCAGCGTCATGCCGCGTGCCTCGAGCAACTCGTCCAGGTGGCACTGCACGGCGTGATCGTTGTCGGGCGGCATCAGACGAGTCCCTCGTTGTCGCGGGCCACACGGCTACCGATGCGCAGTACGACGGCGACGGCGGACAGCGCCATGCAGAAGACGTACGCGTACCAGAACTCCGGTCCGATTCCCTGCGCGCCGACACCGTCGTCCCAGGCGAGATCCCGAATGGCGAGATTGGAGCCGAGAACGCGGGGAAACGTCGGCGCAATGATGGTGATGACGGCGGCGACCGACGCGGCGGTGACTCCGCGGATGACCCCTTTGTCGAACAACCGCCCGCGCACGAACCTCACCATGACCCAGGTGAGAAGAGCCAGAACCGCCAGGTAGCCGATTGTTTCCAGTGCGTCGGCGCTGCGGAGGAAGCCGACGGTCACGGGCGACACGTCCCCGGTCGGAATGTCGATGTTCGATGTTCCTGCGACGGAGACTGGAGTTCCATTGGGAGAGAACATGTTCGGCGGAGGCGTGTGCTCGAAGGAGAACCGCGCCGTCACGGTCCGGTTCTCCAGGTCGTCGAGGAGTCCGACGACATAGTTGACCACGACGACGAGGGCCGTGGCCGCGAACACTGTGATCGACGCCCAGAGGTCCCTCCGGTCCTTGTTCGACGTCTCGGTAGGAGTGATCGATGGTGCGTCTTCGACCGTGCGCATGGGGCCTGCCAGCATAACGAAAGTCGATAATATCGATATTCGTTATACATATCGAAAAACGATATGTCTATCGGTCTCGGGCGGACTACCGGATCTCGAGTGTGTCCCCGACCGCGATCAGGCCGCACCGGGTGACGGTCGCGTAGACCCCGACGTACGCACCTGGTTTATCGTCCGTGAGTCCCGGTGCGACCGGCCGCGCCATCACCGTGCGGAGCATGTCGCGCCGCGCGGGCACCTCCTGGTGTGCGAGCGTCACCATCACGCACCGTGAGGTGAGCTTGTTCGGTTCGACCGTCGCGGAGCCGATCCCGACCTGCTTCCCGACCCAGCCGTCTTCGAGGAATCCCGCATCCTCGTCCGCCGCCACGACGATCTGTGGCCGGAAACGACGCAGCGCGATCTCCGATGCGTCCCCGGTGCCGAGCGCATCGACCGCGGACGTGGACACCAGGTGGAGTGGCGCTTCGTCGTAGGTGCGCGGGCGGGTCTCCAGCCGGACGGGCCGTCCGGTCGTGTCCGACAACAGATCCTCCACAGCGGGGTCGTTGCCGTGCACCACAGTGCCGTCGGGCAGGGTGATCTCCAGGGCGGCAGGGTCGCGCGGATCGACTTCGTCGAGCAGTCGCGCACGGCACGACAGCAAAGAACCCCAGCGGCGGAACCGCTTTGCGCTTGCGACATCGCCGGTCTCCGGATCGACGACCGCCCACACATGGTCTCCGCGCAGTCCGTCCGACTCGACGGTGGCTGCGTCCATGCGCTCTCCACCGAACGACTTCACCGGATAACGCCAGAGCTGACCGATTCGCACAACATGCCAGCATACGGCGCGGCCGTGTGACCGGGGAGGACAGCTCACCGGGTGACAGGGGCCACATGATGACTAGGGTGTCGCCCATGACGGACAACACGACACGGCGGTGGGGCCTCACCATTCCGCTCGACGGCATTCCCTTCTCCGAGCAACGACGGGTGATCGAGGAGTTGCCGGATCTCGGTTACACCGACGTCTGGTCGTCGGAGGCGGGGGCTGCGGACGCCTTCACGCCCCTCGCGCTGGCGAGCACCTGGGCCCCGTCCCTCCGCCTGGGCACCGCGATCGTGCCGGTGTACACCCGCGGGCCGGCCACGCTCGCGATGTCTGCCGCGACTCTCGCGGCCGCGGCGCCCGGCAGGTTCGTGCTGGGGGTAGGTACGTCCTCCGACGTGATCGTCGGGAAGTGGAACGGGATCCCGTTCGAAGAACCGTTCAAGCGCGCCCGCGACACCCTGCGGTTCCTGCGGTCCGCCCTCGCCGGTGAGAAGGTGAGCCACGAGTACGACACCTTCTCGGTCCAGGGCTTCCGTGCGGGCCTCGTCCCGGACCCCGCGCCGCCGGTTCTGCTCGCTGCGTTGCGTCCGGGCATGCTCAGGCTGGCGGGTAGGGAAGCGGACGGTGCGATCGTGAACTGGTTGTCGGCCGACGACGTGCGCACCGTTGCCCCGTATGTCGACGAAGGCGGCGCCGGTAAGGAGATCGTCGCGCGGATCTTCGTGCTCCCCGGCATGGATGCAGAGACTTCCCGCGCGATCGGGCGCCGCATGATCGCCGCGTACATGAACGTTCCGGTCTACCGCGCCTTTCACGAATTCCTCGGACGGTCCGACGATTTCGCGGGAATGTGGCGGCTGTGGGCCGAAGGTGACCGCAAGGGGGCACTCGAGGCGATCCCGGACCGGGTCGTGGACGATCTCGTGGTGCACGGTCCTCCGGAAGCATGCCGTGAGCACGTGGAGCGCTACATGGACAACGGCGTGACGACGCCGGCGATCGCGCTTCTGCCCTCCGAGGATCCCGCGCCGATGATCCGCGCTCTCGCCCCGCGCTGAGTTCTCACCGAGTGTCGCGGTGGTGCGGGCCGGGCCGGTCCGGCAGGCTGGGAGCATGACCGACACCAGTACCGCGCCCGTACTCGTCGCCGTCGACGAGGCCAGTGGAATCGGCGTGCTCACCCTGAACAACGCCCGGCAGCGCAATACGTTGTCCGTGAACACGATGCGCGAGGTGATCGCGGGGCTGATCGCACTGTCCTCGGATACGAAGGTGATCGTGATCCGTGCGGAGGGGCCGGCGTTCTCCGCGGGCCACAATCTGCGGGACATGATCGGGCGCACCCTCGAAGAAGAGCGCGCCATCTTCGACACCTGCAACGAGATGATGAAGACCGTGCAGGCGATCCCTCAGCCGGTGATCGCGTCGGTGCAGGGGCCCGCGTTGGCGGCGGGCTGTCAACTGGTCGCCGCATGCGACCTCGCGGTGGCTGCGGACAGTGCGGAGTTCGGAACACCCGGCGTACGGATCGGGTTGTTCTGCTCGACACCGATGGTCGCGGTCAGCCGGGCCGTCGGGCGGAAACGCGCACTGCAGATGCTGCTCACGGGCGACATGATCGATGCCCGGACGGCGGCGGACTGGGGCCTGGTCAACTTCGTCGTGGAGGCGGAGGCGCTGGACACCGAGACGACGGCACTCGCGGTGAAGATCGCGGCCGCGTCGCCGGTGACGGTGCGGATCGGCAAGGAGGCGTTCTACCGGCAGATCGAACTCCCTCAAGACGCCGCGTACGAGGCGATGGCGGAGACGATGGCGACCAACGCCGTCCTCGACGACGCGCAGGAGGGTATGTCCGCGTTCGTCGACAAGCGTGCGCCGGTGTGGACGGGACGGTGACCGCGGCGCTTATCGAGCGCTAGGTCTCGACCAATTGTTGGACGTCCTATAACGTTGCCCGCATGAGTTCCGATCCCCGTGCGAACACCGTCGACGCTGTAGTGCACCGTTCCGCCGCCCGGTTCCCCGACCGTGTGGCGTTGCGGTTCGCCGATCGCAGCCTCACCTACCGGGAACTCGACGCCGCCGTGTCCCGGACCGCCGCGCGTCTGCTGTCCCTCGGCCTCACCGCCGGCGATCGCGTGGCCGGGTACGGCACCAATTCCGACGCGTATGTGCTGGGTTACCTCGGGGCGGCGCGCGCCGGTCTCGTGCACGTGCCGATCAATTACGCGCTGCGCGGCGAAGAGTTGTCCTATCTCCTCGCGCAGTCCGGGGCCAAGGCTGTGCTCGTCGATCCGGCGCTGCGCGGCGAACTCGACCGCGTTCTGCCCGACGTTCCCGCCGAGCACGTGCTCGCACTGCGCGACGAGGACGCGTCGCTGCTGAGCGAGGCGACGGACGGTCCCGTGCCGGCACTCGACGCCGCGCCGTCCGCCGACGATCTCGTGCAACTGCTGTACACCTCGGGAACCACGTCGAAGCCCAAGGGCGCCATGATGACTCACGGCGCACTGGTACACGAGTACACGTCGTCGATCGTCGCCCTCGACTTGCGCGCCGACGACAACCCGCTGATCTGCATGCCGCTGTACCACTCGGCGGCCATGCACGTGTTCCTGCTGCCGTACCTCGCGGTCGGCGCGACGATCACCCTGCTGCCGGCCCCGGACATCCCGGAGATCCTGCGCCTGGTCGAATCCGAGCGGATCGGATCGCTGTTCCTCGCCCCCACCGTGTGGGTCCCCCTGGCCAACCATCCCGATCTGGACACGCGCGATCTCTCGTCGCTGCGCAAAGCGCAGTACGGCGCGTCGATCATGCCGGTCACGGTGCTCAACCGGTTGCGCGAGCGCTACCCCGACCTGAGCTTCTACAACTGCTTCGGCCAGTCCGAGATCGGCCCCCTGGCCTGCGTGCTCGGGCCCGACGAGCACGCCGACCGCCCCTCGTCGTGCGGGCGCGCGGTGCTGTTCGTCGAGACCCGCGTCGTCGACGCCGAAGGGAACGACGTTCCCGACGGCGAACCGGGTGAAGTGCTCTACCGGTCGCCGCAGTTGTGCCTCGGCTACTGGGAGAACCCGGATGCGACCGCGGAAGCCTTCCGCGACGGCTGGTTCCACTCCGGTGACCTCGTCACGCGCGATCCGGAGGGGTACATCACCGTCGTGGACCGGATCAAGGACGTGATCAACACCGGCGGCATCCTCGTCGCCTCCCGTGAGGTGGAGGACGCCCTCTACACGCACGGGTCCGTTGCGGAGGTCGCCGTCATCGGGACCCCCGACGAGAAGTGGATCGAGGCGGTCACCGCGGTGGTCGTGCTCAAGGACGGTCACACGGTCACCGAGCGCGAACTCGTCGACCACGTGCGGAACCGGCTCGCGGCATTCAAGGTGCCCAAGATCGTCCGTTTCGTCGATACTCTCCCGCGCAACCAGAGCGGCAAGCTGCTCAAGCGGGAACTGCGCGCGGTCTGACCGGAGGCCGCGTCGGGCACGCCGGGCGACACTGTGACATCCAGCCGTTCCGGCGGGTCATCAACGAAGGGGACACATGAGGAACAAGCACGTGCCGTCGTGGCACGACGACGAGGTGCGGGCACTGTCGGAACTGGCGGGCGATTTCTTCGAACGCGAGGTCATGGCGCACGCGGAGAAGTGGGACGAGCAGCGTTGCATCGACCGCCACGTATGGCTCGAGGCAGGCAAGCTGGGGCTGCTGCTGTGCTCGGTTCCGGAAGAGTACGGCGGTGGCGGCGGCACGTTCGCGCACGACCTCGCCGTGTTCGAAGCGCAGGGATACTCCGGCGACCTCGCGCTCGGCATCTCCGTGCACAGCGGCATCGTTGCGCACTACATCCTGGAGTACGGCACGGAGGAGCAGAAGCGGACCTGGTTGCCCGGGATGGCAACCGGCGAGATCCTCGGTGCGATCGGCATGACCGAGCCGGGAGCCGGTTCGGATCTCAAGGCGATCAAGACCAGCGCGATCCGCGACGGCGACGAGTACGTCGTCAACGGGTCGAAGACGTTCATCACCAACGGGTCGTCGGCCGACGTCATCGTCCTCGCCGTCAAGACCGACCCGAAGGCCGGTGCCAAGGGCGTCTCGCTGCTCATCGTCGATCTGCGCGACTGTGAGGGCTTCGCGGTCGGGCGCGTGCTCGACAAGGTGGGGCAGCATGCCGCCGACACGTCGGAACTGTCGTTCACGGACGTGCGGGTGCCGGTGTCGAACCTGCTCGGCGAAGAAGGACAGGGCTTCGCGCAGCTCATGGCGCAACTCGTGCAGGAACGTCTGATCATCGGCGCGCAGGCGGCCGGCGCCATGCAGCGCGCGGTCGACGAGACCGTTCGGTACACCAAGGCGCGACAAGCGTTCGGGCACAGCCTCTTCGAATTCCAGAACACGGCGTTCGAGCTTGCCGAGTGTCAGACCATCGCCCGCACCAGCCGCATCTTCCTCGACCACTGCATCGAGCAGCACCTGCGCGGCCGCCTCGACCCCGCCGATGCGGCGATGGTCAAGTACTGGCTCACCGACAAGCAGTGCGAGGTCGTCGACCGGTGTGTCCAGCTGCACGGCGGCTACGGCTACATGCGGGAGTACCTCATCGCCCGGATGTACGAAGACGCCCGGGTACAGCGCATCTACGCAGGTGCGAACGAAGTCATGAAGGTGCTCATCGCACGGTCGCTGTAGCAGCGGGCCGCGTGGTTGTCTCGATGGGCGAGTTACCTCACCACGGCCTTCTCGTGGTGAGGTACGCAGCCATTTCCTGACTCTGGCGACGGTGCGCCCGGCGATGTTCGGCGCGCGCCTCTCCGGAGGCGTTGAGCTTTCGCTCCTCGTCGGATTCCGGGATCACCGGCGGCACCGCGGTGGGTCGCCCGTCGTCGTCGATCGCCACGAACGTCAGGAAGGCAGTCGCTGCGATGCGGCGGTCTCCGCTGCGCAGATTCTCGGCGGTCACCTTCACGAACACTTCCATCGAGCTGTGACCGGTCCAGGTGACGAACGACTCGAGGCACACCGAGTCGGTCTGGTGCACAGGTGCGAGGAACGCCACAGAGTCGGTCGAGGCCGTAACCACGGATGCGCGGCTGTGGCGGGTCGCCGAAATCGACGCGGTCATGTCGATATCACTCATCAACTTCCCGCCGAAGAGGGTGTTGTGATCGTTGACGTCGTTGGGAAAGACCCTATTGGTCTTGACAACTCGTGATTCGCTGCAGGTTTTTGCTTCCACCGGGATCCTTTCGAGCGCGGGACCTGCAGGATCTCTGCCGATCGCACCTATCCAGCGTACGACTGTCGCCGGTGTGCGCGCCTACGGCCGCCGCTCGGATGTGAGGTGGACGTGGTGGTCGATGATCTTCGTCAGCATGGCGACGAGTTGCTCGCGTTCGTCGGCGTCGAGCGGCGCGAAAGCTTCGTCCTGCACGGCGGTGAGCACGCGTTCGAGTTCTGCCAGGCGGTCGCGGCCTTTCCGCGTGAGACTGACGATGTTGCGCCGGCGATCCTTGGGGTCGGAGGCGCGCCGGACGTACATGCGGTCGGCCAGTGCGTCGATGCATGCAACGACGTCGCTCCGGTCGAGACCACATCGGCGTCCGAGTTCGACCTGGCTGGACGGGCCGAATTCGTCGAGGGCGGAGAGCATCCGGTAGTGATGGCCGCGTGCGCCGGCCGCATCGAGACGGTCGAACACCACGCGGTGCACCCGCATGGCGGACTGCGTCAGCAGAAAGCTCGGGAGATGGTCGAGCCGGGTCGGCACGGGATAGTTGTCGGGGTCGGACATTCGTACACCTCCCTGAGGTCGGCAATCTGGCGGCGGGAATCGTGCCGATCGGTGACGGCTGTGGTCGTGGCGGCTGTGACAGCGCTGACGATCAGTGACGGCGGTGATCGGTGACCGCGGTACGCGGGCCTCGCCGCGGGACGCTCGAATATCCTCCGGATTCGACGAGCAGCCGCACGGCTCGATACCGATGCGGCCGAAGGGGTTCGAGGTACTCGACCATGCCGGCGTCGTCGAGCGGCGAACCGAGCAGTGCCCAGCCGACGACCGTGGCGAGGTGATAGTCGCCGACAGACAGGGCGTCGGCGTCGCCGAAGGCCCGCTGCGCGACTTCGGCGGCCGTCCAGACCCCGATGCCGGGCACCGAACGCAGCGCGCGACGCGCTCGCGCTGGATCGTCGTCGACGAGACGCTCGAGCGAGTCGGCCAGCTGGGCGCACCGCACGATCGTCTTGGCCCTTGCGGGGTCGACGTTCGCGCGATGGAACTCCCACGAGGGGATCCGCCGCCACGACTCCGCGCTCGGCGGCACCCGCATGCCCTGCGGTGCGGGACCGGGTGCGGGCTCCCCGAAGCGGGTGACCAGGTGACGCCAGGAGGCGAACGCCGCGATGCCGTGCACCCGCTGCTCGAGGACGGCGGGGACGAGTGCTTCGAGTACGCGGCCCGTGCGGGTGATACGCAGACCGGGCATGCGGCGGTGCGCCTCGGCGAGCGCAGGGTGAGCGGGAGCGAATCCGGACGGGTCGTCGTGGGCGCCGAGGAGAGCGGGAAGCCGATCGAGCAGTTCCCCGGAGCCGGGGCCCCACACGAGGCAGCGGACGGAATCGGTCCCGGCCTGCGTGATCCGGTAGGTCACAGGACCCGTCTCCATGCGCGACACACGCCAGAGGGCACTTCCGTCACGGCGGTGGCAGGGGTCGCGGGGTCCGTGCTGCAGCGGGCGTAGGGTTTGTGCGACGTCGACGGGCCCGGGCACCCTCACGAGAGTGTCGACAGGTGCGGCATCGTTGACGGACGCGGTCACCGACCTACCGTACCTCTGTAGCGGTCGGACTTCTGTGACGGCCGCGACGGTTTCCCGGTGTCGGACGGAAAGGCTATGGTCGGCGACATGATCATCGTGAGCACCGACGGATCCTGCCTGCGTAATCCAGGTGGCGCCATCGGATGGGCGTGGGTCAATCACGAAGGACCGAGTGCATCGGGGGGTGAACGCTCCGGTACCAACCAGATCGCCGAACTCCGTGCGGTGCTCGAGGCACTGCGTGCGCATCCCGGTACCGAACCCATGATCATCGAATCCGACTCGCAGTACGCCATCAAATGTGCGTCCGAGTGGCTGCCCGGATGGAAACGCAAGGGCTGGAAGACGTCCACGGGATCGCCGGTGAAGAACATCGAACTCGTGCGTGCCATCGACCGCGAACTCGTCGAACGCGCCGGACCGGTGCGGTTCCGCTGGGTACGCGGTCATGTCGGCAACCACTTCAACGAAGTCGCCGACACGCTCGCCGGCGAGGCGGCCCGGGAAGTCGCGGCCCGGCCCGGGCCCATCGAGGTACCCGATCCGCTGCCGCGCGCGGTGGCGCGGGCAGAGACGGCCAGAGCCGGAGACGTCGAACTCACGCTCTTCTGACGAGGTGTGCGGCCCGGCACGTCGCTCGAGGCCGCTCGGGTACGGTCGCGGCATGAGCGAGGTTGATCAGATCGCGCGGTTCCGGCGGGAACACGGCCTCGACGAACTCGTCGACGTGCACACCCACTTCATGCCCACCAGCGTCATGGACAAGGTGTGGGCATATTTCGACTCGGCCGGGCCGTTGGTGGGCCGGCATTGGCCGATTTCGTACCGGACCAGCGAAGAAGAGCGGGTCGAGCGACTGCGGGCGTTCGGGGTGCGGTGCTTCACCTCGATGGTGTACCCGCACAAGCCCGACATGGCGGCGTGGCTCAACTCGTGGGCAGCCGATTTCGCCGCCCGCACTCCCGGCTGCCTCCATACCTCGACCTTCTATCCCGAACCAGAGGCGGGCGCGTATGTCACCTCCGCGCTCGACGCGGGGACGAAGGTGTTCAAGTCGCACCTGCAGGTCGGCGACTACACACCCTTCGATCCGCTGCTGACCGAGGTGTGGGGCCTGCTCGAGGACGCCGAGGTGCCGATCGTGGTGCACTGCGGGTCGGGACCGGCGCCCGGCACCCATACGGGACCGGGGCCGATGGCGGAATTGTTGCGGCGGCACCCGAAACTCACGGTGATCGTGGCGCACATGGGGCTACCCGAATACGTCGACTTCCTCGATCTCGCGGAGAGGTACGAGCGGGTCCACCTGGACACCACGATGGCGTTCACCGACTTCGTCGAGGAGGACACGCCGTTTCCTCGGGAGGCTCTGCCGAGGCTCGACGTCCTGCGGTCGAAAATCCTTCTCGGAAGCGACTTCCCCAATATTCCCTACACGTATCTCCATCAACTGGAGGCACTCGCACGTGTCGCACCGGATTCGGACTGGCTTCGGGCGGTGTGCCACGACAACGCGGCCGCGCTGTTCGGAATCGAACAACGCGGCCGCTCGCCGGGGCAGGGTGACCGTGGCCGGCCGTCCCGTTCCTAGACGGTCACATCGCGTCTCCGGATCTTCCCGGTCGCGTTTCGGGGGAGTGCGTCGCCGGTGATCCGCCAGTGTGCGGGCACCTTGTAGTACGAGAGCCGTTCCGCGCAGAAGTCGCGCAGGTCCTGTTCACTGACGTCGGAGCCCGGACGGAGCACGACCACTGCCGCCACCTCCTGCCCCAGATCCTCGTGATCGACGCCGACCACCGCGCATTCCTGGACTGCGGGATGCTCGTCGAGCACCTGCTCGATCTCGGTGGGGTACACGTTCTCCCCGCCGCGAAGGATCAGATCCGAGCGTCGGCCGGTCAGCCTCAGTCGTCCCTGCTCGAGTACACCGAAGTCTCCGGTGCGCAACCAGCCGCCCTGCGTGATCGCCGCGGCGGTCGCCGCCTCGTCCTCCCAGTACCCCAGCATCACGAACGGGCTGCGAACGCAGACTTCGCCTTCGACGCCCTCGGGCACCACATCACCGAGAGGATCGCGGATTTCCATCGCGACGGTGAGGATCGGTCGTCCGAGGGTCCCGGGGAACGCCTCGAGCTCACCCGCGGTGGCTACGGCGACCGCGGTGCTGCACTCGGTGAGGCCGTAGCTGTCCACCAGAGCCTGGTCCGCAAACGGGAACTTCTCGCGCAGCCGCTTCTTGAACGCCGGCGACGAGGGCGCGGAGGCCAGTGCGAACGCAGACAGCGACGACAGGTCGTAACGGTCGGTGTCCTTGTGCTCGAGCATGCGTGCGGCCATGGTCGGCACCGCACCCCAGTTGGTGACCTTCTCGCGCTCGATCAACCCGAAGACCTGATCGACGTCGAAGCGGCCCTCGGTCATCACGACGGCACTGCCCGTGGCCAGCCTGGGCACCGCGAGGTTGTGGAGGCTCGCGATGTGGAACAACGGCGAGGTCAGGAGATACCGGTTGTCGCTGGGCACGGAGTCGTCGTAGGTCCGGCCGTACATGTGCGCGACCATCGCGTCCGAGTAGCGGTGGTAGTCCACCACGGCCAGCAGGTTGCGCTGAGAATGCAGAGCTCCCTTGGGGCGTCCGCTCGTCCCGCTCGTGAACAGGATGACGGCGGGGTCGTCCTCGTCGACGTCGGACGTGGGAAGTTCTGCTCCGGTCCGCTCGGCGACCAGCCGTGGCAGGTCGTCTTCCACGGTGAGGACCGTGAACCCCGACAGGCCCGTCTGGGCGAGCACGTCGGCACGCTTGGCGTCCGTCACGACGACCTTCGGCCGCACGAGGTCGACACCGTAGGCGAGTTCGGACGCCGTCCACCAGGAGTTGAGGCCGACGGCGACGGCACCCAGGCATTGCGACGCCCAGAAGGCGACGATCCACTCGGGGGAGTTGGCGCCGAGGAGCGCGACCCGGTCGCCTTTGCCGACGCCGTACTCGTCGCGCATCGCGGTGGCCACCGCCGCCACAGCGTCGGCGTGCTCGGCGAACGACATCCGTCGATCGAGCGTGATCAGGTAGTCCCGGTCACCCCACGCCCTCGACGCGGCGACGAGATCGCCGACCTTCCGGTCCCGATTCCGGATCACCGGCATCCGGTTTCCGCGCACGTTCTCTTCGACGACCTCGAATCGTCCACCGGGCCCGGTGAGTTTCGAAGTGACTTGAATCAGCATCTGTTGGAGATCTGCGGGTGCTGTCATGGACGAGCCTTTCCGGTTGCCGACGACTACTCGTGTCACGTGACGCACAAGATGCCACGCCGCCCACCTTCCCGGAAGTGAGCCGTACCACTGAGTGGATGGACCTGTGGTGACGGTCACTATCAGGTCTCACTCACCGGGAGTGCCCGAGGTCGGGCACGATGCGCTGGCTACCTTCGCGTCACCCGACACGCCGATGTGATGCTTCGGCCCTCGCCGTCCACTGTATTCGAGCGGGGCTCGGTCGAGACCAAGGAGACCTCGCAGTGAAACGCAGTTCTACTACGAAACTGGTGGCGGCCTTGGCGGCCGCGATGGTGGTGACGTCCGCCTGTGCCTCCGACCGGGAAGGCGAGGCAGTCGTGTCCGCCGGATCGCCTACTGTCGCCGGCCAGTCGGCCGCGGCATCGGAGGCGACCTTCGGAACTCTCGAATCGCCCTGTGGTGCAGGTGATGCCGGCGGGTCCACCGACCAGGGTGTGAGCGATACCGAAATCCGTATCGGTTACGGAGACGACCGTGGGTTCGCGAAGAGCCCCGGCCTGAACAAGGAGATGGGCGACGCCGTCGCCGCCATGATCGACTGGTGCAACGAGCAGGGCGGCATCAACGGCCGCCGGATCGTGGGCACCCATTTCGATGCCGCGATGACGCAGGCCAACGCTGTCATGCAGAACGCATGCGCCTCCGAGTTCATGCTGGTGGGCCACGGGTTCGCGATGGATCAGACCTCGGAACAGACCCGGGTCGCCTGCAACCTCGCGGCCGTCCCGGCATTCACCGTCTCGCCCGACGCGGCGAACGGACCGATGACCTATCAGGGTGTTCCGTTCCCCGTCGACTACGCGAACGGGTCGCAGTGGTTCCAGATCGCGGAGATGTACCCCGAACTCGTCGGTGAATTCGATGTCATCGACAGCACGATGCCCACGATCATCACCGCGAACACCAAGGCTCGCTCGATCGCCGCAGCGGCCGGATTCACGCTGAAGAACTGCGGTGTCACCCTCAACTACGACGGCGAATCGAGCTACGTCCCGTTCGCCGAGAAGATCAAGCAGTGCGGTGCCAAGGGCTTGTGGACCTCACGTTCGCCGGTGCCCGCCGAGTTCAACTTCGTCAAGGCGCTCGACCAGGTCGGCATCGATCCGATCCTCCTCGGCGAGGCCACCTGGTACGCCAATGCCGTTCCCACCTGGAACGGTGAGACCGGACTGCTCGACAACATGCATGCCGGCATGACGTTCCAGATGCTCGAGAACACGGACGCCGTCCCGGCGGTGAAGAAGTACACCGAACTCGTCGCCGAAGCCGGCGGCAAGACCGCACTCCTCGGTATGCAGGCCACCTCGTCGTTCCTGCTGTGGGCGACGGCCGCGAAGGAATGCGGATCGGACCTGACCCGCCAGTGCATGGTCGACCAACTCTCGCAGATCCACGAGTGGGACGGCGGCGGGCTGCACGCCGTCACCGATCCGGGCAACAACATGCCCGCCACGTGCGGTCTCGTCGTGTCCCTGAAGGGCGCTGAGTACTCACAGGCGTTCCCCGCGGAAGCCGCCGAATTCAAATGTGACGACCGGTATCTCGTCGCCACCGACGCGAAGACATGGGGCACCGACCTGGGCCCGGACCGCATCTCCACGAAATACCTGAACCCGAACGTCATCAGGCCGACCGCCTGATCCGTTCGACCGGTGCCGGCGGCGTGATTCGCGACCGCCGGTACCCTCGAGCAGAGGTACTTGCATGGATACCTTCCTGACCTTCACGATCGTGGGGTTGGTGCTCGGATCGGTGTACGCCATCGCCGCGTCGGGCCTCGTTCTCACCTACAACACGTCGGGCATCTTCAACTTCGCACACGGTGCGCAGGCCATGCTCGGGGCGTTCGCATACTGGCAATTCCGCTACGGCTGGGGACTGCCCACCCCGGTGGCGCTGCTTCTCGTGCTCGGAGTCCTCGGACCATTGATGGGGCTGGCGCTCTACGTCCTCATCATGCGCGGCATGCGCAACACGGCAGAGGTCACCAAGATCGTCGTCACGGTCTCGATTCTGCTCGGCATGCTGTCGGTGTCACATTGGTTCTGGCATCCCGAGCAAGCCCGGACGATGACGATGTTCTTCGGCGACCAAGCCAAGATCGACATCTTCGGGGTGGGAATCCGATACCACGAACTGATCTGCATCGCGGTCGCTGTCCTCATCGCGATCGGGTTGCGGGTCATGTTCACCCGCACCCGCTCCGGTGTGGCCATGCGCGGCGTGGTCGACGATCCGGATCTGTTGCGGCTCAACGGACACGACCCGGACCGGCTCGCCGCACTGTCGTGGATGCTGGGCTCGACGCTCGCCGTGCTCGCCGGCATCCTGGTGACCCCGATCAACGGCGGCACCCTCGAGGCGAACATGCTGACGCTGCTGGTGATCGATGCGTTCGCCGCCGCGATGTTCGGCCGGTTGCGGAGTATTCCGCGGACCTTCGCCGGTGCTCTGTTCCTCGGCCTGGCCGCGACCTACGTGCTCGCGTACTTCCCGACGGCGTGGACGTGGACGTCGAACCTGCGGGTGTCCCTGCCCATGATCGCGCTGTTCGTCGTGCTCATCGTGCTGCCGCAGGACCGTCTGCGCGGAGCGGTCACCCGAACCAGGGAGCGCTACCACGTGCCGTCGGTCCGCAAGGCTGTCGCGTGGGCGGTGGCTCTGGTGGTGATCGTCTACGCGATCCGGCTTCTGATGGTCACGTCGGCGATCACCACGCTCACGATCGGCATGACCTTCGCGATCATCGCGCTGTCGCTGACCCTGCTGACGGGCTACGCAGGCGAGATGAACCTGGCACCGGTGTCCTTCGGCGCGATCGCCACCATCGTCGCCTTCCACTTCGGGATTTCCGGCAGCGGGCTCGCCGCCCATCTGAACCTGTGGGGCATCGCCCTCGGTGTCGCGGCGACGGCGGTGGTCGGCGGCCTCATCGCCCTGCCGGCCCTGCGGCTCCGGGGACTCTATCTGGCATTGGCCACCATGGCGTTCGGGGTGTTCCTTTCCAACATGGTGCTGCGCGACACCACCGTGCACGAGCTGTTCGGTATCAAGTTCTCCATCTTCACGGACGGGAACATCGCTATTCCGCCGCTGAAGGTGGGGCCGCTCGACCTGCGCGACGACACCACCTTCCTGATGACGGTCACGGTGATCTTCGCGGTGCTCGGCGTCGGCGTCATCGCTCTGCGCAACAGCGGTTACGGTCGTCGGCTCGCCGCGATGAAGGACAGTCCCGCCGCGTCGGCGATGCTCGGCCAGAGCCTCGTCCGGCTCAAGCTCGGTGTGTTCACGCTCTCGGCCGGTATCGCCGGCCTTGGTGGCCTGTTCATGGCGAGCGCGATGGGATCGGTGTCCAACGAGAGCTTCTCGATCATGGTCAGCCTGTCGTTGCTGATGCTCACCGTGGTGGCCGGTATCGGCTACGTATCGGGGGCCCTCTTCGGCGGCCTGATGTCGGGGGTCGGATTCGCGGTCATCATGACCTCGTTCGCGAATCTCGCGGCAGACCAACCGGAACTCGCGGGAATGTGGACGTTCCTCGGCCACGTCGCGGCGGTGAGCCCGGCGCTGATCGGCATCGGTGTCGCGGCCAATCCCAGCGGCAGTGTCCACCAGGTCGTCGAGGGCTACCGCCATCTCGCCAATGCGAAACCCGTCCTGGTGGGCGGCGCCGCGGTGGTCCTGGTGTCGTACCTGCTCGCCCTTGTGGGAGTGCTCGACAACTGGTGGTTCGCGTCGATCACGATCGTGACGGTGTTCATGCTCCCGGTGATGGGGCAGTGGTTGATGCCCGAAGCGGTGCTCGGTGAAGAAGAAGCCGCGCGACGCCGCCCGCTGATCCCGGAACGGGTGGGTGTCGACGAGCCGTACAGCGCCGAGGCACGTGACGAGATCGATCGTGAACTCGGGATCTCGGATTACCTGTCGACCCCGCCTGTCCGGGCGGACAAGGAGCTGGTCACCAATGGCTGACACGCCGATCCTCGAAACACGCGGTATCACCGTCCGATTCGGTGGCCACGTCGCCGTGAAGGACGTGAGTATCGAAATCGGGCGCGGCACCGTGACCGGATTGATCGGACCGAACGGCGCCGGCAAGACCACGCTGTTCAACACCGTCACCGGCCTGCAGAAGCCGACCGCGGGCCGAGTGTTCGTCGACGGTCGCGATGTGACCACCCTGCCGCCGTACAAGCGGGCACGAATGGGGCTCGCGCGCACCTTCCAGCGTCTCGAACTGTTCGTGTCGCTGTCGGTGCGGGACAACCTGCGGGTGGCCGGCGACATCCACAATGCGAACTCGCGCGGGCGGATCGACGTAGAAGCGGAAGCCGGTCGGCTGCTTCGACTTACGGGTCTGAGCGACATCGCGGATCAGGATGTGTCCGACATCCCCACCGGGCGGGCTCGTGTCGTCGAGGTGGCGCGGGCACTGATGACCGATCCGCAGATCCTGTTGCTCGACGAACCGGCATCCGGTCAGACGGAGCAGGAAACCGAGGAGTTCGCCGCGTTGCTCACCGGTCTGGCCGACGACGGGCTCGCGATCTGCTTGGTAGAACACGACATTCCGCTGGTGATGAAGATCTGCTCCACGATCCATGTGCTCGATTACGGCGCAGTGCTGGCAAGTGGGGTTCCCGACGAGATCAAGAACGATCCCGCGGTGATCAACGCCTACATCGGAACCGAGAAGGAGGCGGTATGAGTCCCGAACCCTTGCTCGAACTGATCGGTGTACGTGCGGGATACGGTTCCATCGAGGTCCTGCACGGTGTGGACCTCGCCCTCGCACCGGGAGCGGTCGTCGCGCTGCTCGGACCCAACGGTGGCGGCAAGACGACGACGCTGAAGGTGTGCTCCGGCATCCACCCGGTGTCGTCCGGTGAGTTCCGGCTCGGCGGACATGTCGTGAACGGGGCATCGGCAGCCGAGTTGGCCCGCCTGGGGGTCTGCTCGATTCCGGAGGGGCGAGGGGTCTTCCCCAACCTGACGGTGCGAGAGAACCTGTGGATCGCCACCGGCACGGGTGTCACGCTCGCCGAACTCGAGGACGTGGCCTACGCACGGTTCCCCATTCTCGGTGAACGCCGGACTCAGCTGGCGGGATCGATGTCGGGCGGAGAACAGCAGATGCTTGCGTTGTCGCGGGCGCTCGGGACGAATCCCACGGTGTTGCTGCTCGACGAACTGTCCATGGGCCTAGCACCCCGGATCGTCTCGCAGATCTACGACATCGTGGGGGAGCTTGCGGCGGAAGGGGTCTCGATTCTCGTTGCGGAACAGTTCGCTCGGGCCGTCCTGCCCATCGCCACCAGCGCCGCGCTGATGCTGCAGGGACGCGTGGTGCGCGCGGGCGATCCGGCGGAGATCGAAGAAGAACTGTCTACCAGCTACCTAGGAGGATGACGATGACCACTGCGGTCGACGAACGACGTGAGCAATTCAAGCAGGATGTGGCTGCCCTGGGGCTGGGCACCACGAGCAACGGATCCGGCGGGAAGGGCCGGATTGCCGGCATGGTGCTGATGATCATCGGGGTGGCAGCCGCATTCGTCGTCTACATCGCGTCGCTGACGCTGTCGGACCTGCGAGACATCGCCTCGTATCAGCTGCTGAGCATGGGATTCATCGCGCTCACGCTGGTCGGCGCGGCTGTCTACGTGGCGTCGGTGGTTGCAAAGGTTCTGAGGTTGTGGCTCGTGCGTCAGCTCCTGGAGGGCAACGCGCAGACCGAGCGAATCGTCGAGGCCATGTCGCGCGACAAGATCTGACGCGGTGAGCCGGGCACACCCGGCGCCCGAAACGGCAGGCCCGGCCTCGGTTCGTCGAGGCCGGGCCTGCCGTGGGTTCGAGCGGAGGGTGTCAGGAACCCGCTGCCTCGAGGCCGGTGGTGATGTCGGCGAGGATGTCGTCGATGTTCTCGATGCCGACGGCCAGGCGGACCAGGCCGGGGGTGACGCCCGCTGCCAGCTGCTCTTCAGCGGTGAGCTGCGAGTGGGTGGTGGATGCCGGATGGATCACCAGCGAACGGACGTCGCCGATGTTGGCGACGTGGCTGTGCAAGGTCAGCGCGTTGACGAACTTCTTACCGGCGTCGATACCGCCCGCGAGTTCGAACACCACGATGGCGCCGGGCCCCTTCGGCGTGAGCTGCTCGGCCCGATCGTGCCAGGGCGAGGACTCCAGGCCCGCATATGCCACCGAGGTGACCTCGGGCCGGGCTTCGAGGAACTCGGCGACCTTCTGCGCGTTGGCGACGTGGCGTTCCATCCGCAGGCTCAGGGTTTCGATGCCCTGCGAGATGAGGAACGCGTTGAAGGGCGAGACCGCCGAGCCGAGGTCGCGCAGCAACTGCACGCGTGCCTTGAGGGCGTACGCGGGAGCGCCGAGATCGGCGAAGACCACACCGTGGTAGCTGGGGTCGGGCGTGGTGAAACCGGGGTGCCGGCCCTGCGTCCAGTCGAAGGTGCCGCCGTCGACGATGACGCCGGCGATTGCCGTGCCGTGACCGCCGAGGTACTTGGTCGCCGAGTGCACGACGATGTCGGCGCCGTGCTCGAGGGGACGCAGCAGGTACGGGGTCGCGACCGTGTTGTCCACGATCAGAGGCAGGCCGTTGTCGTGGGCGACGCCCGAGATGCCGGAGATATCGAGGATGTGGTTCTTCGGGTTGGCGATGGTTTCGCCGTAGAACGCCCGCGTGGTGGGACGCACGGCGTCGCGCCACTGGTCGAGATCGTCAGGATCCTCGACGAACGAGACCTCGATCCCGAGCTTGGGCAACGTGTAGTGGAAGAGGTTGTAGGTGCCGCCGTACAGGTACGGGCTCGAGACGATGTGGTCACCGGAGCCGGCGAGGTTGAGAATCGCGAACGTCTCGGCAGCCTGCCCGGAGGACAGGAGCAGCGCGGCGACGCCACCTTCCAGCGAGGCGATGCGCTGCTCGACCGCGTCCTGGGTCGGGTTCATGATGCGCGTGTAGATGTTGCCCGGCTCGGCGAGACCGAAGAGCGCTGCCGCGTGATCGGTGTTGTCGAAGGTGTAGCTGGTGGTCTGGTAGATCGGCAGCGCGCGGGCCTTGGTGTCGCCCCCGGCAGGCTGACCGACGTGGATCTGTTTGGTCTCGAAGCTCCACGACGCGCTGGGATCGACTGCTTCGGGGGTGTTGTCACTCATGGGTCTACTGCTCCGGATTCGGTGAGGTGAACGGGTCGTCGTGACGCTGACCTTGCGGCTCCGCGCGCGACGCCGTCGAATGCGGTCCGCGGGGGCCGGGGTGGGTGCGGGCGGTCAGCCGGCCGGGCACCCGCACATACACAGGCGACAGGCATGACGGTGCGGTCGCTGTGCCGACCGCTCGTACGTCTTGCTCACGGCTTCGACAATAACGGCTGGCGACGATTCCGACCAGGCCCATAGGAAACCGGGGGCAGGTCAGGGGGTGTGGCCGGTGAACGCTACCTACAGCCTGTGTGTTGCCCTTTCGGAGCCGTGTGTGATCCTGCTAACGTGCTGGAACAGATTCTAGTTTCGTGGGGCGCGCAGGGTCGTGGCCAGTGCTTTTGGAGGTAAATTTGACCGCCGTCGACTTCTCGCTCGGGCATGCACCCACTCCCGCGAAGCGCGAACTACCACCTTCGATGATCGATCGGATGACGCTCATCCTCGAGAGTTTCGACAGCAGGGGAGCGCTCACGCTCGAAGAGGTCACCTGCCGTTCGGGGCTTCCCCGCTCGACGGTGCACCGCATCCTCGACCAGCTGGTCGGGCGCGGGTGGATCGACCACGCGTCGTTCGGATACTGCCTGGGAGCACGCGCGCTCGGACTCGGCGGTAGCGACACAGGGCATCGGCGTATCCGAGAGGCGGCAGCGCCGCATCTCCATGAACTCGCGCTGCAGACGGGCGCGGTCGTGCATCTGACCGTCCTCGACGGCAACGAGGTCCTCTACCTCGACAAGGTCGGGGGGCAATTCGCGTCGAGTGTCCCGTCGCGTGTCGGCGGACGTTTTCCCGCATATGCCACCGCATCCGGCAAAGCGATCCTCGCCTGGCTCGAGCCCGAGCGCGTCGACGCTCTCTACGGCAAGCGTCTGCCGCCGTGCACCGATCGCACCATCGGCGACAACGCGACGCTCCACCAGGAACTGAACCGCATCCGCAAGCGCCGGGGTGTCGCTTTCGAACGCGAGGAAGCCGCGTCCGGCATCGGATGTGTGGGCGTAGCGCTGCGCGGCGTCGACGGCCCTGTCGCGGCGCTGTCCCTGGCCGCAGACGCACGTTCGACCCGCCTCGAATGGGTGGCGCCGATCGTCGCCGACGCGGCCCGCAAGATCACCCGCACCCTCTTTCCGGATCACGACCGGGAAGAGACGCCCGGCACGGCACTGCCGGCGTCAGGCTCGCTCGACCGGGTCGTCGCCAAAGCTGCCGGAAGCCGGTAGGGCAGAGAACTCCGGGCGGAAGGGCGACTTCGCCGCGGAAGGCGGGCGGGCGACGTCAGCGTTCCGGGTGCAGCGCCATGTACCGCGCGGGCAGTTCTCCGCCGCCGTGCACGGCGAGGTCCGCTCCGTTCACGTACGACGCCAGCGGGCCGGCGAGAAACAGGCATGCACCCGCGATGTCGGAGGGCACGGCCATGCGCTGCATCGGCAGTGTCTTCGTCACGGCGGCACCGCCGTCTGCCCCGTACACCTCCGCTGCGGCTTCGGTCCGGATCAGGCCGGTGGTGATGTGGTTGACCCGCACTGCCGGAGCCCACTCGAGGGCGAGCGCCTTCGTCAGCGCGAGCAGTCCTGCCTTCGCGGCCGTGTACGCGGCGGTACCGGGCTGCGGGTCGTGTGCCGACACGCTCCCGATGTTGATGATCGACCCGCCGTCGTCCTGCCGGCACATGACGGCATTCGCCGCCTGGGCGACGTAGAACGGGGCGAGCAGGTTGAGTGCGACGATCTTGTCGAAGAAGCGTGTCGAGACGGTCGCGGCGTCAGAATCGGGCGACCCACCGGCGTTGTTCACGAGAACGTCGAGACGGCCGAATTTTTCGACGGCCGTCTCGACGAGAGACTTCGCCTGCCCGGCATCGCGGATGTCGGCAGCGGTGAACGCGGCGGAACGGGAATCCACTGTGGGCAGCGTGTCGGGCGCGGTGCGACCGCATACGAGTACGTCCGCGCCGGCGGCCAGGAAGGTCTCGGCGATGACGTACCCGATGCCCTTGGTGCCGCCGGTGACGAGGACCGCGCGACCGGTGAAATCGGCAGGATTGTCGAAGAACATGCCGCGGAGACTATGACGAAATGTGCGCCGGTGCCCCGACGTTCCCGCTCAGCAGGTGCCTACAGCAGGTGCACCTTCTTGTAGAGGATCTTCGACGGTCCGCCGATCAGGCCCACGTTGTCGAGGAAGGTCATGAGCTTGGCGCCGGACTTGCGCACCCGGTCGTGGTGGTGCGTGTTGTTCCGGGCTTCTTCGAGGGCGCGCTCGGTGTCGAGGCCCGCGTTGGCGTAGACGTCCGGGTGGATCATGCTCTTGACGACGAAAAACACGACGACCGCGGTGTTGATCCGTTCGATTGCGAGCCGCAGGCGGCTCGCACCGTTCAGTCGGCGTCCCACTTCTTCACGGGCGAACCGGATGTGGCGCGCCTCCTCGAGGACGTGGATCTTCGAGACCGCACGTGTGACGGGCTGGACGCGTTCGTCGCGCATGAAGTCGCGTTGCATCATGTCGAGGATTTCTTCTGCGGCCATGACCGCGGCGTACGCGTTGGCGCCCTTGAAGAAGTGGCCCCACAGGCGGCCGAGGTGGTGGATGTAGCGGGGCGGCCCGTAGCTGGGCATGTTCAGCCGTTCGCCGGCCCGGGCGAACATCACGGAGTGGCGGCACTCGTCGGCGATCTCGGTGAGCGCGAACTGGACGTGCCGGCTGTGCTTGTCGCGATCGTAGACGTCGCGCAGAAGCATCTGCATGAGCAGGATTTCGAACCACAGGCCGGTGCTGGACACACTCGCGGCTTCGTTCTTGGTGAGTTCGATGCGCTGTTCGTCGGTGAGTTCGTCCCACAGGGCGGTGCCGTAGAGCGTGCTCCACTCGGGGGTCATGCCGAACTTGTCGTCGGGGACGGGGGCCACCCAGTCCACTTCGACGACGGGGTCGTACGACTTGCGGGCGGACGAAGCGAGCAGGCGACCGGCAGTTTCCTCACGATCGGAAAGCCGGATGCCGGGTACGAAACCCTTGCTGGATTCGCGGGTGAGCGATGCGGTCATGTCTCCACCTTTTAGTGTGACGACGGGTAACTGTTAAGTGAGGTTAGCGTGATCGCGCGCACAGCACAACGTCTGCGTCCGACTCCGTGTCGGACGCAGGGAGGAGTTCCGCGACAGTTACGAGCGCGCGGGTGCCCAGAGTGCCGATGCGATCGCGCCGACCAGCAGAATCGCGGCCATCGCCCACAAGCCCTGCTGCATGCCTGCCAGGAACGCGTCCCGCGCGAACTCCGCGAGCACGTCGCCCTGGGGACCCGCCTGTTCGGCGACCTCGACTGCCGCGGCCAGCGAATCCTGCACTGCGCCTCGTGCCGGTTCGGGAATCGACGGTGCGATCGGATCGATCCGGTGCCCGTACGCGGCCGCGAGCACACTGCCCGCGAGGGCGACGCCGATAGCAGCGCCCACCTCGCGAGTCGCGTCGTTGACGGCCGACGCGACACCCAGTTGGTCCTCCGGCGTGTTGGTGACGATCGCGTGGGTCGCGGGCGCGGTGCAGACACCGATCCCGATACCGGCGATCGACATCGCGATGGCGACGTCGGCGTACGACGAGTCCGCGTCCAGCAGACTCATGACGATCATCGACACCCCGATCAGG
The DNA here is from genome assembly GCF_012843405.1 of Rhodococcus sp. BL-253-APC-6A1W. Classification (NCBI taxonomy): domain Bacteria; kingdom Bacillati; phylum Actinomycetota; class Actinomycetes; order Mycobacteriales; family Nocardiaceae; genus Rhodococcus; species Rhodococcus sp. BL-253-APC-6A1W. Next base: position 53,572 of record NZ_JABAFB010000015.1, read on the forward strand.
GCGAGCCCGACGCTCATGAGGACACGGAGTCCGAACCACCGCAACAACATCGGCACCCCGACCGAGAGCACCATCACCACCAGGAAGATCGGGGTGAGGGCCACGGCCGACATCAGCGGCGAATACCCGAGCACGAGTTGCAGGTATTGCACGATGAGATAGAAGACGCCGAATCCGGCGAGATACTGCAGTGTGAGGCCGCCTGCTCCGACCGCGAAGGCGCGCTGGGAGAACAGCCGTACGTCGAGCAGGGGTGCTGGTGAGCGCCGCTCGACGAGCACGAACGCCACTCCTGCGGCCACTCCCGTGACCAGCGCGCCGACGGTGAGTGCGTCGATCCATCCGCGCTGCGGGCCCTCCATCACGCCGAGGACGAACAGCCCGACCGCCGCCACGACGAGCACGGCTCCGACGATGTCGAACCGCGCCGGTTCCGCCGCGCGGGAGGACATGATCGTGGCGCCCGCGACGACGAGCACGGCCGAGATCACGGCGAACGCGGCGAAGATGAGCTTCCACGACCCGTATTCGAGAATGACGCCCGACCCGAGCATGCCGATGACCGCGCCGGATCCGGCGACCCCCGCCCAGATCCCGATGCCCCGGGAACGATGCTCCTCGGTGAACGCCGCGGTGATGAGGGACAGCGTCGCAGGCATGACGAGCGCCGCACCGACCCCGGCCACGGCGCGCGCCGCGATCACCCAGTTCGGATCGGACAGGAACAGGGGAAGCGCCGACCCGATCCCGAAGACGACCAGGCCCGCCAGCATGACTCCGCGCCGGCCGAACCTGTCTCCGAGCGCGCCCGCCGGGAGCAGCAGTGCCGCAAGGGCGAGCGTGTATCCGTCGACGATCCACGTGAGCTGGGCCTGGGTCGCGCCGGTCTCGACCGCGATATCCGGTAGTGCCGTGTTGAGCGACGCCATTGCCGCGATGACGGCGGCGACCGCTGCGCACGCGACGGTGAGCAGCCATAACTGAGACCCGGTCATGCGGGTCTTCTGCGCGGCGAGCGAAGCTGATTCGGACACGGGCGCCTTCCGGACGAACGTGGTGCCGGAGTAGGAAAAAGACTGTCGGCATCGTAGCCGAACCGGCGGTGCGGGACCGGTCACCGCGACCCCGGCCGCGTCAGGCCGCGGGGTCGGGTGGGGCCGTGGGGGTCTCCGTGCGCGCCTCCGTGTCCCGCCCTCGGCGCAGCACGTACGCGCGCGAGTGACGGAAGTCCTTGACCCGCAGGTTCCGCACGACATGAAGCCGGAATTCGGGGTGGTCCTCGAGTTCCGCGGCGAGCTGCTGGTCGATCAGGATCGAACCGGGGCGAGCGGCACCGGTCAACCGTGCGGCGATGTTGACCACCGATCCGAACAGGTCGCCGAAACGGGCCAGTGCCGGGCCCGAGGCCAGACCGATCCGCAGGGCGGGTGTGTCTTCGAACGCGGCGAACGCTTGCTGCAGTTCGAGCGCGATCCGCGCGGCGTCGACCGCATCCTCGGCGGCGAACATCACCTCGTCGCCGACGGTCTTGATCACCCAGCCGGCGTGGCGGGTGATCACGCCGGATACCGCGGCCTCGAAGTGATCGAGCAACACGTTGAGTTCGTCGGCGTCGATACGCCGGGTCAACTGGGTGTAACCCACCATGTCGGCGAATCCGACGACGAGCGGACGGGTCTGTGCGTCCCCTTGGACGCGGACGGCGGTGCGGTTGGTCGTGGCGACCAGGTGCCGACGCCACATGTAACCCTGGAGGCTCTCGGCACGGTTCGCCACGCGGCGGAGGATGTCGTCGACGAACTCGCGGATCTCCTCTTCTTCCGGGGGTGCCGATGCCGTGCCGTACGCGGTGGAGAGCTGGGAGACGACGTGGCTGCTCAAGAGGGCGAACTGCCATTCGCTCAGCCGCGACATCGACTGTCCCAGCGAACGCGCCGCGGATATCTCGGCGGAGGGGTCGATGGCGCCGCTGCCGAGGATCGCCGCGAGATTGCGCAGGGCGCCGAGATCCCCGTCGGTGAACATGACCGCGCCCGGGTCGGGGTCGACCGTGAATCCCAGGGCCTGCCACAACTGGCGGACACGGGTCGGCTCCAGCCCGGCGAGGTCCGCGACCTCGCGCAAGGTGTAGCGGCGAACGCCGAGCAGGGTGCGTTCGAGCTCGGCGCGGATCGTCGCAAGCACCTCGGGGGTGGCCTGCGACCGTTCATCGGGCGGGGTCACGAGACCATCCTTACCTGTACTTCGGTTGGCGAGGCTGTAGATTCCGCCACCGGCGCTCGGTGTCGTGTCGTACACATGTGCGACAGTGGGCGTCGAAAAAGCGCCGGACAATCCAGCGAGCCGAGAAAGGACATGGCATGCCGCCCCGCACACGCGCGGACCATCTGACGGAGGAGCAACTCGGCGAGCTGAGTAATGCACTCGCGGAGGGTCGTCGCGCGACTGTATATCTCATCGACGGCATTCCGAGCCTCGGCATCGAACCCGGCGCGTCGGCGCGGGTGGTGTCCGTTTCCGGCACCACCGTCATGGTGCGGCCGAAAGGGGTCGACGACGAGTTGCCCTTCGAGTCCGACGAACTGCGCCTGACGCGGCAACCCGCCGGGGCGCCTGCGAAGAAGACGGCGGCCACGAAGTCCGCTCCCGCGAAGGCGGCAGCGTCGACGTCCCCGGCTGTGACCCCTTCTGCCGGGAGGCCTGCTGCCACCAAGCCTGCTGCACCCCAGCCTGGCGCCGCCGGTCCCGCTGCCGCCAAGCCCGCGTCGAGGCCTGCTCCTCCGGTGCGTGGTGCCCAGACCAAGAGCGTCGAGGAGACGAAATCCGTGAACGACACGACCCCCGGTTCCGCTGCACCCGCGTCGCCTGCCAAGCCGAAAGCCCCGGCGCGCAAGGGTAAGAAGGCGCCCACGATCAGCATCACCATCACCATCGACCCCGAGAGCGAATGGACCGTCGGAATCGCGCACGGCACACGGAAGGTCGGCAAGCCGGCAGCCGTGGCGCCCGACGCCGTCGAACGGGCCGTCAAAGAACTCGGTGATCCCGGTGCCGTCGAGGCGGTCCAGTCCGTGATCGACGCGGCCCGCAGCGCAGCCGAGGAACGTGTTGCGCAGCTCAGCCGCGAACTCGAGGAAGCCCGAAAAGCTCTCGAAAGTCTCGGCGCAACCCCGAAAACAGGCATCGACCTCTAGTACCCTCACGACGAAGGTCGCCCGCCGCGCGAGAGGGACACGATGTTCAAAAGGTTCGCTCTACTGGCCGCCGCAGTGATGGCGTTGGCGGGCGGTGGGATGGGGATAGCCACCGCAGCACCTCCTGTCACCCTCGGCGGTGGTTCGGGGATCACTCTCGGTGATGGTGGCCAGGACATGTACGACTGCACCCTCACCACCATCGGAAACGACGCCTCGGGTCGTCTCGTCGGCCTGACCGCGGCGCATTGCGGTCTCCCCGGCATGACCGTGAAGGCCGAGTACGACACCGCGGCCGGTCCCGTCGGGCGGGTCGTCTCCGCGAACACCGTGCTCGACTACGCGGTCATCGAGTTCGATCGCGGCAAGGTCGTGCCCGTCAACCGGGTGGGAAACACGTCCATCACCGGAGTAGGGGCTCCCGCCGGTTTCCCCGATATCGCGTGCAAAGAAGGCCGTACGACGGGCAACACGTGCGGTGTCGTGTGGGGCGACGTCTTCGGTTCGCAGGAAACCTGGACCCAGGTGTGCGTGATCGAGGGCGACTCGGGTGCGCCACTGGTCGTCGGCACGACGCTCGTCACTATGGTCAACGCCTACCTGTTCGCGCCGTGTGCTGGCCCGCAGGTCGGAACGAACATCGACGTGATCTTCGGCGACATCGACGCCCGCGGCGGCGCGGGAGCAGGGTTCCGGCCGATCTAGCCGGAACGCCCACTCCCGCAAGACCGGCCGGTGGTCACCCGCACACCGCGCCGTGCGACGCCGAGCCGACGAGCTTGGTGTATTTGGCGAGCACACCACGGGTGTACCGCGGCGGCAACGGTTCCCACCCTTGCTGCCGCGCCGCCATCTCCTCGTCGCTCACCAGCACGTCGAGAACGCCGTTGGCCACGTCGAGCCGGATCCGGTCGCCGTCACGGACGAAGGCGATGGGTCCGCCGTCGACTGCTTCGGGTGCGACATGCCCGACGCACAGGCCGGTCGTGCCACCGGAGAAGCGCCCATCGGTGAGCAACAGGACATCCTTTCCGAGACCCGCCCCCTTGATGGCGCCGGTGATCGCGAGCATCTCCCGCATCCCGGGCCCACCCTTCGGCCCTTCGTACCGGATCACGACGACGTCTCCCGCCGTGATGGTGCCGTCCTCGAGCGCGTCCATCGCCGAGCGTTCCCGCTCGAAGACTCGCGCGGTGCCCTCGAACACCGACTCGTCGAATCCCGCCGACTTCACGACCGCGCCGCCGGGAGCGAGGGTGCCGCGCAGGATGGTGATCCCACCGGTGGGATGAATCGGGTTGCTCAGAGCGCGCAGCACCTTGCCGTCGGGATCGGGCGGGGCGATGCCGGCGAGATTCTCCGACAGCGTGCGGCCGGTGACGGTGAGACAGTCGCCGTGGAGCAGTCCGGCGTCGAGCAACGCCTTCATGATCACCGGTACGCCGCCGATGTGGTCGACATCTTTCATGACGTGGGTGCCGAACGGTTTGACGTCGGCGAGGTGCGGCACCCGAGCGCCGACGCGCACGAAGTCGTCGAGGGTGAGTTCCACCTGCGCCTCGTGTGCGATGGCAAGCAGATGCAGGACCGCGTTGGTGGATCCACCGAACGCCATGACCACGGCAATCGCGTTCTCGAACGCTTCCTTCGTCAGGATGTCGGACGCGGTGATCCCGCGGCGCAGCATCTCCACGACCGCTTGGCCGCTGCGCCGCGCGAACCCGTCGCGCCTGCGGTCGGTGGCGGGTGGTGACGCGCTGCCGGGCAGCGACATGCCGAGGGCTTCGGCGGCACTGGCCATCGTGTTCGCGGTGTACATGCCTCCGCATGCGCCTTCTCCCGGGCAGATGGCCCGCTCGATGGCACCGAGGTCGGCTTCCGACATCAGGCCCCGCGCGCATGCGCCGACGGCTTCGAACGCATCGATGATCGTGACGTCGCGTTCGGTGCCGTCGGACAGTTTTGCGACACCCGGCAGGATCGATCCGGCATACAGGAACACCGACGCGAGGTCGAGGCGGGCGGCGGCCATGAGCATGCCCGGCAGCGACTTGTCACACCCTGCGAGCAGTACCGATCCGTCGAGGCGCTCGGCCTGCATCACCGTCTCCACGCTGTCGGCGATCACTTCCCGCGACACGAGCGAGAAGTGCATCCCCTCGTGCCCCATCGAGATGCCGTCGGACACGGAGATGGTGCCGAACTCGAGCGGGTAGCCCCCGGCCGCGTGCACACCCTCCTTGACGGCCTGCGCCAACCGATCGAGCGACAGATTGCACGGGGTGATCTCGTTCCACGACGACGCGACGCCGATCTGGGGTTTTTCCCAGTCGTCGTCGCCCATGCCCACCGCGCGGAGCATGCCGCGGGAGGCGGTCTTCTCGATTCCGTCGGTGACGTCGCGGCTTCGGGGTTTGAGGTCGGGCAGATGCTGCTCGGGCCGATCGGTCATGAGGCTCCGTGCCGGCGGGGGTCGCGCCCGGTGAGGGCGAGCAGGCGGTCCTGCACAGACGCATCGTCGCCGACGGGAACGGGATCGGCGAAGAGCCCGCTGCCCGCAAGCATGTCGCTCTGCGGCTCGAGGTCCTTCCAGACGGCGTCCACGAGAGCCGGATCGAGTTGCTCGTCCGATCCGGTGGCACGGGCGAGGTCCCACGCGTGCACGGTGATGTCGCCGACCTGTTGCCGCAGATAGTCGATGCACGGCACGGCGCCGTAGGACAGTTGGACTTCCTGGTCGGCCGGCGTCGCGGCCCACGCCTCGGTCGCCTGCTCGGAGAATGTGGACCAGTCGGCGGCAAGGTCGTCGCCGAGGGGTTCGAGAGCGGACTCGGCCTCTTCGAGTGTGCGTCCCGACAGCAACGGCGCCACCCAGCGTTGTTCGTCGACGACGTGCCGGACCAGAGTTGTGATGTCCCATTCGGTGTCGGGGGTGGGGGCGTGCCAGTCGGTGATCTGCGCGACGCGGCTGTCGAACTCGCGCCGAGCGGTGCGTTGTAGTGAAACCCAGTCGTTCGCCATGGTTCCCACCCTAGACACGGGCGGGCTGTGATCACGGCGATTTCAATCCGTGCGTCCGCGCTCGGCGTGCGTCAGGATCGACCGGGAGTCCGCCGTCCGCGGTGCTCGTCGCCGATCCGAGGAGAAATGCATGTCCGTCCCCATCGTCGAGCTCGCCCCCGGGCTGAACGTCAGTGCTCAGGGCTACGGCGCGATGTCGGTTTCCCCCGCATACGGACCGATCGATCCCGACGAGGCCCTCGCCACGCTGCACCATGCGGTGGACCTGGGAGTGACCTTCGTCGACACGGCGAACGTGTACGGCAACGGCACCAGTGAAACCGTGGTCGGGAAGCTGCTTCAATCTCGCCGCGACGAGGTGCAGATCGCGACGAAGTTCGGTCTGGTCGGTGCCATCGGTTCTGCCGGGACCGGCAACCGCCGCATCGACGGCCGTCCCGAATACGCGAAGCAGGCGATCGACGAATCACTCGCTCGGCTCGGGGTGGACAGCGTGGATCTGTATTACCTGCACCGTGTCGATCCGGAGGTGCCCATCGAGGAGACCGTCGGTGCGCTCGCCGAACTCGTGCTGGCCGGCAAGGTCCGCCACATCGGATTGTCCGAGGCAACCGGCGACGAGATCCGTCGCGCACACGCCGTCCACCCGATCGCAGCGGTGCAGTCCGAATGGAGCCTCGTGTCGCGAGATGTCGAACGACATGTGGTGCCGACGGCCGCCGAACTGGGCATCGGGTTCGTGCCGTACTCACCCGTGAGCAGGGGCCTGCTCACCGATTCGTTCGACCCGGAGCAGCTCGGGGAGGGAGATCTGCGGCGCAGATTCCCGCGATTCGCGTCCGGTGCCCTCCCAGGCAACCTCACTGTGCGAGACGAGGTCCGGGCGGTCGCCGACGAAGCCGGAGTGACGGTCGCGCAGGTCGCGCTGGCGTGGCTGGACGCGAAAGACCGCGAGTTCGGTCTCCCGTCGGTGTCGATTCCCGGCACCCGGTACGCCGCGCGGGTCGCCGAGAACGTGGGCGCGCTCGACGTGACGCTGACACCGGACCAGATCGCGCGACTCGATCTGCTCGCCGACAAGGTCGCCGGACCGCGGTCCGCAGACCCACAGTGGGTGTCGCTCGGTCGCGAGTAGTCGGCGTCGCTCTCGAGCGTGGGAGTAACGTTCGTCCATCATGAGGGCGTGGCTGGTCTGGAGTGTCGGTGTTTTCGCCTACATCGTGGCGGTTCTGCACCGGACGGCGTTCGGCGTTTCCGGGCTCGCCGCGACCGAGCGTTTCGAGATCTCCCCGGCGGTGCTCTCGGGGTTCGTCGTCCTTCAGCTCGTCGTGTACGCGGGCATGCAGATCCCGGCCGGGGTGCTCCTCGACCGATTCGGTTCGCGCTGGGTCATCGCGATCGGTGCGGCGGTCATGGCGGTGGCTCAGTTGGTGCTCGCCACCACGGAGTCGTTGCCGATCGCCTATCTCGCCCGGGTGTTCGTCGGCGCGGGTGATGCGCTGACGTTCATCTCGGTTCTCCGGCTGGTGCCGGTATGGTTCGCGCCGCGACGGGTGCCCCTCGTCTCGCAGCTCACCGGGATTCTCGGCCAGATCGGCCAGGTGCTGTCCGCGGTTCCGTTCGTGCTGGTGCTGACCGGTGTGGGATGGACCGCGGCGTACGGCAGCGCGGCGTCGATCGGTGTGTTCGCCTGCATCCTCGTCATCGCGACGGTGCGTGATGCGCCGTACGGGGACGCGCCGGCGTCACAGCCGATGGGACTTCGCGAGTTGGTCGCACAGATCGGTGTGGTGTGGCGCCGTCCGGGTACCAAGCTGGGTTTCTTCACCCACATGGGCACCCAGTTCTCGGTGACGACCTTCGCGTTGATGTGGGGTGTTCCTTATCTGGTCTCCGCGCAGGGACTGTCGGCAGCCACCGCCGGCACGATGCTGACTGTCTCGGTGGTCACCGCGATCGCGGCGGGACCCGTCCTCGGCATCTTGTCCGGCCGCTTTCCTCTCCGGCGTTCCTGGATGGTGCTTGCCATCATGCTGGCGAACGCGACGATCTGGACGGTGGTGCTGGCGCTGCCCGGTCCGGCGCCGATCGCGTTGCTCGTGCTGCTGATCGTCGTCATCTCCGTGGGTGGCCCCGGTTCGATGATCGGGTTCGACTACGCCCGCACGTTCAACCCCGGCTCCGCACTGGGGACCGCGAACGGCATCGTCAACATCGGAGGGTTCCTCGCGACCCTGCTCGTCGTGCAGACGATGGGACTCGTCCTCGAACGGCTCGGCGGGTACACCTTCGACGCGTTCCGTGTCGCGTGGCTCGCGCAGTATCCCGTCTGGGTGATCGCGATCATCGGTGTTCTTGTGACGCGCGGCCGTGCGCGCCGCGAGGCGGGTGTGCATCCGCGCAGCTCATGGCAGGTTCTACGGCAGCGGACCGCGCCGCGTCGCGGGGAACTGGCAGACTCGGAGGAGAACATCCAGAGGAGGACGAGCAGTGACACCGACGGTGGGCGACCCTGATCCGGGCGCCCCGATTCCGGAACCTCCTACGGACGGACAGAGCGCGACGTCGCTCTCACCGCGCGAACTCGCCAGGTTCTTGATGGTGTACAAGTTCGGCATCGACGAGATGATGACCAAGATCAACATCTTGCGGGACGAATTCACCTACGCCCACGACTACAACCCGATCGAGCACGTCAAGTCGCGACTCAAGACCCCCGAGTCGATTCTCGCGAAGGCCGCCCGCAAGGGCGTCGAACCCTCGCTGGACGGCATCCGAGCCAACGTCCGCGACATCGCGGGTATCCGCATCTCGTGCAGTTTCACGTCCGACGTGTACCGGATCTCGGACATGATCACCCGGCAGCGCGACGTACGGGTCGTCGACGTGGTGGACTACATCGCGCACCCGAAGCCGAACGGGTACAGCAGCCTGCACGTGATCGTCGAGGTCCCGGTGTTCATGTCGGACCGGGTGGAATCCGTTTACGTGGAACTCCAGATCCGCACGGTCGCGATGGACTTCTGGGCCAGCCTCGAGCACAAGATCTATTACAAACACGATCGTGCCGTGCCGAGCGATCTGCGCGAAGAACTACGGCTCGCCGCCGAAACGGCCCGTGCACTCGATGTACGGATGGAAGCGCTGCACGAGCGGGTACACGGCCGGTTCGACGACTGACGCTATCGGGTTCGTCCTCGAACGGCTCGGCGGGTGCGCCTTCGTGTCTTGTCAAGTAGGAGCACGTAATTCGCGGGGTCGCGGTGAGGCTTGTGGCTCAGGCACATGGGGGTTGCACACGTACCCGTCCACCCGGGGTCCGCTGATCGATCAGGAATCGAGAAGCCACCGCCTACGACGAGGACCTAATCTCGGAAACGCCGCATGTGACCGACACCGGGAGGGACACCATGACCACGAAATCGACTGCGGACGAGAGCTTCTCTGCGCAAGAGCGTGCTGCCATGAAGGAACGTGCAGCAGAAATCAAGGCCGAGAACAAGCGCGCCAAGAGCGCCGAGAAGGCTGCTGCGGAGGAGGCGGATGTCCTGGAGAAGATCGCCCGGATGCCGGACGGCGACCGCGAGATGGCGGAACGCGTGCACGCGATCGTCACAACCGTCGCTCCGGAGCTGGCCCCGAGGCTCTACTACGGACAGCCCGGGTACGCCCGCGGCAGCAAAGTGCTCTGCTTCTTCCGTAGCGGACAGATGGACAAAGAGCGCTACTCGACGTTCGGTTTCAGCGTTCAGGCCGAACTGGACTCCGACGACGGATTCTGGCCCACCGCGTACGCGCTACAAGAGCCGTCCGAGGACGCATGGGAACGCCTCGGCGAACTCGTCCGCCGGTCCGTCGGCGCATCCGGCAGCGACTGACTCTCGGGCGACCGGGCGCGGTTCAGCCCTTCTCGGACTCGTCGGACGCAGCGTCCTTTCCGTCGCCGCCCGCGGTCACGGTGCCTTCCTCCGTCACCTCACCGTTTCCGCCGACCGTCTCGATGACGAGGGCATCGTCTCCCGCGTCGACGCGTACTGTGTCTCCGCTGGACAGCGTGCCCGCAAGCAGCAGATTCGAGAGTTTGTTGTCGAGTTCCTTCTGAATCGTGCGACGCAACGGACGCGCTCCGAACTCCGGCGCGAACCCCGTGTCGACCAGCCAGTCCACCGCGCTGTCGGTGATCTCGAACTCGACGTTCTGTGCCCGCAGCAACCGTTTGGTTCCGCCGAGCATCAATCCGACGATCTGGTGCAGTTGTTCCTTCGCGAGTCGATGGAACACCACGGTCTCGTCGATCCGGTTGAGGAACTCCGGCCGGAAATGCGCGTGCAGGCGTTCCATCAACCGCGGTGTGAGGGACTCGATGTCGTCACCGGAGTGGGCCAGGATCATGTCCGACCCGATATTGCTCGTGAGGATGACGATCGTGTTCTTGAAATCCACCGTGCGGCCCTGGGCATCGGTGACGCGCCCGTCGTCGAGCAGTTGCAGCAGCACGTTGAACACGTCCGGGTGCGCCTTTTCGATCTCGTCGAACAGGATCACCGAATACGGCTGACGACGAACCTTGTCGGTCAACTGCCCGGCCTCTTCGTACCCGACGTAACCGGGAGGAGCACCCACCAGTCGCGACACCGTGTGCTTCTCCTGGAACTCGCTCATGTCGAATCGGATCATCCGGTCTTCGTCACCGAACACCGCTTCTGCCAGTGCTTTTGCCAGTTCTGTCTTGCCGACACCGGTGGGCCCGAGGAACAGGAACGACCCGATCGGCCGATTCGGGTCGGCGAGTCCGGCACGTGCCCGGCGAACACCTTCGGCAACTGCGGTGACCGCTTGCTCCTGGCCGATCACCCGCGCGTGGAGCACGTCCTCGAGGTCCAGGAGCCGCTGTCGTTCCTCCGCCGTCAACTCGGACACGGGAATACCGGTCTGCCGGGAGATCACCTCGGCGATGTCGAGCACTTCGACCTGCGGGGTGGACTCGGTTTCTCCCACTCCGGTGCGCTCCTCCAGCGCGGTGATCGCCTTCTTCAGTTCCCCCGCCTTCGCATAGTCTTCGGCGGCGACGGCGGAGTCCTTCTCGCGTTCGAGGCGTGCCAGTTCCTCCTCGTGGGAACGGGTGTCCGCGTCGGGAGTCTTCGTACGCAAGCGGACTCGCGCGCCGGCCTGGTCGATCAGGTCGATGGCCTTGTCCGGCATGAACCGGTCGGTGATGTACCGGTCGGACAGTTCGGCCGCGGCGATCAGCGCCTCATCGGTGTAGTGGACCTGGTGGTGCTCCTCGTAGACGTCGGCGAGTCCGCGCAGGATTTCGATGGTGTCGTCGACCGACGGTTCGACCACCATGACCGGCTGGAACCTGCGTTCGAGCGCAGCATCCTTCTCGATGTACCGGCGGTACTCGTCGATCGTGGTCGCGCCCACCGCGTGCAGTTCCCCGCGCGCGAGGGCGGGCTTGAGCAGGTTCCCGGCGTCCATCGATCCCTCACCGCCGCTGCCTGCGCCGACGATGGTGTGCAACTCGTCGATGAACAGCACCAATTCGTCGGAGTGGTCGCGCACCTCGTCGAGAATCTTCGTCAGTCGTTCCTCGAATTCGCCGCGGTATTTACTGCCCGCGACCAGCGACCCCACGTCGAGCGCGACGACTCGCCGGTCGGCGAGTGTGGAGGGCACATCTCCGTTGACGATGCGCTGGGCCAGGCCCTCGACGATCGCGGTTTTACCCACGCCGGGATCCCCGATGAGCACGGGATTGTTCTTCCTGCGACGGGAGAGGATCTCCACTGTCTGCGCGATCTCGTCGGCGCGGCCCACCACCGGGTCCACATTTCCGGCGCGCGCTTCCGCGGTGAGGTCCCGCCCGTACTGGTCGAGCGTGGGCGTCGTGCTGGATGAGGCGTCGCGACGGCCACCGGTGTCGAGTTTCGCGCCGGCGAGCGCATGTGCGGCAGCGTTCTCGCTGTTCTCCGCGATCCCGTACAGGATGTGTTCGGGCCCGATGTAGCTTGTGCCCGATTGTCCTGCCTGCTGCTGGGCGACACGGAATACGCGCTTCGCCGCCGGACTCAGCACCGGCGGCTCGCCTTCGCCCTCACTCTCACTCTTGCCCGCGAGCGAACGCATCTGCTCGGCGACGGCGTCGGGATCGAGTCCCAGGCTGCTGATCACGCCGCGGGTCGGGTCGTTGAGGGTGGCGGCATACAGCAGGTGTTCGGGAGTCAGTTCCGAATTACCCCATTCTGATGCGGCATTTCGGGCATCCGCGACAAGTCTCTTGGCGTCGTCGTTGAGCAGTCGGCTCAGATCGACGCGCTGGACCGGTGGTTGGCGCATTCCACCGGGGCCGAAGAATCGGTCGAAGATGTCTTCGAACGGATCACGCGAAATCCAGCTGTCGGTCATAGTCTCCTCCGAGACGGAGAGGATGTAACGCTATCCGGCACTCACCCAAAGCATTTCGTACCAGTCGCCTCCGGCGACGGCCTCGCTCGGTGATTCGGTGTCGGCTGCCGACATTGATCGTATACCGCTCCCGGTGTCCCCCGCGGCGGGTTGTGCGAGTTCCTCCGGAGGGGTAGCAGGCGTTATGTGGTCGTCCGCCCGCGTGCGCTGAACGTCCGGTGCCGACGACGCGGACGCGCTACGGTCCCTCATCGGCTATGGCCGTCGACTATTCCGGAATCGGACCGATCCCGAGACCCGCGTGGATGGTCTCCGCGCTCTCGGTCAGAGATGGAGGAGCATCGGCGCGCGTAGTCACCGTCAGTTGCGTCAGGAAGCGATCGTACTCGTGGTCGACCACGACGAAGCGCGTCGCTGCTCCGAACCGGATATCACCGGCTCGGTAGTAGCCTCGAATCAACGTGGAGCGAAATATTCCGAAGTTGACAGTGCTGTAGTAGGTTTCGTACCACTCGGGCAGGCTGACCGCTTCGTTGCCCGCGACCTCCAGCAACTCGTCCGTCGACCGCGACTTCGACAGCCTGCCGTGGAGAAGTACCGCATTGGGCGCCCACCTGTTCTCGGTGTGCTCGGGAGCGATGAGGACCGTGTGGGCGTGGGGGAAGACTTCGGTGGGTACCGAAACCCAACCCTGCGGTACGGGGATCTCTACCAACGGATGCCGTGATTCGTCCCGCCTGCACGGGATGATCTCGACCTCGTGGGAGTCGAGGTACTCCGGAAGTGTTGTCGGAACCCGACGATCGATCATCGAATTGCCTTCTTTGCGCGCGCCGCACGGAATCGTTCCCGCAACGGGGGAGGACACAAGAGGTCGATTGCGTCGGATTCCACGAGACGTTCACGACAAGCCGGATCTTCTGCCAATTTTTCCAGGAGAGCGAAAAGGGTGTTCGGCTCCACGACGAGTTGGTGGGCCATAACCGCAAGTCGATGTTCGGAATCGTGTCGTGTCCTGGAGTCGGACGGAAGAGGCTCGGCCGTATGGAGATCGATCACCGGGTGGGCCGTCGTTCCGCCCCGGACTCCGAGATCGCCCGCTCCGATGCGGGTGATGCTTCCCCAAGGGACGAAGGTATCGAGGACCTGCTTTTTCAAGAAGATTCGCCGGCAGACGTGTCGCCGCACACCCCCTCGATAGATGTACAGGGTCGTGTCGAAGCGGACGCACGCGATCAGGACCGCAATTGTGCCCAGGACGGCTGCACATAACGACACGAAGAGAGCGCCTTCGCGATTGTCTCGCCCGAACGGCAAAAGGGTTTCGCCGAGCCCGATATGCCAGGCGAACGCTGCTGTACCGCCGTATGCGGTCAAGCCCAACATGGCCACGACGGTAGTGAATACAGCGGTTCTTCCTGTCGGAACGCTGATACCCGCACCGTGGGTGGGATCGTGATGAAGTCCGAGCTTGCGGGGTTGTCGAAGATTGCGAAACCCGGCGCTCCGAAACGAGGATATGGCGATGGTGAACAGGGCGACCGAGCCGCCGGCTCCACCGAGAGCGACCCGAGCATCACCGGTTCGGAAAACATCATGTGCGAAGACGAGACTCACGCATGCCGCAATAAGCATCGCGAGGGAGAGAACGAGCGATGTGATCCGAAGCGGTTGTGGCCATGGTGCTCGAAGTGGTGCCGGTTCGGGTGTGCTACCCGGTTCACCTGGATTTCGATTCTCATTCGGGTTCAACAAACACTTCTTTCATGTCAGGTCACTTCCACAGCCACTGTGCCGATTTGGATACGAGGTACGAGCCGAAGGCACCGGCCACGATTCCCGCGGAGAGTCCGACTGCCGTTCCGACTCCGGGTGCCACACCCGTTCCCAGTACAGCTCCCGCTTGTCCGAACGCCCAGGCGCTCGCGAGGTAGCCTGCTGCGGCGCCGGATCCTTCCGTCACCACCGCCCTCGTCGGATCCATTCCGCCTTCGATGTCGTTGACGATCGCGGGTATGACACCGAGTACCACGCCGGCAGGACCGAGACCTCGCGCTACCCCGCGGGCGAGGTCGTCCCCGGACGTTGCGGCTGCTGCTCCAAGCCCCACTTTCGTCCCGTCGGCCATCGAGCCGATTGTGGACGCTGCAGTCGTTGCTGCCCAGTCCGGTGTCCAGGAGAATTCCCCATTTTCCTGCTGCACCACCTTTCCCGGCATCGCGGCATCCCTGGCGACCTCGAGGGCATTGACCGCGGCATCGATGCGGTCGGTGGTTTCGGCTGCGGCTCGCGATGCCTGGTGGATCGCGTCGGAGATGGTGCGGGTCAGGTCGGCTGCGCAGCGTTCGACTTGTGATCGAGTGCCGGCGGCTGCTGTCGAGTCGGGCACGAGTATTGCGATCAGTGCTATCTGCTCGGACGGATCGACAGTGCCGTCATCGTGGACTGTGAAGCCGGATTGTTCGGCGCTGTTGAGGGTAGCGAGCAAATGCATGCGGGCACCTTCGACGATGCTTGCTCCGGTGCGGTAGGCCCCGCCGACCTCGAGGAGAGCGCCGGCGATGGCGCTGCCCAGTGAGCGTTCCCGGACTATTCGTTCGGCGGCCGAGCGCGCGGCGTCGCCGGTCCACCGCTCAGCGAGTACGTCCTGTTCGCTGAGGAGCCCCTTCATACGGTCGTCGAGTCGGTCGACGATTCGGTCGATTCGGTCGGCGGTGATACGTAGCGCATCGGGATTCCAGGATTGGACGGCGGAGACAGTGAGATTCATTCCGGCCGGTCCACGGCGGATAGTGCACCGACGAAATCTGCCTCGGCGACGACGTAGTCGTTCTCCGCGCCGTTGGTTACATCGACGACCTCGCGGAGCCGTCCGCACATATTGATCAAAGCCTGGTCGGTGACGTCGGCCGCTCGGGCGCAGACGCGGGCGAAGTCCGTTCCCGGGAGCGCCGATTCCGAAGTGGAGTACGGCTCGCCGACGTCCCAATCGCCCATTGCGTCGGCGGTGTCCGCCAAGAAGGCAGCGAAAGCACGCAGTGCTTCCGGATCGACATGCAAAGTCACGACTGCCCCCCGAGACACTATCCCCCGATATGTCCGGCTGGGGACGATAGCAGAAGGCGCCCCCACGGAACGGACCGTAGGGGCGCCTTCGAAGGCTGTGGCTGCCTACTTGTAGCTGTAGAAGCCTTCGCCGGTCTTGCGGCCGAGACGGCCGGCGTCGACCATGCGACGCAGCAGTGCCGGGGGAGCGTAATGCGGCTCGGCGAACTCTTCGTAGAGCGACTGCGCGGCGTTGAGGGTGATATCGAGGCCCACGGTGTCGATGAGGGTGAGCGGGCCCATCGGGTATCCGCAGCCACCCTTCATCGCGGCGTCGATGTCTTCCTTTGTGGCATAGCCCGATTCGAGCATGCGCACCGCCGAGCACAGGTACGGGATGAGCAGCGCGTTGACGATGAAGCCGGCGCGGTCGCCCGCACGCACGGCGGTCTTGCCGAGCGTGTTCTGCGCGTAAT
This sequence comes from Rhodococcus sp. BL-253-APC-6A1W, assembly GCF_012843405.1. Classification (NCBI taxonomy): domain Bacteria; kingdom Bacillati; phylum Actinomycetota; class Actinomycetes; order Mycobacteriales; family Nocardiaceae; genus Rhodococcus; species Rhodococcus sp. BL-253-APC-6A1W. Next base: position 69,716 of record NZ_JABAFB010000015.1, read on the forward strand.
CGAACACGGTGTCGGCGGTGTCGGCATCGGTGGTGAGTGCGGAGATGATCTCCACCAGCGGCATCACGGGCACCGGGTTGAAGAAGTGCACGCCCACGACCTTGCCGGGCCGCTTCGTCGCCTGCGCCACCTTGATGACGGGGATGGACGACGTGTTGGTGGCGAGGATGCCTTCCGGCTTCACGATCCGGTCCAATTCGGCGAAGATTTCGACCTTGAGGGCCTCGATCTCCGGCGCCGCCTCGACCACGAGGTCGCGATCCGCGAACTCCTCGATGTCGGTGGTGACCCGGATCCGTGCGAGCACCGCGTCCGCGTCGTCCTGCGTGATCTTCCCCGACTTGACGCCGCGTCCGACCGACTTCGCGAGGCGCTCACGGGCAGCCGCAGCAAATTCCTCGGTGGTCTCCCGGACGAGGACGTCGCTTCCGGCCTTCGCGCAGACTTCGGCGATACCGGCACCCATGGTGCCGCCGCCGATCACGCCTACCTTTTCCACTGTCACTACGAGTTACTCCTGATCGGTGTGATGGTTCAGCGGTGTCAAACTACGCGGACTGCTCAGCGGAGCAGCGCGCGCGACATGACGACGCGCTGGATCTGGTTGGTGCCCTCGTAGATCTGGGTGATCTTGGCGTCGCGCATCATGCGCTCGACGGGGAAGTCGGTGGTGTAACCGGCACCGCCGAACAGCTGGACTGCGTCGGTGGTGACCTCCATCGCGACGTCCGAGGCGAAGCACTTCGCTGCCGCCGAGATGAAGCCGAGGTTCGGCTCGCCGCGCTCGGCGCGGGCCGCGGAGGTGTACACCATGAGGCGCGCGGCCTCGACCTTCATCGCCATGTCGGCGAGCATGAACTGCACCGACTGGAAGTTGGAGATCGAGGTACCGAACTGCTTGCGGTCCTTGGTGTATTCGATCGCGGCGTCGAGTGCGCCCTGCGCCAGGCCGACGGCCTGTGCGCCGATGGTGGGGCGGGTGTGGTCGAGCGTGGCAAGGGCGGTCTTGAAGCCGGTGCCGGGCTCGCCGATGATGCGGTCGCCGGGGATGCGGCAGTTCTCGAAGTACAGCTCGGCGGTGGGGGAGCCCTTGATGCCGAGCTTCTTTTCCTTGGGTCCGACGACGAAGCCTTCGTCGTCCTTGTGGACCATGAACGAGGAGATCCCGTTGGCACCCTTGTCGGGGTCCGTCACGGCCATCACCGTGTACCAGGTGGATTTCCCGCCGTTGGTGATCCAGCACTTGGAGCCGTTGAGGATCCAGTCGTCGCCGTCGGCCTTCGCGCGGGTGCGCATCGAGGCGGCGTCGGATCCTGCCTCACGCTCGGAGAGTGCGTACGAGGCCATGGCACCGTTGACGATGTCGGGCAGCACCTTGGCCTTGAGTTCGTCGGAGCCGCGGAGGATCAGGCCCATCGTGCCGAGCTTGTTGACGGCCGGGATCAGCGACGAGGAGCCGCAGACGCGGGCGACCTCTTCGATGACGATGCAGGTCGCGACGGAGTCGGCGCCCTGGCCTTCGAACTGCTCGGGGACGTGGATCGCGTTGAAGCCCGAACGGTTGAGGGCGTCGAGTGCTTCCTGCGGGAAGCGGGAGTTCTCGTCGACGTCCTTCGCGTGCGGCGCGATCTCCTTCTCGGCGAGGGCGCGGATCGCGGCGCGCAGTTCGTCGTGCTCGTCTCCGAGCTTGAAGAGATCGAAGTCGGGATTGAGGGCCACGGTGGCAAACTCCTAACGGCACTCGGTGCCATTAATCGGGTCGGATCCGCACCACCCTATCGACTGCAAGGGTGTGCGACGTCACGGAATTCTTCCATTTTACCTCGGGCACTGAGTGCCAGGTCAATGCCGGGGGACGTTCGTCACGAAGGCGGCGGGTTTTGTTCCAGCTCGCGGCGGACCTGCTCGGCCACATCGGCAGGCGACGCCCCGACTGGAAAGGTCACCACCGTGACGGCCCGCTGCGGCAGGTCGACGCCCGGGCGGGGGCCGGTGGCGGCCTGGGGTACCACGCCGAATGTCCGGCGAACCTCGTAGAGCGCTCGGTGCAGTTGCTCGGAGGTGGCCGTGTCGTCCCCCCGGATCATCGCCCGGAGCAGATAGTTGTGCGTCGCCGTCATCGCGGCCGTGAAACTCACGATGTGCACGGGCTTCGCCGAGGGCACCGCAGCCCGCAGGAAGTCGGTGAACAATCGTTCGTAGCGATACGTCGTGACCAGTTCGCGTTCGCGCAGCGCCGGTACCCGCTGCACCACGCGGTACCGCCAGACTGCCAGCTCACGCCGGTCGCGAAAATGCCCGAACACCAGTTCGGCGGCGTCGCAGGCCGCCAGCCACGGATCGGCGAAGTCACCCGAGAGGTACCCGGCGACCTGCTCGAGCAGCGACTCGTGGTCGGCGAAGATCACGTCTTCCTTCGACCGGAACTGACGGAAGAAGGTCCTGCGGGACACCCCGGCCGCCGCCGCGATCTGCTCGACCGTCGTGGACTCGTATCCGAATTCGGAGAACAGCCGAATCGCCTGGGTTACGACATGCACCCGGAACTGAGCCGGGTCGGGTCCTGCCGCGTCGGGACGGCGCGGGGTGCCGGTGCCTGATGTCATGACAGTCCAGTATTCAAGGTCGGCGCGTCGGGGATACACAGCCCCGCCGGTCTGCGCAGCACCACCGGCCTACGCCGCACCGCCGGTCTACGCCGCGCAGCGTCCGCGACGCCGCAAAAGCAATGGGCACAGGACTCGGCGGACACAGGCACCTCCGGATGGTCTCGCGACCGGCGTTGCCTGTGATCGTCCCAATCCCGAACGGTACAGAGGTGACGAATCGCTGAATTCTGCCTCCGGGTGAGGTCTCACCTCGTCGCGCGGCTGCCGGTGCCACGGAAGAACGCGCGCAGCCGCTGCACGACACGCCGGTGCCAGGCCACGCGCCCGGTCTCGGTCGCCGGCCGTTCGAGAACCCCCGTGCTGCCGCTTTCGGGCCGGCGCACCGGCCAGTTGTCGTCGATGTCGGTCACGTCGCGGCCGAGGCCACGGAGATATTCCGCGAAACTGCGCTGCCGCTCCGCGTGCCACGCGGCCTGGTCGGCCATGATGTCGAGGTCAGCCAGCTGCGGGTACTTGTCGATGAGCGCACGAGTCAGGTGACCGGCGGCGAGCGCGTCGGCCTCCGCTTCGTGGGGGCTGGCGAGCTGGACGCCGTACACCTCGCAGACCGCCTGGAGTGTGCGCCTGCCGCTGCGTGTGCGGTCCATCTCGCGATCGATGACGTACGGGTCCACGACCGTGCCGATGTCGAGTTCCGGTAACCCGAGTCGCCGGCCTTCGGCGTCGAGAATCGTCAGGTCGTAACTGGCGTTGAACGCGACCACGATGTATCCGCGCTCCCACGCGTCGCACACCGCCTGCCGGATCTGGCGATACCCGGCGAGGTAGTCCATGCCCTCTGCGCGGGCGCGCTCGGTGCTGATGCCGTGAATGGCGGTGGTTTCGGGCGGTATCGCGATGCCGGGGTCGAGCAGCCACGAACGGGACTCGACCTTGTCACCGTCGAAGGTGGCCACGCAGGCAGCGACGATGCGTGCGGTGCGGGGATCGCGGTCGGTGGTCTCGAGGTCGAATGCGCAGATCGGTCTGTCTGGCCAGTGCGTCATTCGTGTGTCCTCGCGTCCTGTTCGATCGTGTTCTGCCTACAGTCCGCATTGTTGCCGGGGGTACCGACACGACCGTGGTGCTGCGAGGCGGCGAGCGATGCCTCAGAACGAATCGGTGCACACCACGAAGTTGCGTTCGTCGTAGACGTATCCGGAGTCCGAGAACGAGCACTCGTTCACATCGGAGGTGCCGGTGAGGATCTCGCTGACCTTCTCACCCAGGATCGCGGTCGCGGAGCAGTCGATCCGCTGGGGATCCTCTCCGCCCAGGTCCATGCACTCGCCGACTTTCCAGTCGATGTCGAGGCACAGGGCACCCGTCTCGACGCCCCAGAGCGTTTCGAAGTACGTCTGGTCGATGTCCCCGGAGCACTCGTCGCTCGACGTGACGACGTCCACGACCTTGTAGTTGGAGGTGCGACTACCGCAGTCGGCGTTGTCGATGGTGGCGTCGTCGACCGCGCCCCCCAGTGCGACACAGTCCCCGGGCTCGACGTCGACTTCCAGATCCAGGTCTGCGGCCGTCGTGCCCGCGGTGGTCGGACGCGAGGTCGCGGGAGCCGGGGTGGCGGTCGTGCTCGCGACGGCGTCGGCGCCGGGCAGCGCGCGACCCTCGATCTCGGAAGCGCATCCGCCGAGTACGGCTACCGCCACCACCGTCACGAGAGCGAGCCCCGCCCGCCGGAGATTGGTCATGTGTGGAGGGTACGGAATGTCTGTTTCCGTCTTTCCGTCCAGGTCGCGAATTTCACGCGATCCCGAACGCGGAATGCCCCCCGGAGTGCGACCATGTGCGCATGGACCTCCCCGTGGCTCCACCCCTGGCACCGATGCTGGCGAAGGCGGCCACCGCGGTTCCGGCGCAACCCGACGACGGAACGGCCGTGTGGTCGTACGAGCCCAAGTGGGACGGCTTCCGGGCGATCGTGTTTCGCGACGGTGAGGAGGTGGTGTTCTCGTCGCGCGGTGGCAAGGATCTGGCAAGGTATTTTCCCGAACTCGTCGCGGCCGTGCGAGCGGAACTTCCCGCGAGGTGTGTCGTCGACGGTGAAATCGTCGTTCCGCGCGAGCGCGACGGGCTGACCCGGCTCGACTGGCAGTCGTTGTCCGAACGTATCCATCCCGCGGCGAGCCGGGTGGCACTGCTCGCCGAACAGACACCGGCCCAGTTCGTGAGCTTCGACCTGCTTGCACTCGGCGACGAGGACCTCATGGCCAGTCCGTTCGCCGACCGTCGTGCACGGTTGCGCGACGCGCTCGGAGGAGGCCCCAGCTGTCACGTCACGGCGTCCACGACGGACGCCGCTACCGCGCAGAGATGGTTCGAAGAATTCGAGGGCGCCGGACTCGACGGTGTGGTCGCCAAGCGACTCGACGGCGTCTACCGGCCCGACAAGCGGGAGATGATCAAGCTCAAGCACGCCCGGACCGCGGATTGCGTCCTCATCGGGTACCGCAAGCACAAGAGCGTCGACGGCGTCGGATCCCTTCTGCTCGGTCTCTATCACGACGGTGAACTCGCCATGGTCGGCGGCGCTTCCGCTTTCACCACCGCGCGGCGCAAGGCACTGCTCACCGAGCTCGAGCCGCTGCGTGTCGGTGCGGACGTCGTCGCCGAGGGAGAAGCGACCCGCTGGCGGTCGGGAGTGGATCGCAGTTGGGTGCCGTTGCGACCTGAGCGCGTACTCGAAGTGGCGTACGACCAGATGGAAGGCACGGCCGGAGCAGGGATGCGGTTCCGGCACGCCGCGCGGTTCCAGCGGTGGAGACCCGACCGGGACCCGGCAAGCTGCACTTACGATCAGCTGGACGTGCCCGTGCGATACGACCTGGGCGACGTGCTGGACCGGACGGAGGACTGATCGTGGCTGCCGAACGCTCGCCCGCAGAGGAACTCGACGTCGACGGAGTTCCTGTCCGGCTGTCGAATCCGGACAAGATCTACTTCCCCCGACTGGGCTCGTCCGGCGGCACGAAACGGCACCTGGTGGAGTACTACCGGACGGTGACCACCGAACTCGGTGCGCCACTGCTCGGCGCGCTGCGTGAACGGCCCACCCACCTCCAGCGGTTTCCCGGCGGCATCGACTCCGAGGAGATCTACCAGAAGCGGGCACCTGCCAAGCGGCCCGATCATGTCGCCACGTGCGAGATCACGTTTCCCTCGGGCCGTACCGCGGATGCGCTTCGCGTGCGCACGGCCGCCGACATCGTCTGGGCGGCGAATCTCGGCACGGTCACCTTCCATCCGTGGGCGGTGCGCTGTGGCGACGTGGACCGGCCGGACGAACTCCGCATCGATCTCGATCCGCCCGACGGGACGGGATTCGGTGCGGCACGTGCCGTCGCACTCGACGTGGTGCGGCCCCTGCTCGATGAACTGGGGCTCACCGGATTCCCCAAGACGTCGGGGGGTCGCGGCCTGCATGTCTACCTGCGGATCGTGCCGGAGTGGGATTTCGTCGGTGTGCGACGCGCCGGTATCGCACTCATGCGCGAAATCGAGCGTCGCAGCGACGGGCGCGCGACCACCTCGTGGTGGAAGGAGGAGCGGGGTGACCGCTTGTTCCTCGACTACAACCAGAACGCCCGTGACAAGACCATCGCCTCGGCCTATTCGGTGCGGCGGACACCCATCGCCACCGTGTCGACCCCGCTGACCTGGGACGAACTCGCCGACGCCGAACCTGACGACTTCACCATCGCGACGGTGCCGGAATTGCTCGCGCGCCGCGGCGATCCGATGTCCACACTCGACGATCACGCTCACTCGCTCGATGTGCTGCTCGAGATGGCGGACCGGGATGCCGCCGACGGACTCGGCGATCTGCCGTATCCACCGACCCATCCGAAGATGCCCGGTGAACCCAAGCGGGTGCAGCCGTCGCGGGACACGGACCGGAAGACCACCGGCTGAGACGATCCGCGTCGTTCGCCCGGTCCGGACCGGCTGCTGAATCGGTCCCTGCTCGTTACCTCGTCGGAAGATCAGCTTCCCGGGATTTCCATAGACTGTGCGGGAACCTGTTCGCCGGAGTTTCGGGAGGATCGTGTCTGTGTCTCGCACGTGGATGTCGGGTCGGCTGTTCGGTGCCGGTGTGATCGGCGCCGCCGTCGTGGGGGCAGGTCTCCTCGTTCCGGGATCCGCGCTCGCCGCGACCACGTGCGCGGCACCGCCGGGAGGCCCGGCGGAGGTGACTCGGGTCGACGGCGCCGCGGCATGTGGCGCGACCACCGACGGGACGGGCGGTGCCTGGAGCCTCGGTGAGTCCGGCGTCGGATTCGCGGATGCCGGCGCCGGCGCGACGATCGGGGCCGCAGGGTTCGCCGGCGGAGTCGGCGCGGGCGAGAGCCGTGGCGGGCAGCTCCTGGCGGTCGGATACGGGTTCGAGTCCCTCGCGCTGGGGTTGCTGGACGAGCCCGGCACCGCCCTGGTCGTGACGGGTCCTCGATCCCAGGCTTTCGTCGGTGACGCCGACGATCCGGTGCTGTGTGAGGGTGAGCTGGCCGCGACGATCAACCTCGCGACCGGGTCGGGGTGCGTCGTGGCCGGTGCCTTTCGCTACGTGACCCCGGCCGCACCCTGATTCCGCGGGCACGGGTCGTATTGCCACGTCCGTAGTCCGCGCCTTCGGGGCGCGCGGCGACGACACCGGATTGGGAATACAAACAGCCTGTACGGAAAGCCTTCCGTTCATTGCCCTCCGCACGTAGCCTTTCGGCACATGTCGAGGGGAGGATGTCGATGACGACCGGAGCGGTGCTTGCCGCGGAGGGGCACGACGACCACCTGTCGCGGACCGAGATGCATGTCGATCCGCGGTTCCTCCCGCTGGCCGACAGGTTCTTCGCGCTGTACACACAGCCTCACCACGGCGGTGGAGCACTCACCGCCTACCTGCACGGCGAGAAAGTCCTCGACGTCTGGGCAGGCTGGGCCGACCGCACGCGCCGGTGGACGCAGGACACGATGGCGCTGTCCTTCTCGACGGGCAAAGGCGTCGCGTCCACCGTCGTGCACCGTCTCGCCGAACGCGGACTGATCGACTACTCCGCCCCGGTCGCCCAGTACTGGCCCGAGTTCGCGGCCGGCGGCAAGGGATCTCTCACCGTCGCAGACGTCATGACGCATCGGGCCGGATTGCACCGCGTCCGGGGGCTCGTCCCCGGAAAAAGGGGCATTCTCGACTACGACGCGACCGTGGCCGCGCTTGCTGCGGCCACCCCCGACCGTCGCAGAATGTCGGGTTCGGGTTACCACGCGGTGACCTACGGCTGGCTGGTCGCCGAAATCGTCCAGCGTGTAACCGGGTTGCCGTTCACCGAAGTCGTCGACCGTGAGATCGCGCAGCCCCTCGGGTGTCAGGACTTCTGGTACCGGGTCCCGCACGACGAGCGCGGCCGCATCGCGCGATTGTTCCCGCGGATCAATCCGGTGGGGCTCGACTGGGGTGTCAGTGCGTCCGTCCTGTCGCGAGTCGCGCCGACGCGGGGACTGGTCGAGGCGGCGATGCCCGCGGGTTTCGACGAACTCGTTCGCGATCCGGCGGTGCACGATTCGGTGATGCCGGGCTGGAACGGCGTCTTCACCGCACGGTCGCTCGCTCGTATGTACGGCGCGATCGCGGGTGGCGGCACCATCGACGGAGTGAAGTTCCTCGATCCGTCGACCATTGCCGCGATGGACGAGGTGCGGTTGCGCAGCCGCGACTACGTGCTCGGCGTGCCGATGGCGTGGCGTCTCGGCTATCACCAGCCGATATTCGCCAGCCGCGAGCGCCCGCGCGGCGCGTTCGGTCACTACGGGGTCGGTGGTTCCGGAGCATTCGCCGATCTGGATTCGGGAATGTCGCTCGCATTCGTCACCAACCGCCTCGGCGTGGGCGCGATGCCCCTCGGCGACCTGCGCCTTGCCCGGCTCGGCGCCCTTGCGCGCGACTTGGCTCGCCTGGCCTGACGACGCAGCGGTCTCTCCGGCCGATGTCTTGCCATTTTCGCGGATTCCGGCACGCGGACCCAGCGTGAGCGGGAGTATCCGACCAGGACACGGACCGGTGTTCGGTGGCGATGCAAGGAGCGGTGGGAATGAACCACGTCTATCGAGTGATCGAAGTGGTCGGCTCGTCGACCACCGGGGTGGACGACGCGATCGCGAAAGCGGTGGCGCGGGCGGCGGAGAAGACGCGGCATCTCGAATGGTTCGAAATGGTCAATGTGCGCGGTCACATCGACGACGGAAAGGTCGCTCATACCCAAGTCACGCTCAAGATCGGATTCAGGATAGAGTCGGGAGACGAGTTGGCGCGTTGAGGTCATTCTCGAGCACTGAAATGCCCTGCTAGAGTGACGATAACGACGTTCTCGACCAGACTTGCAACGTGTTATAGTCTGGGGCCCCGATCGTCGTACCCCACCGGCACTTTCAGGCAGGTATCCACTGTGGCTTATGTGATCACCCAGGCATGTTGCAACGACGTCTCGTGCGTCGAAGTCTGCCCGGTCAACTGCATCCATCCCACGCCCGACGAAGCGCCGTTCGCTACGACGGAGATGCTCTACATCGATCCCGATACGTGCATCGACTGCGGGGCGTGCGTCGACGAGTGCCCGGTCGACGCCATCGCGGCCGACAACGAGCTCACGCCCGCCCAGGAGCCGTACCTCGAAATCAATGCCGAGTACTACCGGCGTTACCCGATCGGACCGGACTGGCCGGAGCTGCGGTCGCGCCGCAAGATCCCTGCCGACCTCGGAACGCTGCGGGTCGCGATCGTCGGATCCGGGCCCGCGGCCTGCTACGCCGCACAGGAACTGACTTCGCATTCGGCCGTGCAGGTCGACATCTTCGATCGGCTTCCGACGCCGTTCGGCCTGGTCCGGGCCGGCGTCGCGCCGGACCACCAGAGCACCAAAGGCATTGCCAACGTCTTCCGCAGTGCCATCGGCCACAAGAACACCCAGTGCTACTTCAACGTCGAGGTGGGTACGCACATCACCCACGAGGAACTGCTCGCGCACCACCACGCCGTGCTCTACGCCGTCGGCGCGTCCAGCGATCGGCGCCTCGGCGTTCCCGGTGAAGATCTGCCCGGCTCGTTCGCTGCCACCGAGTTCGTCGCTTGGTACAACGGCCATCCCGACTATGCCCACCGCACATTCGACCTTTCCGGCGAACGCGCGGTGATCATCGGCAACGGCAACGTGGCCCTCGACGTCGCGCGTGCTCTCGTGATGAACCCGGACGAACTCGCCCGCACCGACATGGCCGAGCACGCCGTCGAAGCGTTGCGCAACTCCGCAATCCAGGAAGTAGTGGTCGTGGGCCGGCGCGGTCCCGCCCAGGCGGCCTACACGAACCCGGAACTGCTCGCACTCGGCGGCCTCGACGGCGTCGACGTGATGGTCGATCCCGCCGAACTCGAACTCGATCCCGCGAGCCGCGCCCTCGTCGACGACCCCGATGTCGAACCCCGCATCGCACTCAAGGTCCGGCAGGTCGCCGAGTACGCGAAGACGAGCCCGACGCCCGGCAACAAGCGAATCGTCCTTCGCTACCTCGCGTCGCCTGTCGAGATCACCGGGGACGACGCCGTCACATCGATCACCCTCGAACGCAACGAACTGGTCGAGGTCGACGGACGCCTCGAAGCCCGGCCCACGGGCGACACCGACACGCTCGGCGCAGGACTGGTCCTGCGTTCGATCGGGTACCGGGGCACCCCCGTCAAGGGCGTGCCGTTCGACGAGCGCCGAGGAGTGCTCCCGAACCACCTCGGCCGCGTCCTCGACCCCGAGACCGATGAGCCGGTGCCGGGTGTCTATACCGCCGGATGGATCAAGCGTGGTCCGAGCGGCGTGATCGGCACCAACAAGCAGTGCTCCAACGAGACCGTCGAGCAGATCCTCGACGACTTCATCGCCGGAAAGCTGCCCGAACCCGTCGCGGATCGCGAGAAGCTTGCGACCCTCGTCGCCGAGCGGCGGCCCGAGTTCGTCGATTACCGCGGGTGGCAGCAGATCGACAAGCAGGAGAAGTCGCGCGGATCGGCGGCCGGCCGGTCTCGTCTCAAGTTCGTATCGGTGGAGGAATTGCTCGCGGCATCGCGAACCGGCTCCTGAATGCGTTAACGTTCCACAAGCGTCCGACCTGGGGCGATGCGGGTTTTATGGATACCCGAATTGCCCGGGTCGAGTTTGCGCGTGTCTAATAAGAAGTAACGAAAGCGTCGCGACGGGGAATTAGGGTCACGACGCACCGTCCAACGATGGGTTGTGGAATGGTCGAAAAGCATGTCTTGTCGAACCGTCGCCGCCGGGCTGGACGCCGGTCCGCACGCGTAGCGATCGCATTCGCCGGTGCCGCCGCAGTCGCCCTCACCGCCGCCGGCCCCGCCGCCGCAGTGCCGTTGTGGCCGGGTGGGCCGGAAGTACCGAGTGTCGAGGACGTCATCCGGAGCGTCGTCCCGCAGGGGCCGGGGGCGCCCCAGTTGCCGCCGCAGCTGCTTCCCGAGCAGCCCGCTCCGTTCTCGGCCCCGTCGGTGAACCCGTCGAACGGTGAGACGGTCGGTGTCGCGCAGCCGATCATCATCCGTTTCAACGAGGCCGTCGGCGACCGCGCCGCCGCCGAACGTGCCATCCGCATCACTTCCCAGCCGCCGGTCGACGGCCATTTCTACTGGGCATCCGACAGCCAGGTGCGCTGGAAGCCGTTCGAGTTCTGGCCGGCGAACACGTCGGTCACCGTCGCGGCCGGTGACTCCCGGTCGTCGTTCACGATCGGTGACGCCCTTGTCACGGTGGCGGACAACAACACCAAGACGATCACGGTCACCCGTAACGGTGAGGTCGTGCGGACGATGCCGACGTCGTTCGGCAAGCCCGGCCACGACACTCCGAACGGCACCTACATCGTCGGTGACAAGTTCCGCGACATGTACATGGACTCGTCGACCTACGGGGTGCCCGTCGACAGCCCGGAGGGTTACCGCACGTACGTCGAGTACGCGACCCGCATGTCCAACAGCGGCATCTTCCTGCACGCGGCGCCGTGGTCGGTGGACGCACAGGGCAACACGAACGTCAGTCACGGCTGCCTCAACGTGAGTACCGAGGACGGCAAGTGGTTCTTCGAGAATTCCAAGAAGGGTGACCCCGTAATCGTGCAGAACACCGCCGGCGGCACCCTCAACGGCTGGGACGGCCTCGGAGACTGGAACCTCTGAGTTTCGGCCCCACCGGGTTGTCGTCTGCACGTATCTCGCCCGACGCCTCCTCCTTCCGGCACCGTCTACGGTCCGGAAGTGCAGGGGGCGTCGGGCTTTCGTGTCGGTTCGGCGAGCACCGCGATCAGGTGGGCGAAAACGGTTCGGCGATCACGAGCGCGGGCCCGTAGGCATCGCGCTGTTCGGCGGCCAGTCCGGAATCCGACACGAGCGTGTCGATGTCCTCGACCGCGGCAACTTTCGCAAGCGCACGGTGCCCGAACTTCGAATGGTCGGCGACGAGCACTGTGCGCGCCGCAGCCTGGATCAAGGCCCTCTTGATCGGAACCTCGAGCGTGTTGGTGTTCGTGATGCCCGCCGTCGGATCGATCGCGTCGGCGCCGAGGAACGCCCAGTCCGCCGAGTACGACGACATGAACCGGACGGCGTGCTCGCCGACGAGTGTGAACACCGAACCGAGCAGTTCGCCGCCGGTGACGAGTAGCCGTACTTCGGGAAAGCTCGCCACGTACTTGGCGATCCGCAGATCGTTGGTGATGACGGTCAGCGACGTGCGACGACGCAACGCGACAGCCACTTCGTAGGTGGTCGATCCGCTGTCGAGAATCACGCTGTCCCCGTCGGAGACCATGGCCGCTGCGACGGCGGCGATCGCCGCCTTCTCGGCCCGGCGCACGTCCTTTTTCACCGCGTAGGGGACCTCGGGCCCGGCGCCCTCCACCGGGCGTGCGCCGCCGTGGGTGCGTTCGACCTTTCCTTCGCGGGCGAGCGCGTCGAGGTCCCGCCGGATCGTGGATGTGTCGACGCCCAGGTCGCCGGCGAGCGTTTTCGCGTCGACATAGCCGTCGGCCATCAGTCGGTGGAAGATCTCACGTCGCCGTGCACTCGCGGACACGAATACTCCTCCGGATTCTGCTGGGATGCTGCGCTGTTCGGGCTGCGCGTTCATGTTGTGCATCTGGGATGCCCGCGGGGAGATCACGCGGTTCGGTTGTGCGGAACGATCGCACGACGATAGCGCACCCATAGCCGTGCACGCACAGATATTGACACAAACACCAGGAAATGTGCATTATTTCGTGCAGTATATGCGCGAATTTGCGTGATCATTATGAGCATCACCAGGGCCGCCGAGGCTCCGGGCGCCGGGTCGACGTTGCCCTCCTCTGTGGCGAGGCGATGTCGACGTGGAGGCGGACGGACATGCTGAAGTTGGGATACAAGGCGTCGGCGGAGCAGTTCGAGCCGCGTGAGCTGGTCGAACTCGGGGTGCTCGCCGAGGCGCACGGGATGGATTCGGCGACGGTGTCGGATCATTTCCAGCCGTGGCGGCACAACGGTGGGCA
>NZ_JABAFB010000016.1:0-55546 GCF_012843405.1 Rhodococcus sp. BL-253-APC-6A1W
ACAGGGGAAGAAAGTCATACCGAACCCGGCGACCGTGGCCCCGCGGCGCGGGACTACGAAGAAGGTAACGGGGGGCGGCCCGTTCGCAGAAGGGTCGGTGGCATCGTGAAAACTGATGCGGCAGGATTCGCCGCCCCGACCCCCGGCGGACCTGCGACCGAAAGCGAGCGAAGTACTGTGTGGCCCGATCATTGGCCGAAGACGACCCAGCGGATCGCGTCCGCGACCGATGCGGCTCTCGTTGCTGCGCGCGCCGGAGCGAGCGAGGACTTCGGCGATGCACTCGACGATCTGGTCGGGCTGCCGTACGAGACGGTCACCGCGGTCCATGCCGGGATGATGCGGGAGTTGTTCGAAGAACTTCATCCCGACGGCCTGACGGGTGAGGACGTGCAGACCGTTCTCACGCGAGCCGTACGCGACGGTGTGCGATGGCTTCCGTCGATGCAGCCCGACGCGGTGGTCGCGGTGATCACCGGCGCTCTGGGGGTGCAGGACGTCGAGGCGACGGATCCTCGTATCGCGCCGGAGCAGTACCTCACCGCCGGGCTGTTGGTACTGACCGATCTGCTCGCCGCGCGGAAGGCGGCCCCCGGTCCCTGCCTGCGCCGGGCGATCGCGGAGATCGAACGGTCGGAAACGATGGAGATGCCCTGATCTCGCAGCGCCGGATGGGATCACGGCGTGCCGGCGATGCGGCTGCCGATCAGGAGAACGTCTGATCTTCGACGTTGCGTGCGATGCGCCGCAGCAGGCCCGTCAGTACCTCGAGTTCGTCCTCACTCAGCCCGTCCAGCATGAGCCGCTCGCTCTGCACCCGCCGCGGTAGTTCCGACTCGACCAGGGCACGGCCGGTATCGGTGAGGGACAACAGCACGACGCGTCCGTCCCGCTCGAGGCGAAGCCGTTCCACGAGTCCGAGTTTCGCGAGTCGCTCGGTGTGCTTGGTGGTGGACGCACCGGAAATGCCGGTGACCGAGGTGACTTCGCTGGCACGCAGCGGATGGGGGCTTCGCGCAAGTGCGCTGAGCACCTCGAATTCGGTGCGTCCGATGCCGCGCGGTTCGAGTTCCCGTTCGAGTCGGGTGAGGGCGAGTGCACCGATGCGCGTGATGCGGCCGATCACGTCGAGGGGTCGGAGATCGAGGTCGGGGTAGAGGTCTTCCCATGCGCGACGGGCGCGGTCGACGTAGTCGGGGCGGTCGGAAGACGAGGGCATATGCGCATTCTAACGGCCGGAGCGAATCGCTTCGTAGATAATTTATCCCCAAAGTATTATCGTGGGGGAATGCTGCGTTCCTCCTCCGACACGCGTGACAGTCGCGTGCAGCACTCGGTACGCGCGCTGGCCCATTCCGTCTCGCCGTCCGCTTGGCACGACGTGGTCGAAATGCGCCGCGCAGACCCGACTGTCGCGATCGCGATACGCGTCGGTCTCGCGACGCTCATCGCGCTCGTCGGTGGTGGATTGCTCGGATACAGCGAGGTCGCAGGTTTTGCGGCGCTCGGGTCGCTGTGCTGTGCCTTCCTGCGTCACGAGCCGTACCCGCGGATGGCGGGAAAGCTCGCGTGTATCGGAGCGTGTGTCGTCGCATACACGTTCGCCGGTGCGGTGCTCGGCGCGCTCGGACTCTCGATATGGCTCCAGATCGCGGTGCTGTCGGTGGCGGCAGGACTGGCCTATCTATTCCTGTCCGCATTCAGGATGACGGGCCCGGGACCCGTCATCCTGATCTTCGCCGCCGCCGGCGCGGCAGGTTTCGCCCACACCGGTTCCGACGTGCGGATCGCCACCGCCGCGGCCGCGATGGGCGCACTGGTCGGCTGGATCGTCGCGCTGCTCCCGGCGCTCTGGAATCCACACGGGCCGGCGCGCGTCGCCGTCGCGCGTGCCCTCGCGGCGACCGCTGCTCTCGAGACCGAGGGTGAAGCAGCCGTGTCCGCCGCCCGCGCGGCGGCCGCGCGGGCGCGGGAAGTGATCGCGCTCGGCAGCCGCAGGGATTCACACACCGCCGAACTGCTGGCACTCGTGGGCGCCGCGGAAGCAGTGATCGACAGCGGGCCACACGACACCTTCGCGGGACGCCGCGCCGACTTCGTCCGATTCGAGGCGGAACTGCGGAAGACGCGCCCCACCATCGATATTCCTCGCGAGAACATCTCGGCCGTGCCGGACCTCGAGCGCCCCCGGGGTTTCGTCCGTGAGGGAGCGCTGCTCCTGCGAGACCGGGCGCTGTTCATCGGCGCGTGCCGCGTCCTGGCCGCTTCGGCACTCGCGGGAGGCTTCGCGGCGGTCGTCGGGTTGGAGCATCCGCTGTGGGCGACGATGGGCGCGATGGCCGCCCTGCAGGGCGTCAATTACCGGCACACCGTCGCCCGTGCGATTCAACGTCTGCTCGGCAACGTCGTCGGGGCTCTCATCGCGGCGGCGGTGCTGGTACTCGATCTCGGTTATTGGCCGGTCGTAGCGGTCATCGTGCTGCTCCAGACGATCACCGAGTTGTTCGTCACCCGCAATTACGCCGTCGCAAGCATCTTCGTCACCGCAATGGCGCTGTTACTCACCGGAATCGGCGAACCACTCGGTGCCGATATCGCGCTCAGTCGAGTCGGGGACACCCTCATCGGCGTGGTGGTGGGTGTAGTCGTCGCCGCGGTGACCATCCACCGCGACGATCGACATCACCTGACTTCCTGATCAGGAGTGCGCTGCCTCGAACCGCTCGCGGATGTGCGACGGAATGCGGCCCCGCGAACTGACGTCGAACCCTTCGTTGCGGGCCCAGTGCCGGATCGCCGCCAGTTGTTCCGGGGAGCGGGTGGACGGAATGGTCTTGCGCTTGCGGGCCGCCCGTGGCCGGGACGGCTTGATCACCCGTTCCGTGACATCGGCGCGCGCGGCCGGTGTGCGTGCGCCGGGGGGCTTCTTCAGCCACGGACGTAGAACGGCCCAGAACTTGTCCGCGTTGGCCGGCCGGAGGTCGATTTCGTACTCCACGTCGTCCACGGAGATCCGAAACGATTGCGCCAGACCATCGGCGATGGGTTGACCGTCGATGTCGTCGAAATACTCGACGCGCACTTTCTGCGCCACGCAATTCTCCTTGTCCCCGAAATGTTGCAAACGCGACGCTAGTTGTTACTCCCGGGTACGTACAACTCGCGCACATAAAGTGCGACTCGTTCGACGAGATGAGTGAAGAAATATTCGGGTTCCGTACCGACCACGATGTCGGCATCGGGTTCTCGTCCCCAGATTCCCGACCAGTCGGCGACCGTCGTGCCCCGAGTGATCCGCCCGTCGAGTTCGACATCGACGGTGGCGGGTCGTGTCACGAAGGGGACGGTGCCGAGTGCCACCGCCGCGGCGAACGGATCGTGCACGTGGGCGAGGTATCCCAGGTTCTGGTCTCGATGGAACTCCATGTAGAACCGCAACGCATCGGACAGGTGGCGTACGACAGGAACAGACGCCCGTGATCGCCGGCCGCGGGGATCGTCCGGCGACAAGTCTTCTCCGGGAACACTTCCCGCGAGCTCTGCGATCCGGGCGATGTGCGCGGGATGCATCTCGATCGACTCGGTCGTATCCAACGGGCAGAGCAGCGGACGCCGCTCGGGGGCGAGTCCCGCGAAGGCATCGAACACGACTTTCGCGGCCTCGGGATCGACCGCGACGTTCCACTCCGAAGTCGGCGTGGTGTTGCCCGGGTGATTGAAGCAACCTCCCATCACGACCAGTCGGCGGAGCCGGGTGAGAACACCGGGGTCGAGTCGCACAGCGAGAGCGAGGTTCGTCAGCGGTCCGGTGACGAGTCCGGTCAGTTCCCCGGGCCGCTCGCGCGTGAGTTCGACCCAGGCTTCGGCAGCGGAGCGTGCCGAGGGGTCGCGCGTCGGCGCAGGCAGTTCCGCGTAACCGACACCGCGGGGGCCGTGCGTATCCTCGGTCGTCATCAACGGTGCGACGAGGGGCACCGCCGATCCCACCGCGACTTCGATATCCGGGCGGCCGCACACCTCCAGCCACGCAAGGGTATTCGTCGCCACCTGGTGCACCGGGACATTTCCCGCGGTGCACAGGACTGCGGCGATCTCCGCCTCCGGGCTCGCCAGCAGGTACAGCAGGGCGAGGGCGTCGTCGATGCCGGTGTCGACATCGACGAGCAGTGGGATCGGTGCCCGGGCCGTATCTACCTCGTGTGCGCGCACGCGCTCATCTTCGCCCACCGCTTTCGGTGCCACCTCCGGGGGCGTCCCCGGTGAACGGGCTCACACCTGTACTTGCGAGAATCCGGGAATGCCCCAACGCCCGGAACGTGGATTCTTCACCGAAGCCGACGGTATCTACACGCCGACGAAATATGCGGCCAGTCCGTGGTCGGACACCATGCTCAACGGGCCGTGTGTGAGCGGGCTGATCGCCCGGGAACTCGAGAATGCGCACGCGCCGGACGGATTCGTGCCGGCGCGCTTCACTCTCGATCTGTTCGCACCGGTCCGCAACGAGCCGATCACCTTCACCACGACCCGGGTGCGGGACGGGAACCGGATTCGGGTCGCCGACGCAAGCCTGATCCAGGGCGGGAAGGTGTCCGCACGGGCAACGGTCGTGTACCTGCGGCGGTCGGAGCAGCCTCCGGGATCGGTCTGGACCCGCGACGAGCATCCGGAGCCACCCCGGGAAGTACTCGATTCCCCTCCGGCCACGGACACCTACTCGTGGTACAGCAGTGACGGACGGTGGTCGAGGGGGCGGTCGGAACACCAGAATGCGGATCGCAAACGCCTGTGGTCGAGGCAGCTTCCGGTGATCGTCGGTGAAGAACAGTCGCCCTTCGTCAACACCGCGATGGTGGGTGAGGGAACGAGTTTCGTGACCAACTGGGGCGACAAGGGTGTGGGATTCATCAACGCCGACGTGACGCTGGCGTTGTCGCGCCTCCCCGAAGGCCTCGAAGTGGGTGTGGAGGCGGACAATCACATCGGCACCGACGGGGTCGCGGTGGGCACGGCCGTACTGTTCGACAGGCTCGGTCCGTTCGGGACCGGGGTGGTCACCGCGCTGGCCAATGCGCACCGGCAGGTCGACTTCGGCTGACCCGCTCAGCTCCGTCCGGTTCGGCGTCCGTCCCCATGATCGGGATTCCTGCCGGGCCCGTTCGGGCCGGGCGCGTTCCTCGGATCGGTGATCCGAGGACGAATGGCCGCGTTTGTCCGAAACAGGTGGACCGGGCTAGCCTTGATCCTCATGAAAAAACCGGCTGGCTTCATGGTCTCTGCGTTCACCGCTGTCACGATGGCCGTAGGTCTCCTCGTCGGTACGGCCACGTCCACTGCCCAGGCGCGCCCCGCTTCCGCCTGCGCGCCCCGCGTGGACGCCGCGGTCATGGCGGAAATAGCGGACATATCGGCAGCCGAGAACAACCGGACCCTGCAGGACGCTCGCGACAACGTCACCGAGATCGCCGAGCTGTGGGGTGACGCGGGAGACCCGCGCGGCGGATTCGCGGTCGTCTACAAGGAGATCCTCGACACCACCGTCCCCTCGATCGAGCGCGGCGACTACGACGATTCGCAATGGGCCGAGGACCTCGCCGTGGACTTCGTGCAGCGCTATCTGGCAGGCGTGCACGCGCATGCGACGGGCGCGCCGGTGCCCGCGCCGTGGGAGCTCTACTACCGGACCGCGACGGACTGCGAGCACTCCGGCGGTCGTGTGGCCACCAGCGGGATGAGCGCGCATCTGCTGCTCGACCTGCCCGCCGCGCTCGCCGCGGTCGATACCCCGGCTGAGCGGTGGGACGACTTCAACCGGTACGGCGAGGTCCTCGGCACGGCGACGCCGAACATCATCCGCGAGATCGAGGCCGACTACGGAACCGATCTCAGCGAACTCTTCTCGGTGTCGATCGTGGGCGACGTCATCGGGAGTGAGCGTGCCGCTGGAATCTTCTTCCAGACGGTGCGTGCGGTGGCATGGGCCAGCAGCCGGGCACTGATGTCCCCGGCCACGGAGGGCGCGGGCGAGGCCGCGATGTGGGCCGAGTGGCACGCCTCGGAGGTCGTTCTCGACACCGCGGAAGCCATCGGGATCTTCTGACCGGCCGAGCGCCGGCAGTGCGACCGCGGGGCGGTCACCCGAGGTGGGTCACCACGACCCGCACCGTCCCGTACACGGCGGTCCCCGCCGTGACGAGCGCGAAGATCGCGATCCAGATCCCGGCCGGTATCCGGGTGAGCCCCCGCAACTGATCGGCGTCCGAGCCGCGCCCGCGACCCTGCCGGTGGGTGCGTGCCAGTTCCAGAACCGGACGCGTCGCGCCGAGGAGCAGAATCCAGGTGATCAGATACGCGGCTGCGTAGCGGACCACGGGATCACCGAAGTAGGCGGCCGCACCGACCAGGGCGCCAGCGAGAACCACCGAGATGAGCCCGTAGAGGTTGCGGATCAGCAGCAGCAGGACCGCGAGCGCTGCGAGGATCGACCACAGCACCGCGGCGGGACGATCGAGGGTCAGCAGCGTCGCGGCCGCGAAGCCCAGGACGGCGGGGCCGGTGTACCCGGCGAAGGTCGTCGCGATCATTCCGGGTCCGCGGGGGTTTCCGGAGGACACCATCACACCGGAGGTGTCGCTGTGCAGCCGGATCCCGGAGAGTTTCCGCCCGACGAGAGCGGCGACGAGCGCGTGGGAGCCCTCGTGCGCCTGCGTGATGACATGCCGGGTCTTGAGCCACAGCGGCCGCACCCACACCAGCGCAAGGGCGATGACCGCGGTACCGACCACCAGCCATGACGGAGCCGGCTCATCGACCGTGGAGACGGCCTGCCACGCGGACTGCACCGCATTCGTGAAGGAATCGAGGGTGGACGCCACCGGTCACCTTTCCGTGTCGGGCCGCCGAGTGCGGCCCCGTCGAACTGTCGGGGAGGACGGACGCGTCATCGTACGGTGCGCGCGGAGGGCAATGCGCCCGTCGATAACCTGGGAGCCATGCTCAACCCTCGCACCACGCAGATCCGTGCGGGTATCGCCGATTCGTGGGCCGTCGGCCTCGGCCTCGTCCCCCTCGGACTCGCGTTCGGCGTGGTGCTCACGCAGGGCGGGTTCGAGTGGTGGTGGGCGCCGGTCTTCTCCACCGTGATCTACGCGGGGTCGATGGAGTTCCTCGCGATCGGTCTGATCGGCGCCGTGACGCCCCTTGCGTCGATCGCCGCCGCGACGCTGCTGGTCAATTTCCGTCATGTCTTCTACGGACTGTCGTTTCCGCTGCACCGGATCCGCAGTCGTATCGGACGGCTCTACGGCGTCTACGCGCTCACCGACGAGTCGTACGCGATCGTCGCGCCCAAGGCACGCGACGACCTGTCCGGCACCCGGATCCTCACCGTGCAAGTGGTGTGCCAGATCGTGTGGGTCGCGTCGGGCACGGTCGGTGCGCTGATCGGAGCGGTGCTGCCCGCCGGACTGGAGGGTCTCGAGTTCGCCCTCACCGCGTTGTTCGCGGTGCTCGCGATCGATGCGTTCCGTGCGAACCGCGACGTGCCCGCGCCCGTGATCGCGCTGGTGTGCGGTCTCGTGGCGATGCTGGTCGCGAAAGAGCAGATGCTGGTGATCGGCCTGACGCTGTTCGTCGCGGCGCTGTTCGTCCGGTTCGTCTACCGGAATGCGACGACCCGTGCCTGACTCGGTGCCGGGTGCCGGATACGTATTCACCGCGTTGTTGGTGATGTTCGCGGTGACCGTGGCGCTGCGCGCGGCGCCTTTCGTGGCGTTGTCCGCTTTGCGGGACTCGGCCTTCGTCGGCTTTCTCGGCCGCACGATGCCCGCGGGGGTCATGGTGATCCTGGTGATGTACACACTGCGTGACGTGGGGCAGACGACGTGGCTGCCCGCGACCGTCGGCCTGGCGGGAACCGTCGCGGTGCACGTGTGGCGCCGCAACGCCGCTCTCAGCACGGTGGTGGGGACAGGTCTCTATCTGGTCGCGTCCACCGTGTGGGGCTGAGCCTCCTGCTGCGGCGCCGGTACGTCTTCGGACACGTCGGATTCTTCGGCCAGTGCCGGGCGGCGGCTGCGCGCCGCGATCACCGCGGCGACGAACACCGCGATGGCTGCGAGGCACTGCGACGTGCCGAGTACTTCGAGAAGGAGTTGTTCCACCCATCCTCGCGACGCCGCGTCGCGCAGCAGGTGGTTGGGCCCGGCGAGGAAGACCAGGGTGGCGGGGAGCAGGACGGGCCACCAGGAGCGATACCGGGGTGCGACGAGAAGCGGCACGAGGAACAGCGCGTACACCCAGTGATGGGTGACCGCGATGGGGGCAGCGAGCAGCGACGCGAGGCCGACGAGCGCGAGCGCCACCACGGGTTCGTCCGCGCGGAGGAAGCGGTAGGCGGCCCACGCGGTGGCGGTCACGATCAGCGCGGCGCCGGCCAGCCACAGGGCTTTGCTGAGGCCCTCGGACAAGTCGAATCGCGCGATGAGGCCGGTCAGTGCCTGATTCCGGAAGAATCCGGGGTCGCCCGCACGATCGGTCGCGAAGAATTCCTCGGTCCAGAAGAAGACGGTCGACTCGGGCCGCAGCCAGTAGCCGAACGCGACGGTCGCGATGAACGCGCCGAACGCGCGCGCTACCGACGGCAGATCCCGGCGCAGCAACAGGAGCAGGCCGAATGCTGCCGGAGTGACCTTGATCGCGGCGGCCAGGGCGATACCCACACCGCGGAAGCGCTTGGGGATGACCCCGAGGACGTCGGCGACGACGAGCGCCATCAGCACGATGTTGATTTGGCCGAACGCGAAGTTCGAGCGGAACGGTTCGAGGAAGAGGACGACACCGAGCGTGGCCGACGCGATCAGGCCGGCGTGACCGATGTCCAGGCGACGGTAGATCACCTGCAGCATCCACCACACGAGTGCGATGAGTCCGGCCGTCCACACCACCTGCAGCACGGCGCTGCTCACCAGAGCCATCGGAGCGAAGAGGAAGGCCGCGAACGGTGGGTAGATGAACCGGAACCCGGAATGACTGAAGAAGCCCTCGGTGTAGAGCGGTGTGTGGTGGAGGAAAGCCCAGCCGGCGTCGCGGAATACGTCGAGGTCCATGAGGTATTCGGTGGTCGCGTCACGCATATAGCCCCACACCGCCAGGACCGAGACCACGAGACCCACCGCGATCAACGCGGATTGCACAGGTCGGGAGCGGACTTCGGTCAACAGCACGGGCGGGTACCTCCGGGTCGGAAACAGATGTGGCTACGTTACACAATCGTTGTAATTTCCGTGGAGGGACGAGAAGCATGGTCCCGCAGCCGCTTTGGCATACCCTGTTCGCCGGCTTCTAAATGTGATCTCTCTCACGACTGAGACGTCCGGAGAATATTCAGCTTTCTAGAAATAACGCTAGATAGGCGAATATTCTCCGGACGTGGGTCACGTCCCGCTGATCTCGTTCGGCGTGTGTGGAAGGGAACCGGTGCGAATGTCGCCGGAAACGAGGTCCACCGCGTGGAGCGAGTCGGTCGCGGGATCGGTGACGAACGCGGTGCGTCCGCTCACCGAGAGCGCCGGTCGCGGCGTCTGCCAGTCCTCGGGTTCGGTCCACTGTGCGAGGACGTCCATGCGGCGGATCGTCTCCCCCGATTCCGGATCGAGCACGTGGAGGGCTCCGTCGGTGCCCAGTACGACCGCTTCACCGTCGGGGCCGCGGCCGAGCGAGCGGAAGGTGTAACTCGTGCCCAGGTCCACCAGCCGGATCTCGGCGGTACGGGTGTCTACGAGCGCAACGGTTTCGGGCCGTTCGAGGTCTGCATCCGGATCGGTCTTGTAGTCGCCCAGTACGACGGGGGAGGCCGGAGATCCGGCCTGGTTGCCGATACGGCCGTAGTCGTCAGGGCTCGTGGCTTTGGTAAAAGTGCCGTTACGGTAGATCATCATGCCGTCCTGGCACCCGAAGACGATGGTCTCGCCCTCCGCTACGGCTTCGCCGTGTACGCCGGGGCATTCTTCGATGCGGGCAATCTCGCGCCTGCTCGAATCGAGAAGTGCTATGCCCGTGCGAGAATCACTGTCTCCGAGCGTGACGAGAAGCGATCCGTCCGCGAGTGCGACCGCGACCCCGTGGTGTGCGTGTGGGGCGGTGTAGGACTCGGAGTCGGTAACGCCTTCTGTAGCAGCGAGACCGGAAGGATCGATCAACTCGGCCCGTCCGGTGGCGTCGTCGAACAGTGCTGTCGTACCCCCGTGGGCGACAACGTGTCCCGGTTTCCCGGCGGGGAAGACCGTCTCGGTGAGCGCGGCAGGGCCGGAGTAGTGGTGGCGGTGGTCGCCGTGGCGCTCCGACCAACTGCCGGTATCGAGCGCCCGGAACCCGCCCTCCGTGGAGATCATGACGTGGCGGCCGTCGCCTGCGGGGGCGAGCCGGGTGAATCCGCCGAGCGGGACGTCGTCCACCACGGTCAAGTTCGTTTCGTCGACGATCAGGACCCCGCCGTCGTAGGTGAGCGCGAGACGCGGTTCGGCGGCGGAGACCTCGGCCGGGGCCTGCTCGGGTCCGCTGCCGGGCTCCTGCGCAGGAGCGGGGGCAGGCGCCGAGCATCCGGCGGCCAGTGCGGCGGAGAGCGCGACCGTGAGCGCGATTCCGCGCGGAGAGGGAGTTTTCATGGGTACAGAAATATCCCGTAATGAAAATGGATGTCAAAGTCGGTTATGCGTACATCTGCATTCGGCTCTCTACGACACGCGCTAGAGCAACCCAGAAACAGCTGCGCAGCTCGTTACCATCGACCGATGGATCCGGTCCGCAACCCGTACGCCCCCGGCGCGGGGCAGCGCCCGCCCGAACTCGCCGGCCGAGAGAAGCAACTCGCGGCGTTCGACGTCGTTCTCGAGCGCATCTCCCGCGGCCGGCCCGAACGCAGCGTCGTGCTCACCGGTCTGCGCGGTGTCGGGAAAACCGTTCTGCTCAATCACCTGCGCTCCGCTGCCATAGCCAAGAGCTGGGGTACGGGCAAGATCGAGGCGCGCCCGGACCAGGGTTTGCGACGCCCGCTGTCGTCTGCCCTGCACATGGCGGTGCGTGAGATCGCGGCCGCACATCCGGATCCCGAATCCGTCGACCACTTCCTCGGTGTACTCAAATCTTTCGCTTTGCGCGCCACAGCGGACAAAGGGATGCGCGAACGCTGGCAGCCCGGAATCGACGCACCGGCGGTGAAAGGTCGCGCCGATTCCGGTGACATCGAGATCGACCTGGTCGAACTGCTCGTGGACGCCGCCGGCCTCGCTCGGGACGTCGGGGTGGGAATCGCCTTGTTCATCGACGAGATGCAAGACCTCGGTCCGGACGACGTGTCGGCGATCTGCGGTGCGTGCCACGAATTGAGTCAGGACACCGCTCCGCTGATCGTCGTGGGAGCCGGACTGCCGCACCTGCCGGCCGTGTTGTCCGCGTCCAAGTCGTACTCCGAACGATTGTTCACCTACCACCGGATCGGCCGCCTCGACCGGGATGCCGCCGATCACGCACTCATTGCGCCCGCCCAGCGAGAAGACGTCGAATTCACCAGGGACGCACTGGATCTGTTGTACGAAACGGCAGACGGTTATCCGTATTTCGTCCAGGCATACGGGAAAGCCACCTGGGATCTGGCCGCGGACAGCCCGATCACCGCAGCGGACGTACGGGTCGCGGCCCCCACCGCGGAAGAAGAACTGGCCGTAGGGTTTTTCGGTTCGCGGTACGAGCGGGCCACTCCGGCCGAGCGTGAATACATGCGAGCCATGGCGGACCTGTCGGGCGACGACGGACCCATCGCAACGTCCAAGATCGCCGCCGAACTCGGCCGCAAGCCGGCCTCACTGTCTCCCGCGCGCGACGGATTGATCAAGAAAGGCCTGATCTATTCCGCCGAAAGAGGTTTCATCGGTTTCACGGTGCCGCACTTCGGACGGTATCTCCGCAGTCAAACCGACTGAGCCGGACCCGGACCGCGACACCTCCTCGGGCTATTCGTCCACCCACTCGACAGTCGCCTCGAGGGTGGCGCGATCGGTGCGGCAGGTATTGGCCGGGTGTGCTTCGTCGGCGTACCCGAACGACACCGCGCACACGATGTCGCGGTCGTCGCCGATGCCCAATTCGCGATGCAATGCTGTCGATGCCATCGGCACCGCGGCTTGCGGTACCGCAGCAATCCCGAGCGACTCCGCCGCGAGAAGCAGGTTCGACACGTAACCACCGCAATCGACGGCGCCGTACACACCGAGCGCCTTGTCGGTGCTGACGACGGCGACGTGTGGCGCCCCGAAGAACAGGAAGTTCTCGAGCATCTGCTCGCCGCGTCGCGCGTAATCGTCGCGCGCGATCCCCAGCGCGTTGTAGAGCGCATACCCGGCGTTGCGCCGGCGCTCGGCGTACTCCCCGCGATACTCGGCGGGACCCGGGATGTCCGGATCCATGGCTCCCGACGCGGCCTGCGTGTACACCGCGTCCCGCAACCGATCGGTCGCGGTGCCGCTGGTGAGGTGGACGCGCCAGGGTTGCGAGTTGCACCACGATGCCGTCCGCTGAGCCATCCCGAGCATCCGCTCGATGTCGTCGCGCGGGACCTGCTTGGACAGAAAGGCGCGGCAGCTGTAGCGGGAGTCGAGAAGGTTCGACAACACGTCGGCAGAACTCGTCATTCGATCACCTTCGCATACCGGCCGGGCCGCGGTACCCGACGGTATCTTCCGCCTCGCGCGGATCGGCCTCTCGTGGATCAGCGAGCAGCGACCGGGACCGCCACCTCGTTGCGACGCCGAAACGGAACCGTCCAGGGCGGGTCGTAGAACCATGCCACCGGTGGGCCGGTAGCGAGCCACTCCGTCGCCTCCAGCGTTCTCAGCAACTCGGCGGTGCGCTCCGCCACCGCGGCGCGGCTGCGGTCGCCGCTGAACTGCAGCACCGCCATCGTCTCGTCGTGGATCTCGACGAGTTCCACGGACCGGTCCTCGGGGTCGGGCAGGTCCTCCATGGCCCACTTCGCCGGCATGAAGAACCGGATGACCGACGAGTCGTCCGAGGCTCCGGCCTGGGATACGGGCGCGGTCATCGCGATCGTCGACTTGCCTCTGTTCGAGCCGAAGATGTAGCCGGCCAGACGCCGGAATCCCACGTCGCGGGCACGTTCCTCGTCGCCGTGCACCGTGGTCTCGGCAGCGATACGACGGCCGTACCTGCGGACTTCGAGCCCGTGAGTCGTCGCATGGACTTCGTACCGCGGTTCCTCGGTGCCGGTGCGGATCCCGACCGCCGAGCCGACGCCCTTCGCCGCGCCGGTCACCATGTTCACCACTCGCATATCGGTCTCCCGTCGGAGTGTTCCGCCTCAGACCTCCACGGTAGGCGCGGTGGTCATCCCGGTGGGCCGTTCATCTCGACGAGAAACTTGCGGCGCCCGGTCGTCTCGGCGGGTGTACCGCTTTCTAGTGCAATTCCGAGACTGCCGGATAATCGCCGATCAGACGACATCCTCCTCGTCGCCGGGTGTGACCCGGCGCAGACCGCGATACGCGTCCGCGGGACTGCGGTGCCCTCCGACCACGGCCGCTACCTCTGCCGCGATGGGCATCTGGATTCCGGCCTCGCGAGCCAACTCCATGACGGTGGGCGCCGTCTTCACTCCCTCGGCGACCTGCCCGAGTTCGGCGACCGCCTCATCGACGCTGAGCCCGCGCGCCAGCGCTTCGCCGAGCCTCCGGTTGCGGGAGGCCGGACTGGTACACGTGGCGATCAGATCCCCCATACCGGTGAGGCCGGCGAACGTCCGGGCGTTGGCGCCCATCGCTTCCCCGAGGCGCGTCATCTCGGCGAGACCGCGCGACAGGACCATCGCGCGCGTGTTGTCACCGACGCGCAGTCCCTCCGCCATGCCCGCGGCGATGGCGACGATGTTCTTGAGGATTCCGCCGAGTTCGCAGCCGAGGACGTCGGTGTTGCGATAGACCCGGAACAGCGTGGATGCGAACAGGGGCTGGAGAGCCGTGCCGACGGAGTCGTCCTGCATCGCCACGACCGAGGCGGCAGCCTTGCCGTCCGCAATTTCGCTCGCGATGTTCGGACCGGAAAGCAACCCGACGGGATGGCCGGGGAGGCACGCGCTGATCACCTGCGTGGGCCGCAACCGCGTCCCGGGTTCCAGCCCTTTCGCAAGAGAAACGATCGGTACCCACGCTCGGAGTTCGTGGACGAGCGGCTCGAGTGTCGAGCGCACAGCGTACGACGGCACCCCGACGACGAGCACGTCCGCTTCGTGGGCGGCCTCGTCGATGTCCGCGGTGGCACGCAGGGTGTCCGGAAGTTTCCGGTCGCCCAGGTAGCGGCGGTTGCGGTGATCGACGTTGATCTCGTCGGCGGTTTCCTTGTTCCGCGACCACAAGAGCGTCGGCGTGTTCTTCGCGGCGAGACCGGCGACGGTCGTGCCCCACGAACCCGAGCCGAGAACGACTACGCGAACCGGACGTGCCATCGGTGAATTCCTCTCGTCCAGATACGGGCGTACCGGTCAGACTGTCATGCCGTGGCGCCTCTCGGTTGTTGTTCCCGGACGCAGACGAGACGAACCACCTCGACGCGATTTTTCCGGCCGTGGTCCCGACGGTGCGAGGCGTGGCAGGATATCCCCGTGACCGGGAAACCCGACACAGCACAGCGTCTGCGCGACCTCGCGCTGTTGCGGCGGGTTCGTGATCGGATCGACCGCGAATACGCACAGCCTCTGGACGTCGAGGCCTTGGCCCGCGGGGTGAATATCTCGGCCGGGCACCTCAGCAGGCAATTCCGGATCGCCTACGGTGAATCGCCGTACTCGTATCTCATGACCCGTCGTATCGAGCGCGCGATGGCTCTGCTCCGTCGTGGCGATCGCACCGTCACCGAGGTCTGTTTCGAGGTGGGCTTTTCTTCTCTGGGGACCTTCAGTACGCGCTTCACCGAATTGGTCGGTGTCCCTCCGAGCACATACCGGCGGGAGGCGGCACTCGCGACGGACGGCATGCCGTCGTGCGTGGCCAAACAGGTCACACGACCGATCAGAAATCGAGAAGCATCGGTGGCCGCATCCGACTTACGGTGATCGTCATGGACATCAACATTCATCACACCTTCCTTCCCCACTCGGACCCGGACGCTTCGCTGGCGTTCTATCGCGACACTCTCGGCTTCGAGGCTCGTAACGACGTCGGCTACGGCGGGATGCGGTGGATCACGGTCGGCTCCGCCGACGGCACCGGTCCCTCCGTCGTCCTGTACCCGCCCACCGCCGACCCCGGAATCACCGAAGACGAGGGCCGCACCATCGCCGAGATGATGGCGAAAGGAACCTTCGCCTCGATCATCTTGTCCACCGCAGATCTCGACGGGACCTTCGCGCGTCTGCAGGACGGCGACACGGAGATCGTGCAAGAGCCGATGGACCAGCCGTACGGGGTTCGTGACTGTGCCCTCCGCGACCCCGCCGGCAACATGGTTCGCATCCAGGAATCGAGCTGACACGCCGGCAATCCCGGTGGCAAGGTCGTCGAACCCGAACTCCGCGCAGCGTACGGCAGTAAGGATGCGGACTTGATTCGCTGATACGCCGAGTGGTTCCGTCACGCGGGGGGCCAGCGGCCGGTGATCATCTCGGTCATCTCGTTCACCCAGGTGTCGTCGAGGGCGGCGTCCCGGCGGATCAAGATACGGAAAATCGCGGTCCCCGCGACCACCTCCACGAGCATGGGTAATTGGTCGTCGTCGCGACGCTCCTGACCGAAGCGAGACTCGAATGCGGTCAGATTCCCGGCCAATCGCGCGATCATCATGTTGTGCAATTCCGGGTCGGCAACGGTGTCGGCGATCAGACCCGGCAATGCCGATCGCACCTCGGGGCGGTCGAAGATGACCCGGATCGTCTCGACCAGAACCCTGATTTCGTTGCGGATATCTCCCGAATCGTCCGGCATGGTAATCGTTTCGGCAGAAAGCACTGCCTCGTGGACAAGTTGCGCCTTGCCCGACCATCGCCGGTAGATGGCAGCGGTGGTGGTCCCGGCGCGCGCGGCGATCGCCGACAACGACAACGCGGAATAGCCCGTCTCGAGAATCAATTCGCGGGTGGCGGCAATGATCGAGGCATCAATCCTGCTGTCGCGCGGCCGTCCCGGCGACGGCTGCGCAGACCTCTTGCCATCCTTTGGGCTTTCTGCTGTCATGACTGCATCATATTTCCAATACGATCTGCATCGTATTTGAGGGAGTGCCTGTGAACTTGAGCCCGCTCGACGAGTTTCCGATCCATCAGGCACCTGCGCCGTTGACGTGGCCGACCATGTCCGATCGAAACTTCTACGACCGGTCGTATTTCAACGTGCTCGATCGGGAGGGCCGCTTCATGGCGCTCACCGGAGTCGGCTACTACCCGCGCCTCGGCGTGAAAGACGCCTACTTCGTCGTCCGCCGCGGCGATATGCAGACCGCGCTTCACCTCAGTGACGCCATCGACGACGACCGCCTTCACCAGAACGTCAACGGGTACTGTCTCGAAGTCGTCGAGCCACTGCAGCAGCTGCACCTGACACTGGCACAGACCGAGGGTATTTCCGCAGACCTCACCTGGCGCGGGCTGTTTCCTGCTGCGCTGGAGAAGCCGCACGAGATGCTCACCGAGCGGCGAGTGACCTTGCAGGCGTGTCGCTTCGCCCAGGTCGGGTCCTGGGAGGGGTGGATCGACGTCGACGGCGAACGGCTCGAAGTCGGTCATGACACCAGCGTGGCGAGCCGTGACCGATCGTGGGGGATCAGACCTGTCGGTGAGGCCGAGCCAGCCGGTCGGCCAGACGCTTCGTTCGCCGGAATGTGGTGGCTCTACCTACCTCTGGCCTTCGACGACTATCAACTCTTCTTGATCCTGCAAGAGGATTCCGACGGCCACCGCAGCCTCTACGACTGCACGCGCCGCTGGCGGGACGGGCGCGTCGAACAACTCGACGGAGTGCGCGCCACCATCGACTACCGGACCGGAACCAGGATTCCCCGGGGCGCCCACGTCGAGTTCATGAACCGTGCAGGGGACCGAATTCAGCTGGATGTCGAATCGAAGTTGTTCGCGCCTATTGCTTTCGGGTCGGGGTACGGGGGCGACTCCTCGTGGGCACACGGCAGCTGGAAGGGCGGCCCCTTCGCCGAACGCGTCAGCTTCGACCTCACGGACCCGGAGGTGATGGCCCGAGCGCCCTTCAGTCTCATCGACCACGTCGGCAAAGCTGTGTGCACCGAAGCCGACGGGACGGTCCGCGAAGGTGCGGGCTTGTTCGAGCACGGTGTGATCGGCCCGCACCACCCGTCGGGCTTCTCCGACTGGACAGACGTCGCGGATCAGGCGCCGCTTCAGTGAAGATCATGACAGCCCTGTTCGGGCCCACGGATGCGGTCGAGCGCGCGCAAGTGCTCCAGGAAGCCGGTGCATCCGGTGTCTTCACCTTCGAGGGACCGTTCGACGTGTTCACACCTCTCGTGTTGGCGTCGTCGGTCAAGGGTCTCGACCTGATGTCGAACGTCGCGATCGCATTCCCCCGCAATCCGATTCAACTCGCCCACCAGGCAAACGATCTGCAACTGCTCAGCGAGGGGCGCTTCATCCTGGGTCTGGGCACACAGGTGCGGGCGCAGATCGAGAAGCGCTACGGCACACAGTTCGATCATCCGGTCGCGCGAATGAAGGAATTGGTGGGGGCGTTGCGCGCGATCTTCGCGACGTGGAACGAGGGGGAGCCACTGGACTTCCGCGGTGAGTTCTACCGCCATACCTTGATGACACCGACCTTCGTGCCCGGACCGAACCCGTTCGGTCCGCCGCCGATCTATCTCGGCGCGCTCGGGCCTCGGCTGACCAAAGCCACCGCAGAAGTGGCCGACGGTCTGTTGGTGATGCCTTTCGGATCGAAGCGGTTCCTGCACGAGACGACGCTGCCGGCCGTTCGCGACGGGCTGGCGGCTGCCGGCCGCAGCGAGGACGACTTCGAGGTGGTGCCCGAGGTCATCGTGTCGGTGGGTACCGGACGGGACGACGACCATGCCTCGACCCGGATGCTGCTGGCGTTCTACGGCTCCACCCCGGCCTACCGGCCGGTGCTCGACGCCCACGGCTGGGGTGATCTGCAACCCGAACTCAACGCAATGTCCAAGCAGGGCCGCTGGCGGGAGATGGCCTCGTTGATCGACGACGACATACTGCACACCATCGCCGCGTGCGGAACCCCGAAAGAGGTCGCCGCGCACATCCGTGATCGCGTCGACGGTGTGTCGGACCGGATTTGCCTGTATCAACCGGGTCCTATCGAGGTCGAGGCGCTCGCCGAAATCGTCGACGCATTGGGGGGATCACCATGCCCCTGAACGCAATCGAATTCGACGAGGTCACCGATGACCGCTACGGCGGCAAAGCGGCCGGACTCGCGCAGTTGCGCCGCCTCGGACTTCCGGTACCGGTGGGATTCGTCATTGCTGATGCTACCGAGTGGGTCAGCACCGATGATGCGGGGGAATGTTTCTCGCGCATGGCCGCAGTCGGTGCTGTACCAGTGGCTGTCAGGTCCTCGGCAGTCGGGGAAGACGGCGACGACCAGTCGTTCGCCGGACAATACGACACCGTGCTCGGCGTGAACTCCGTCGATGACTTCGCCGCGGCCGTGCAGAGGTGCGCCGCCTCCGTGCGTTCGCGACGCGCCGCGGCCTACAGCGGGCAACCCACGGCCACCATGCATCTGGTGGTGCAGCAGATGGTGGACGCGCGCGCCGCCGGGGTTGTGTTCACCGCCGATCCGGCGACCGGCCGGCGCGACCTCACGGTGATCGACGCCGTCGCCGGTCTCGGTGAAGCGCTCGTCGACGGTACGGCGTCCTCAGACCACATCGTCCTGGATTCGGACGGTAACCCGGCCGTCCGCGATGTCGGTGAGGTGCCGGTCCTGTCGCCGGACGAGGTCGCCGATATCAGGTCCGGCGCCCTGCGTGCTGCGCAACATTGGGGCAGGCCGATGGATCTCGAGTGGGCGATCGACCGATCCGGCACATTGTGGTGGCTGCAGGCTCGACCGATCACCACCCTGCCCGGCGATTTGGCAGAGATGGATTCGCCTCTCGCGGGCGCAGACCACGTGTACACGCGCTGCAACATCGGCGAGATGATGCCGGGTGCATTCTGCCCGTTGACCGCATCGGTCTCCGGCTTTGCCATCGACTACGCGATGCAGATGACGCAGGTGGTGGCGCGGGCACAGCAGAGTTACGACAAGCCGTGGCTCCAGGTGGGCTACTTCCATGGCCACATGTTTCTGAACCTGACCGAGGGGACAGCTCTGAGCTCCGGACTCCTGGGTAATTCGTTGGAGCAGTTCTCCACCTCGATCTGCGGGCGGGTGGTTGACGAGCTGAAGCCGAAACCCCCGAAACCTTTTGTGCACAGGTTGATCAACACGGTCCGGCTCACCACGTATGCGTTGTCCGCCGGCCCCGCGATTCGGCGCCTCGAAGACCAGATCGCCGCGTTTCAGATCCCGACCAGCGACGACCCACGACGCGTGATGGGCCAGTTGGAATCCGGCGTGGAGCAGTATTGCGACATCACGCTGACACATGTGCGGTCGTCATCGCGCGCGGCGGTTGCGGCCAACATTCTCGAAAGTGTTCTGATGAGAAAAGCGGTGAAGAACGGACGAAGCGAGGACGAGGGTCGTGCCGAGGCAACCCGGCTCATGGCCGGAGCCTCCGATGTCGAGAGTGCGATGATGCTCGTGGAGCTCGACTCGGTGGTACGCGCCATAGCCGCCACCGAGGGGGTCGCCGAGCAGTTCTCGGCAGCAGAGCCGGACGCCGCGGTCAACGAGCTGCAGTCCACACGAAGCGCCGCAGGCACAGCGTTGCGACAGTTCTTGACCCGTCACGGTCACCGCGGATACCGCGAGTTGTGCATGCGTGACCCCTCCTGGGCCGAGGATCCTGAAGGCCTGGGCGCGATGATGCAGGTGATGGTCCGTTCGGCGCTCGATCCGACTCGTCGTGAATCGGGAAGCACCCACGTCGAAGCACCAAGATCCTTCCCCATCAGGTTTCTTGCCCGGTTGGCACAGGGCGGCGCACGCGGGCGCGAGGAGACGAAATCGAAGATGGCGCTCATGGCGCATGCGCTCAAATTGGGCTACCGCCACCTCGGTGAGGTGCTGGCCGAGACCGGGCGACTGCCCGACTCGGATCTGGTGTTCTTTTTCGACCGTGCCGAATTGACACGCGTCGTCGGTTCGGACGAC
This sequence comes from Rhodococcus sp. BL-253-APC-6A1W, assembly GCF_012843405.1. Lineage (NCBI taxonomy): Bacteria > Bacillati > Actinomycetota > Actinomycetes > Mycobacteriales > Nocardiaceae > Rhodococcus > Rhodococcus sp. BL-253-APC-6A1W. The sequence goes on from NZ_JABAFB010000016.1 coordinate 20,328, forward strand.
ATCACCGGTCTCGTGCAGAACGCGCTGAAGCGTCGGGAAGCGCTGGCGTTCCAGAACTCTCTCGAGTTCGACGATGTGTCTGTCGGACGACCGACCCCGCTGATCGCCCGGCCTGCGCCAGGTGTCACCGGTGATGAGATCATCGGCCGACCCGCAAGTCGCGGCACCGTGGAAGGTGTTGTGCGGGTCGCACAATCGATGGGCGATGCGCGCGAGCTGCAGCGGGGAGAGATCCTCGTGACGCCGGTGACCGACGTCGGGTGGACGCCGTACTTCACCGTCATCGCGGCGCTGGTCACCGACATCGGCAGCTCGGTGTCCCACGGCGCTGTGGTGGCCCGCGAATACGGCTTGCCCTGCGTCGTGAACACCTTGGTGGCCACCCGATCGCTCGAGACCGGCGACCGTGTACGCGTGGATGGAGACCGAGGTGTGGTCACCCGTCTCGACCAGTCGTGAATCGGACGCTGAGCGATCACTCACGACCGAGCCCGAGTCACCGGCAACACGAAAGTTGTTGCACCGGGCGGTCATAGGTAAGCATGGCGGCAGCGACCTGGTCTGCCGCTGTGTGCGGCAGGGCGGACCCATGTCGTCGAGGACGAGCAGTCGCGCGGGTTCCCCCGGGTGCACCACACTTTTGCTATACATACGTTAGGCCCTGGTCGAGGACGGATGGAGACCCATGAGCTCTGCCACGCGAAAAAAGCCCGGTTCGTCCCGGACCCACCCCGCCGACAGCCACGACTGGATCCGCGTACACGGCGCACGCGAGAACAATCTTCGGGACATCAGTCTCGAGATCCCGAAACGGCGGTTGACCGTGTTCACGGGTGTCTCGGGCTCCGGAAAGAGTTCGCTGGTGTTCGCCACGATCGCCGCGGAATCGCAGCGGATGATCAACGAGACCTACAGCGCCTTTGTACAGGGCTTCATGCCGACCCTGGCGCGACCCGACGTCGACGTGCTCGAGGGCCTGACCACGGCGATCATCGTCGATCAGGAGCGGATGGGTTCCAACCCTCGTTCCACCGTCGGCACCGCGACCGATGCGAACGCCATGCTGCGCATCCTGTTCAGCCGGCTCGGGAAGCCCCATATCGGCTCGCAGCAGGCGTTCTCCTTCAACGTCGCCTCCATCAGCGGAGCCGGCTCGGTCACCGTGGAGAAGTCCGGAAGAACGGTGAAGGAACGCCGGAGTTTCACCGTCACCGGCGGCATGTGCCCGCGCTGCGAAGGCATGGGCACGGTGTCCGACTTCGACCTGACCGCCCTGTACGACGACAGCAAGTCGCTCGAAGAGGGTGCGCTCACCATCCCGGGTTACACCATGGACGGCTGGTACGGGCGCATATACCGCGGGTGCGGATTCTTCGATCCGAGCAAACCGATCGCGAAGTTCACGAAGAAGCAACTGAACGATCTGCTCTACAAGGAACCCACTCGGATCAAGATCGACGGCATCAACGTGACGTTCGAGGGGCTGATCCCGAAGATCCAGAAGTCGTTCCTGTCCAAGGACCGAGAAGCGATGCAGCCGCACATCCGGGCGTTCGTCGACCGCGCGATCACGTTCCAGACGTGCCCCGAATGCCACGGCACGCGGCTCAACGAAGGAGCCCGATCGTCGAAGATCGACGGCATCAGCATTGCCGACGCCTGTGCGATGCAGATCAGCGATCTCGCCGAGTGGGTTCGCGGGCTCGACGAACCGTCGGTGGCCCCGCTCCTGAAGTCGCTGGGCGACACCCTCGATTCCTTCGTCGGGATCGGCCTGGGATACCTCGCCCTCGACCGCCCCGCGGGCACGCTGTCCGGTGGTGAGGCTCAGCGCACCAAGCTGATTCGTCACCTCGGGTCGTCGCTCACCGATGTCACCTACGTCTTCGACGAACCGACGATCGGCTTGCACCCGCACGACATCGCACGGATGAACGACCTGCTGCTGCAACTGCGCGACAAGGGCAACACCGTACTGGTCGTCGAGCACAAACCGGAGGCGATCGCGATCGCCGACCACGTCGTCGATCTCGGCCCCCGCGCCGGCACAGAAGGCGGCAAGATCGTGTTCGAGGGCACCGTGGAGGAGTTGCGCACGAGCGGCACCCTCACCGGCAAGCACTTCGACGACCGCGCGTCGCTGAAACCGTCCGTCCGTACCTCGACGGGCGCCCTCGAGGTGCGCGGCGCCGACACCCACAACCTCCGCGACGTCGACGTCGACATACCCCTCGGAGTGCTCGTCGTGGTGACCGGCGTTGCCGGATCGGGGAAGAGTTCACTGATCAGCGGGTCGGTCGCTCACCGCGACGGGGTGGTCTCGATCGATCAGGGCGCGATCAAGGGTTCGCGCCGGAGCAACCCGGCGACCTACACCGGACTGCTCGAACCGATCCGTAAGGCGTTCGCCAAGGCGAACGGCGTCAAACCGGGCTTGTTCAGTGCCAATTCCGAAGGGGCATGCCCCAACTGCAACGGTGCCGGAGTCGTGTACTCGGACCTGGCGATGATGGCCGGAGTAGCGGCCCCCTGCGAGGTGTGCGACGGCAAGCGGTTCATGGCGGAGGTGCTCGAGTACAAGTTCGGCGGCAAGGACATCGACGAGGTGCTCACGATGTCGGTCGCGCAGGCCGAGGAGTTCTTCGGTGGTGGCGCGAACGGCTCGTCGCTCCCGGCAGCGCACAAGATTCTCAGGCGTCTCGCGGACGTCGGTCTCGGCTATATCAAGATCGGTCAGCCGCTCACCACACTGTCCGGCGGCGAACGCCAGCGACTCAAGCTCGCGACCCACATGGGCGAAAAGGGCGACGTCTACATCCTGGACGAGCCCACGTCGGGCCTGCACCTCGCCGATGTCGAGAACTTGCTGGGCCTGCTCGACAGGCTCGTGGACTCCGGAAAATCGGTCGTGGTCATCGAGCACCACCAGGCGGTGATGGCCCATGCCGACTGGATCATCGATCTCGGTCCCGGTGCAGGCCACGACGGCGGCCGCATCGTCTTCGAGGGCACACCACGCGAACTCGTCGACGACCGCTCGACGCTCACCGGCAAGCACCTTGCGGAGTACGTCGGTGCGTGAGACCGGCTGCGGCCGTGCGGTTCACTCCTCCTGCCGGAACCGGACTGCGAGTTCGCTGCGTGGGCGGATGCCGAAGTTCGGGTAGACGCGAGTGAGGTGGTCTGCGGGGTCATTGCATCTGCCGCCACGACGACGACAGGACATACTCGGACCATGACTCTCCCGCTGCGCGATGTCTACGCCGAACCCACGCTCGCCGACGTGATCCCGTCGGTACTCGCGTCCGCGGGGGTTCCCGGTGAACGCAACCGCCTCGGCCTCACGGACAGCGCGCACACGGTCGTCCTGCTGGTCGACGGTATGGGATGGGAACTGCTGCGGCGCAACAGGAACACGGCGCCGTATCTCACCGACCTTCCCGGTCGGCCGATCCGTGCAGGATTCCCCACCACGACCGCGGCGAGCATCGCGTCGCTCGGCACCGGATTGCCGTCCGGGCGCCACGGCATCACCGGATACCAGTCGTACGTCGAGGAAGCCGAGACCGCGGTCAACTGGCTGAGCTGGACGGCGGCGGGGACCTCCCTCGATCAACGCGACACGCTCGTGCCCGAACAGGTCCAGCCCCATCCCACGGCCTTCGAACGCGGAGACGCTGCGGGGCTGGCCGTGACGACCGTCGTTCCCAGGGCGTTCGACGGCAGCGGGCTGACCCGGGCAGTCCTGCGTGGTGGCAGATTCGTCGGGGTGTCCGCCTACGGTGACCTGCTGGCGGAGGTCGTCGCGGCCGCACGCGCCGGTGAGCGGAACCTCGTGTACTGCTATCTCTCGGAAGTGGACACGCTCGGACACGTCTACGGGCCCGACTCCCAGGCGTGGCTGGCGCAACTGACCGTCGTGGACCGCTTCGTGGAACAACTCGCCGGCGCTTTGCCGGACGGAACCCGATTGCTCGTCACGGCGGACCACGGCATGGTCGATTCCTCTCGCGGCCGCCGCGTCGATTTCGACCGTCATCCCGGTCTCGAGGAGGACGTCGACGTCGTCGCCGGTGAGCCGCGGTGCCGGCACATTCACACGGGGCGCGTAGACCGGGTCCTCGAACGGTGGGCGAACGAACTCGGCGACGACTTCTGGGTCGGCACCCGCGACGAAGTGCTGTCGGCGGGACTGTTCGGACCCGACCCGGACCCTTCCGTCACCGGCCGCATCGGGGACATCGTCGTGATCGGCCGCGACGAGGCGACCGTGATCCGTTCCCACGGCGAGCGGATGCTCTCCGCGCTGCCCGGCCAGCACGGCGCACTCACCGCTGACGAACTTCTCGTACCTCTTCTCCAGGTCCGGTAACGCCGCCGCACTCGGGCGGTGTGCCACTTACTGTGTTCTCATGCGCACTTCCGCTCCGGTCACGTGGCACGAACGCACGAGCAGGATCGCATTGATCGTCCTGTGGGTTGCCCGACTTCTGTTCAAGCCCCTGCTCACCCTCTGGCCCAGCAACGATTTCGGGATCGCGGTGCTCGGGCGGCTGTCCTGGCTCGTCGACAAGGTGACTCCGACACCGAGAAATGTCCATGTCACGGAGACCGAGCTGGGCGGTGTCCCGGCGGAGCAGATTATGTCGCCGAAACCCGTGGACGATCCGCTCGAGGACGCCACCATCCTGTACTTCCACGGCGGCGGATTCATCTTCTGCGGACCGTCCACCCACCGGCAACTGTGCGTGCAACTAGCGCTCGAATCGGGTGCACCGGTGTATTCGATGGACTACCGGCAGGTGCCGGTCGTCCCTGTTGCGGGATCGGTGCAGGACGCGATGAGCGCGTACGAGGCACTGCTCGGCATCGCGGACGATCCGACGCGCATCATCGTCGGAGGAGACTCCGCCGGTGGGTACCTGGCTGCGAAGGTGGCCGAGATCGCGGCACGTCGCGGACTTCAGCGGCCGGCGGCGGTCATCGGGTATTCGCCACTGCTGAATCTCGATCTCGGCGATCACGACCGGGCCTACATGGTCAGGGATGCGTATCTGCCGATCAAGGCGCTCGACAAACTACGCCCTCGGTGGATCGGGGAGGACGCGATCGAGGGAGAAATGAACCCGGTCGACGCCGACCCCGCACTGTTTCCGCCGATGTTTCTCTGTGCGGCCGAATACGAACTCACCCGCCCCGACGTCGAGATCATGACGCACCGCCTCGCCGAGGCGGGTCGCGTGGTCGAAACCCACCTGTGGCGCGGGCAGGTCCATGCGTGGCCGGTTCTTGCGCGCGCCTTGCCCGAAGCCCTGGAACTCATCACGCTCAGCATTGCGTTCGCACGCCGCGCCGTCGTGGCGCTGGACGACGGTCGCGCCGCCTGAACGCAGGCTAGTGCTTCGTCGTCTTCAGGAGACGTGGCTGCAACCATTCGACGAGATCGCCGAGCACACGGTCGTTCTCGGGTTCGTTGAACACCTCGTGGAACAACCCGTCGTACAACTTCGACGTCAGGTCCTCCGATCCGGCATGGTCCACAACCACGCGTGCCCCCGCGGGGTCGGCCAATGTGTCGGCGGAGCCGTGAAGCACGAGCAGCGGCAACGTCAGGCCGGGCAGACGCTCCGCGACACTCTCCTCGTTGAGCACGAGGACCCGCGCGAGGCCGGCGGGCACCAAACCGTGATGCACGAGAGGATCCGCGTCGTATGCGGCGACCACCGCGGGATCGCGCGACACCGCTGCGCTGTCGAGTTTCTGCACCGGTACAGCAGGGAGAATCCGACCGATCAGCTTTCCGAGTTCCACAACGAGCTTCGGCGTGCCGGACGTGACCACGAGCGCCGGTCCGGACAGCACCAGTCCGGTGAGCCGGTCCTGGTGATCGAGTGCGTACGCGAGTGCGATCGCGCCGCCCATGGAATGGCCGAGGAGGAACGTCGGCAGGCCGGGATGGGCCGCGGTCGCGATGTCGAACAGTGCGTCGAGGTCGTCGGTGAAGTCGTTCATGGTGCGCGCGTGCAGTCGCTTGCCGCCGGATCGGCCGTGTCCCCGATGGTCCGGTGCGTACACCACGATGCCGAGTTCGGTGAGCCGTTCGGCGACGTGGTCGTAGCGACGGGCATGCTCACCGAGGCCGTGCGCCAGGACGAGCAGCGCGGTGGGTTCACCGTCCGGCGACCACACGTCGTACACGATTCGAGTGCCGTTTCCGCCGGTGAACGAGGACTCGCGGTGCTGCATGGGGTCTCCTGCCGGATGGTCGACGTGGGGGCCATCGCATCCTTGCACGTGTGTGGCTCGCGTCTCGGGACTCGCCACGGATGAAACGGAGTTACCGGTCGGGAATCAATCCGATTGACGCCCTGTTGTGCATCGGTACCCTGGATGTCGTGATCCAGGCACTCCTCTTCCACTGACGCCCGCCGGCCCGCCCCTTCCCTCGCCCGCGCGACGGGAATCGGAGAAGCGGGCCGTTGCCTGTGTCCCTCGGCCGCTGACCCGGCCGTTCGTCGGAAACCGAGCGACTCCACCCCACCACAGTGGGGACGAGGTGCCCGGTATGCGGAGGAAAACATGACCACCACAATCACACTGCCTCGCCGTTCGCGCGCGCAACTCGGAGCACTCGACGTCCACATCGCCCGCGGCGGCCACCCCGTCCTGCAAGGCGTCGACCTCGCTGTCTCACCCGGCTCCCGGATCGGCGTGGTCGGTGAGAACGGACAGGGAAAGTCCACGCTGCTGCATATTCTCGCGGGCAGCCTCGAACCCGATTCCGGATCCGTTCGACGATTCGGGTCGCTCGGCGTCGCAGAGCAGGAGATGACCGTCAGCGGCGGTCGTACGGTCGGCGACCTGATCGACACCGAACTCGCCGCGGCCCGTGCAGCCCTGCGCGCGCTGGACGACAGTGCCGTCGGGCTGTCCGAGGGCAGGTCGGCTGCCGCGGAGACCTACGCGAACGCGCTCGAGGCAGCCGAGCAACTCGAGGCCTGGGACGCCGATCGCCGCGTCGATGCGGCCCTCGAGGCACTCGGTGCTGTGACCGATCGGTCCCGGCTCCTGTCCGAGATGTCCGTGGGGCAGCGCTACCGCGTGCGGCTCGCAGCCCTGCTCGGCGCGGAACACGACTTCCTTCTGCTGGACGAGCCCACCAACCACCTCGACGCCGACGGTCTCGACTACCTCACCGAGCGACTGCAACAGACCCGCAGCGGTCTCGTCCTCGTCAGCCACGACCGGGCCTTGCTGTCCGATGTCGCGACTTCGATCCTCGACCTGAACCCGAGCCGGGACGGGCGCCCCCGCCTCTACGGCGGTGGCTACGCCGGTTATCGCGAGGGACGAAAGGCCGAATACGCGCGATGGGTCGAGGAATACAACCGGCAGGAGGCCGAGCGTGCCCGGCTCACCGGCGAGCTCGAGCACGCCCGGGACAGGCTGATCGACGGCTGGCGACCGGACAAGGGAACGGGAAAACACCAGCGCGCGACCCGCGCTCCCGGCCTGGTTCGATCCGTCCACCGCCGGCAGGACGCGCTCGACGAGCAGGAGATCACGACGCCTGTCCCTCCGCTGCGGTTCACGATGCCCTCACTCGGCGCCGAACTCGACTTGCTCGAGCCCGACGCGCCGCTGATCAGGGCGGAGAAGATCGCGGTCGCGGGCCGGCTCGACCGGCCGGTCTCGCTCGCGGTGCTCGCCGGGTCGCGGCTGATGGTGACGGGACCGAACGGTGCCGGGAAGTCGACACTTCTCGCCGTGCTCGCACAGACGATCGAGCCGACGTCGGGAACGCTGGTCGTGGACCCGGTGGTGAGGGTCGGGCGACTCGCGCAGGAGTCGGCACCGCCGTCCGGGAAGCGGGTACGCGAGGTGTACGACACCCACATCGGACTCCTCACCGCCCACGGTGTGGTGCCCGAGGACCGCACCGTGCCCCTGGAGGATCTCGGTCTGCTCGACGAGCGGGATCTCGACAAGCGGGTGCGGGATTTGTCGATGGGCCAGCAGCGTCGGCTCGACCTGGCGATGATGCTCGCGACCCGGCCCCACGTTCTGCTGCTCGACGAGCCGACGAACCATCTGTCGATCACCCTCGTGGACGAGATGACCGAGGCCCTGGAGGTCACCGACGCCGCTGTGGTGCTCGCGACCCATGACCGCCAGCTTCGCCGGGACGTTGCGGGGTGGAAGCATCTGAACCTCACGGTGAACCGGGCGGACCGCGAGGTCGCGTGACCGGCGTCAGCTCCCGGCACCGCGTGCGGCGGCCGGAGGGGTGGTCGTCGTGGGCACGATCGAGTGGGCCAGCGCCTGAACGAGAAATTCGAGTTCCGGTGTCGGTGTCGCCCCGCTTCGCAGGACACCGCACACCGGCACGCGCAGCCGGTGGTCGGTCTCGCGCATGAACTTCAGGCCCTTGTGCGGTGTCTCGGCGGCGGTGCCGGCGTAGAGGACCGTCCAGGCCCGTGGGTTGGTGATGACCTCGAGGGTGGCGGTGTGGTCGCTGGCGATCGGGGGACCGAGCCGGACGCGGCGACCGACCTCGACGAACGCGTCCTCGATCACGCGGTGCAGCAGAACCTGGTTGTTCCGGGGTGGCAGCAGCAACGGATAGTGCGCGAGTTCTCCGATGTCCACGGTGGAGAAGGCGGACAACGGGTGTCTCGTCGAGGTGACGATGACGAGATCTTCGATCCCGAGGCGAATCGCCTCGAGGCCGGGCCGGTCCACGTCGCCGCGGATCAGGGCGAGGTCGGCTTCGCCGGACGCGACAGCGTTGACCCGATCGGTGAAGTCCTTGATGACGAACTCGACGTCGAGGTTGGGGTGGCGCTCGCGTACGCGGGAGATGGCGTCGAGACTCTGCGACGCGAAACTCATGTTCGCCGTGATCCGGATACTTCCCCGCGGCTCGTGCCCGACTTCGAGCGCGCGGGCCTCGAGGCTCAGCACCTCGGCGGCGATGGGCATCAGCCGTACCCCCGCCGGGGTGAGCTTGACCGAGCGCGTCGAGCGCTCGAACAGCTTCGCGCCCACCTCCTGCTCGAGTTTCGCGATCTGGTGACTGATCGCCGACTGGGAGATGAAGCATCGTTCGGCTGCCCTCGAGAAGCTCGTCTCTTCTCCCACGGCGAGGAAGTACCGCAGTTGCCGGAAGTCCATCACGCCCCTACTTATGAGCAGAACAGATAACAGTTCCCCGAATATCCCAGGTTACTGGATACAGGAGGGGTCGGAAACCTAGGTTGGACTAATACATGAACTCGAGTGGAGGTATCGCTGGCGTGGGTGGGACAGGAAAGGAAGAGGCGAACATCATCGACCGGACAGAGGTTGTCATCGTCGGTTCCGGCTTCGGAGCACTGGCGACGGCGAAGAAACTCGCGAAGGCCGGCAAGCCGTTCGTCCTCATCTCGGAGACCACCGAGCACCTGTTCCAGCCTCTGCTCTACCAGGTGGCGACGGGTGTCATCTCGCCCGGCGAGATCGCACCGTCCGTCCGCGCGATCCTCGCGAAGTACCCGCAGGCCGATGTGCGGCTGGGCAGGGTCGTCGACGTGGATCCGGATGCCGGCACCGTCACCTATGAAGCCGGCGGCACTCGGCACACCCTCGGGTACGACCACCTCGTCGCCGCGACCGGTGCCCGCCAGGCGTACTTCGGCCGCGACGAGTTCGCCGACCTGACGTACGCGCTCAAGACCGTCGACGATGCCGAGCGGCTGCGCCGCCAGATCGTCCGCTGCTTCGAGGAAGCACACACGACCTCCGATCCGGAACACCGGAAGAATCTGCTCAGCTTCATCGTCGTCGGGGCAGGACCCACCGGCGTCGAGCTCGCCGGCCAGATCAAGGAACTCGCACAGCGCTACTTCGCGGATGCGATCCACAACATCACCGCGGACGACGTCACCGTCACGCTCGTCGAAGGTGCAGACAAGGTGCTCCCGCCGTTCGGCGGCAAGCTGAGCGAGTACTCGAAGGAATCGCTCGAAAAAGCCGGCGTCGAGGTTGTGCTCAACACCCTCGTGACCGACATCGACGAGCACGGCGCGACCCTGTCCACGCCGACCACCGAGGCATCGCGTCGTCTCACCGCCGAGACGATCATCTGGTCCGCCGGCATCCAGGCCAACGACTTCGCCGCAGTGCTCGCCGAGCGCACGCGCTGCGAGACGGTCCGCGGAGGACGGCTCGTGGTCGACGCGGACTTCACGGTGGGCAGCGCCGACAACATCTACGCCATCGGCGACATGGTCACGCTCGACAACCTGCCGGCGCAGTCGCCGTTCGCCATGCAGGGCGGCCGGCACGTCGCCAAGATGATCCTGGGCAAGATCCCGGCCGGCACGCCCTTCAAGTACAAGGACAAGGGCAGCATGGCGATCATCAACCGCTTCCGCGCCATCACGCGGGTCGGGAAGGTCGAACTCACCGGCTTCATCGCGTGGGTGCTGTGGCTGGCCGTGCACCTCGTGTACCTCGTGGGCTTCCGTAATCGCTACATCGCGGTCATGTCGTGGTGCGGGTCCTTCCTGGGCCACCGCCGCCCGCACTTCTACTACGCGCAGGAACCCACGCCGGTCGCTGCTCCTCCGGAGCCGGTGTCCGCGTCGGCGGACGAGGCGGGCACAGAACCCGTGCGCGTGTCCGCGTAGGGACTCGCTCTTCAGGACCCCGGCCGTCGTCACGGCCGGGGTCCTGACTACTTGTGAACCGGGACACATGTGGGCGCGGCGGGATTGAGTTCGCGCACGCACAGCTCTAGAGTCACGTCGAATTGCGCAAAACGGGCGTCGGGGCTCGTTGGGGGGACATGTCGGAGCGCACAGATGCCGGGCGGAACCTGATGAATTCTTCCGAAGTGGCCGTGGCCGAACCTCTTCGCCCACTGTCTGTCTCCGCACGCCGGAGGAACCCGTGAATGCCGGCCCGGCCCCGACGATGACGCCTCGCATCGGTTGCGACGTGGTGACTGTCGCCGACGTAGCCCGGAGCATCGACCTCTTCGGGGATCGGTACCTGCGACGGGTCTTCACACCGCACGAGCTCTCGGTGTGCACCGGGGCAGGCCGCGTTCAGCGACTTGCCGCACGGTTCGCGGCGAAAGAAGCCGTGATGAAAGTGCTCCGCCCGCGCGACGACGCGATTCCGTGGCGCTCCATCGAAATACGCCGTGCGCCGTGGGGCGGATGTGCCGTGCACCTGGACGGTAACGCTGCCGCGCGCGCGTCGGATGAACAGTTGACCGATTTCCAGGTCTCGCTCTCCCACGAGCCCGACTACGCCTTCGCAACCGTGGCCGCGACCCGCACAGCAGTGACAGAAAGAGAACAGGCATGACTGAACAGGCAATCCGCAAGGTGCTCGGAGAGCACGCCAAGCTGTCGGTCGACGCCACAGAACTCGATCTCACTGCGGATCTCTACGAACTGGGACTGACCTCGCACGCGAGCGTCAACGTGATGCTCGCTCTCGAAGACGCATTCGACATCGAGTTTCCCGACGAACTCCTGCGTAAGAGCACCTTTGCGAGCGTCGGTTCCATCCGCTCCGCCCTGACCGAACTGGGTGTCGGGTGAGCGTCGTCGACGCTGCGTTCGGCAGTGCGCCCACACAGTTGTCGTTGCGAGAGCGAGCCGAGATCGTCGGCCGCGACATCGCTGCGGTGTGGGCGGACGAAGTCGATCGCGAAGCCCGGTTCCCTCGTGAGGCCGTCGACGCGCTGCGCGCCCACAAACTGCTCACGTGTGCCGTTCCGGCGGCGCAGGGCGGCGAGGACGCATCGCTGAGCGACCTGTGCGAGACCGCGCGCATCCTGGGCCGTTACTGCGCTTCCACCGCGATGATCTTCGCGATGCACCAGACGCAGATCCTCTCGCTCGTGCGGCATTCGACGCCGGGTGTGGCCGCGTTCGTCGCCGACGCCGCACAGCACGACTACCTCATCGCGTCGGCGACGACCGAACTCGGCACGGGCGGCGACGTGCGCAGTAGCCTCTGCGCAGTCGAGCGCGTCGACGATTCCGTGTCCGTCGTCAAGAACGCCCCGGTCATCTCGTACGGCGAGTACGCCGACGCGGTCCTGGTGACGGCACGCCGTACCACCGACAGCCCGCCGAGCGACCAGGTTCTCGTCGTGTGCCCCCGTGACGGCGTGACTCTCGAGCCGACCGGACCGTGGAACACCCTGGGGTTGCGTGGCACCTGCAGTCCCGGATTCGTCTTGTCCGCAAAGACTTCCGCGGATCTGATCGTGGGTGCGGCGTACTCCGAGATCTCGTCACGGACCATGCTGCCCGTGTCTCACAGTGTGTGGTCGGCCGTGTGGCTGGGAATCGCAGATGCGGCCATGGAGAAGGCCCGCGCGTACGTGCGGTCGGCGGCCCGCAAGCAGCCCGGCGTCACTCCGCCCGGTGCGCTGCGTCTCGCGGAGGCGGCCGCCGCTCACCAGCAGTTCGCCGATCTCGTCTTCTCGGCCGCGGGACGTTTCGACCGGACCACGGCTGCGGAAGCAGGTTCGGCGGAGGCCGAATCGCTGACGGGGATGGGGTTCTCGCTGGCGATGAACAATCTCAAGGTCAGTGCCTCCACCGCCGTCGTCGACCTCGTGAACCGGTCGATGCTGATCTGCGGAATCGCGGGCTACCGGGAAGAGGGCCCCTATTCGCTCGGCAGGCACCTGCGTGACGCGCACGGTGCCGCGGTGATGGTCAACAACGACCGCATCATGAACAACTCTGCCCAGATGTCGATCGCATACCGAGGGACGATATGACCAGCACGGCCGTCGGGGACCGCACGGAACTCGAACGGGCACGGCTGGACTTCCAACAGCAGTTGCTCGCCGCGGGACTGCTCGTCGACACCGCGGTTCCCGGGCTCTACGGCCGCTCCGGCGAATTCGAAGACATCGTCGACGGAATCGACCGGGTCGTGGTTGCGGCCGGCCCGGGCGCGGCGGCGACCCGCCTGCGCTTCCCTCCGGTCTTCCCGCGCACCAGTTTCGAGCGAACCGACTACATCGCCTCGTTCCCGCACCTGACCGGTGCCGTGACGACGTTCGCCGGGACCAACGCCGAACACGCGGAGTTGCTCGCTGCCCGCGCGCGCGGCGAAGCGTGGGACGCCTGGCTCGAACCGGCCGACACCGTCCTGGTCTCGGCGGCATGCCACCCCGCCTACGCGAAGTACAGCGGAACCCTGCGTGAGGGCGGCGAACTGCTCGATGTGTACGGCTACTGTTTCCGGCACGAACCGGCAATCGATCCGGCACGCATGCAGGCGTTCCGCATGCACGAATTCGTGCGTCTGGGCACCGCCGACGACGCCGCGCAGCACCGCGACACCTGGATCGGGCGCGGACTCGAGGTACTGGACTCGCTCGGCCTCGACGCCACCGCGGTGCCGGCCAACGACCCGTTCTTCGGCCGGGCCGGACGCATGCTCGCGGCGAATCAGCGCCACGAGAACCTCAAAACCGAGTTGACGGTGCGGCTCTACGGAGACCTCGACGACGGCACCGCCGTGGTGTCGTGCAACTGCCACCGCGATCACTTCGGGGACACCTTCGGCATCGTCACGCCGGACGGCGAAGTCGCACACAGTGCGTGCGTAGGTTTCGGAATGGAGCGCATCGCGCTGGCGATGCTGCGCACGCACGGCCTTGCCGTCGGCAACTGGCCGGACTCGGTGCGCAACAGGATGTTTCCGTGACCCGACGGCTCATCGACGTCCAGGTCGAGGACTACGTTCCGCATGCGATCCACGGCGCAGACCGGGTGTGGACCGAAACCAACTGCTACGTCGACCTCTGGGTCGAAGTGCTGCACTCGCTCGGACTCGACCCCGTACCGGCCGCGGCGTGTGCCTTCTCCGCGCGCTTCGACGGCAGCCAGTGGACGTTTCTGAAGTTCAAGCCCGAGGACCTGTTCTCCCTGTACGGCATCGAGGTCGCGGAGATGAACGTGTCGCGCCGGCCTATCGAACATCTCGAAGCGAACGCGGATGCAGGTCTGCTGTCGACTGTCGAGGTCGACGCCTTCTGGCTGCCCGACACGGACGGAACCGGTTACCGCCGAGAGCATTCGAAGACGACCATCGTGCCGAACCTCATCGACCGTGAAGCGGAAGTTCTCGAGTACTTCCACAACAGCGGCTACCATCGGCTCGCCGCAGACGACTTCCGCGGTGTGTTCGGGCTCGACGATCCGATTTCCACCTGGCCGCCCTACATCGAGCAGGTGCGACTCGGTGTCTCGCTTCCGGAATGCGACGCCTTCGACGCTGTCGTGCGCCGCCACCTCCGCCATCGGTCCGTTGCCAACCCGGTGCGCGCGCTCGCCGAGCGCGTCCTCGACGACGTCGACCAGTTGAGCTCGGGCGGGATGGAACTGTTCCACCGGTGGACCTTCGGTGTGCTGCGTCAGTGCGGGGCGAGCGCCGAACTCGCAGCCGACATATGTGAATACATGGAGGACCACGGCTATCCGGGCACAGCAACCGCCGCGCCGGGATTCCGGTCGGTCTCCGAGGGAGCGAAGAGCGTGCAGTTCCGCATGGCCCGTGCCGCCCGCGGACGGACTGTCGATCCCGCCGAACAACTCGGCCTGATGGCGGATGCCTGGGATGCCTCGATCACGACGGCCGCGCGCGCTGCCGGATCTCGCTAGGAACAGCACTCGAGCATGGATCTCCTTGCCCAAGCTCAGTGGGTATGCACCGCTGTGGAGCCAGGTTCCGTCGGCCACCCCGACGAACTCGACGCGCTCGACCAGTGGCTACCGGTATCCGTCCCGGGCACCGCGGCGGGAGCCATCCGCGACGCGAACGGGGTGGACGCGGCACGACAGGCGCAGACCGACGCGAGCGACTGGTGGTTCGTCACCGACGTGCCCGCGCGCGGACGCGGGCCGTGGCGCCTGTCCTTCGACGGCCTCGCCACCCAGGCAGAGATCTGGGTGGGATCGCAGCGTGTCGCGGTATCGGAGTCGATGTTCGTCCCGCTCGTCGTGGTCCTCGACGAACTGCCTCGCTCGGCTCGAATCGCCCTCCGCTTCCCGTCTCTCGCCGCGGCACTGAAGACACGGCGGCCCCGTGGCCGGTGGCGCTCGTCGTTGATCTCCGCCCAGGGTCTTCGCTGGTTCCGCACGACACTCCTCGGCCGCGCACCCGTATTCGGTGGGGTGCCCGCTCCGGTCGGGCCCTGGCGGCCGGTCCGACTCCTCGACGGCACCGACCCCGTGACAATCTCCCGTCGCGTCCACACGCATCTGGACGGGAGCGACGGCGTGGTGGAGATCGAAGTCGTGCTCGCCGGACCCGCGGTGACATCGGCCCTCGTCACGGTGGATGAGCAGGAAGCCCGCGCGGAAATCGTCTCCCGACAGGACGGTTCGCAACTCGTTCGTGCTCGCGCCGTGGTACCGAAGGCACGCTTGTGGTGGCCGCATACCCACGGGCAACCGGCCGGGTACAGCGTCGACCTGCACCTCGACGGAAAGGCCCTTCACCTCGGTTCGGCTGGCTTCCGCTCCGTCACGGCAGACTACGACGACAACCGATTCGCGCTGCAGGTCAACGGGATCGACGTGTTCTGTCGCGGCATCGTGTGGACACCCTCCGATCCGATCGGGCTGAACACACCGCGGGAGGCACGGCGAGTGCTCGAGCGGTGCGTCGATGCCGGCATCAACATGATCCGGATCCCCGGGACCACTGTGTACGAACGCGACGACTTCTATTCGGACTGTGCAGAACTGGGAATCATGGTGTGGCAGGACGTCATGCTGGCCACGACCGACCCGCCCGACGACGTAGGGTTCCGCACGTTGCTCGAGGAAGAGTTGCGGTCGTTCGCGCTGAGGCACTCGGGCAACCCCGCACTCGTCGTGCTGTGCGGTGGGAGCGAAACGGAGCAGCAACCGGCCATGCTCGGAGTGCAGCGCCCGGTCATCCCCGCCATCGACGACGTGCTTCCGGCGATCGCGGACGCGGTCGCTCCGGGAGTCGTCTGGGTGTCGTCGTCACCCTCCGCGCCTCCGGGCTCGGACGCACTGCCGATCGATGTGAGTTCCGGTGTGGCGCATTACTTCGGGGTCGGAGGTTATCGTCGGCCACTCTCCGATGTGCGTGCGGCAGGCGTGCGGTTCGCCGCCGAATGTCTCGCCTTCTCGATTCCTCCCGGAAACGACGCTGTCGAGGCGGCATTCGGCAGTGTGGCCGTCGCGGGTCACCACCCGGCGTGGAAGGCCGCAGTTCCGCGCGACAACGGGGCGTCGTGGGACTTCGAGGATGTGCGGGATCACTACGTGCGCAGTGTATTCGGCACTGATCCCGCAGCCGAGCGTTGGTCCGACCCCGAACGCTACCTCGATCTCGGCCGTGCCGCCGTATGCGAAGCCTTCACCGAAGTCCTCCAGCACTGGCGTCGGCCGGACTCCGGTTGCCGGGGTGCTCTGGTGCTGGCGGCCCGGGATCTGGAACCGGGTGCCGGATGGGGTGTTCTCGACCATGCGGGTGTCCCGAAAGCTCCATGGTTCGTCCTACGCCGCGTGTTCGCGCCTGTCGCAGCGCTTCTCGTCGACGACGGGCTGGACGGGTTACGGATCCTGGTGTTCAACGACACCGACCGTCCGCTCGATGCCACCCTGCACCTCCGTTCCCACACCGCCGCAGGTGTCGTCTCGACCGACATCACAGTGCCGCTGACGCTCGCTGCCCACGACGCGCGCACTCTGTCGTGGAACGTAGTCACCGGAGGTTTCGCGGACGTGAACCACGCATATCGTTTCGGGACAAAAGCATTCGATGCTGCTTCCGTCCGGTTGGTCGACACGTCCGGCGTCGTGCTCGCCGAGAATGTCCATCTCATCGGGGGCGCCGCCCGTCCCGTCGAGCGCAGCATCGGCCTGAGGGCGACCGCGCACCGATCCGCGAACGGGTGGTCGGTCACGGTGGACACCGACGGCGCTGCTCAATACGTGCGGCTGAACGTGGCCGGGTTCGACGCAACCGATTCGTGGTTTCATCTGCCCCCCGGTGGTTCTCGCACGGTTCCCCTGCGACCGGCCGGTCTCGCGGATCGGCCGACAGGCCGAGTGGCAGCACTCAATTCGGCGGTGACCGCTCCCATACGCGCAGGTGACGGCAGGTAGGTGCTCGTCCGGGGCGGTGGCACCGGAGGCGACACGAGAACGCCGCGGAAACCCGCGCGTGCGTTGCGCCCGTCGAAGGGGTATATGTATTCGCAAGGGGGGTCGCACACCCGTCGAGTCGATGCGCGACGGTGTTCGGTAGCGCCTTCCTCCCCGTTTCCGAGAGGAGTCGAAGTGTCTATTCGATCCACATCCAACATGTCGCCGGTGCGTAGGGAGCAGCCCAGGCCTGCCCGGCGGGTCGAACAGGATGGGCCCTCGTTCACCGAGGTCGTCCACTCCCGGTTGTTCTCCAACTATGTGCCGCCCCGAGGAGAAGCGCACCGGATCGTCTGAGGCCGCCGGGCGATGTGCGGCACACTGGAGTGATGAGTGCATCCACGTCAGCCCAGAGCACCCGCATCGTTCTCGCCTCGCGCCCGGACGCCACACCCACCACCGACAACTTTCGCACCGAGGTCGTGGACCTGCCGGAGGTCGGCGAGGGACAGCTCCTCGTGCGGGTCGTCTATCTGTCGCTCGATCCGTATATGCGGGGACGGATGAGTACTGCCAAGTCGTACGCCCCGCCCGTCGAACTCGGTGACGTCATGGTGGCGGGCACCGTCTGTCAGGTCGTCGAGTCCCGCGCCGCCGATATTGTCGCCGGCGACTATGTGCTGGCGGGCGCCGGATGGCAGTCGCACGCGGTGGTCGACGCCGGGGCAGTGCGGAAGCTCGATCCGGCGGCGGCCCCGATCTCGACCGCGGTCGGTGTGCTCGGGATGCCCGGATTCACAGCGTATTCCGGACTGCTGAAGATCGGGCAGCCGAAGCCCGGGGAGACGGTGGCGGTGGCAGCCGCCACGGGTCCGGTGGGATCGGCGGTGGGCCAGATCGCGAAGCTGAAGGGTGCGAGGGCAGTAGGTATCGCGGGTGGCCCCGAGAAGTGCCGCGCACTGACCGAAGAATTCGGGTTCGACGTCGCCTTGGATCATCGCGATCCCGACTTCGCGCAGAAGCTGAAGGACGCCGTCCCCGAGGGTATCGACGTGTATTTCGAGAACGTCGGCGGCGCGGTGCAGGACGCGGTGTGGCCGTTGCTCAACACCTACGCCCGAATCCCGGTGTGCGGACTGGTGGCACAGTACAACGGCGCGGTCGAGGAACGGGCAGACCGCCTGCCGAGGTTCTTCTCGTCGGTGCTGACCAAGAGCCTGACGATCCGGGGCTTCATCCAGACCGAGTTCGTCAAGGAGATGTACGGCGACTTCCTGCGCGATGCGTCGGCGTGGGTCCGCGACGGATCGTTGAAGTACCGGGAGGACATCGTCGACGGCCTGGAGAACGCACCGGCGGCGTTCATCGGGATGCTCGAGGGCAAGAACTTCGGAAAGATGCTGGTGCGCGTGGCACCCGAAGAGTAAGCGGGGTCAGCGGCGCGGCGTGCCGGTGCTCCAGAGCGCCCAGAGGATGAGCACCGGCTGGAAGAACAGTCTCACCAGGCGCTTCCGGTCGGTGTCGAGCCCGAACGCGCTGCGCCGCCCGCGGTACTGCGCAAGATTTCCCGGAAAGACCGCCGCGAAGAACAAGGCGGCGATCCGGCCTACCCGGACCCGGTCGCGACCGAGGACGGCCAGCCCCGCGCCGAGCATGATCTCCACGCCTCCGGACGCCATGACCACCCCGTCCTTGTCCATGGGCACCCAGTCGGGCACCTGGGCCTGGAAGTCCTTACGGCCCCAGAACAGGTGACTCAGACCCGCGAAGACCAGTGCGGCGGCGAGCAGGAGTCGCGCGGCCGTACGGGGGCGTGTGGTGGGCGGTGTGTCCGTCCGAAGATCACTCATGCACCGATGCTACGGAGCGCGACCGCGCTCGTGGCCGGATCAACCGATGCGTTCGAAGACCGCTGCGAGTCCCTGCCCGCCTCCGATACACATCGTTTCCAGGCCGTAGCGGCCCTCCCGCCGGTCGAGTTCGCGCAGCAGGGTGGCCAGGATACGAGCGCCCGTCGCCCCGACCGGATGGCCGAGCGAAATACCCGATCCGTGCGGGTTCAGCCGCGGATCGTCCGGCTCGAGCCCCCACACGCGCATGACCGCCAGCGCCTGTGCGGCGAAGGCTTCGTTGAGCTCGATGACGTCCATGTCGGCGAGTGTCAGGTCGAGGCGGCCGAGCGCCTTCTCCGTGGCAGGGACCGGGCCGATTCCCATCGTCCGTGGCGGGACACCGGCGACGGCCCAGCTGGCGAGCCGCGCGAGCGGACGCAGTCCGAGCTTCGATGCCTTCTCCGCGGTGGTGACCACCGCGAGCGCGGCACCGTCGTTCTGGCCGCTGGCATTACCGGCGGTCACCGTGGCATCCGGATCGATCCTGCCGCGGATCGGGCGCAGCTTCGCGAGTCCCTCGAGGGTCGTGTCCGCGCGCGGATGCTCGTCGGTGTCGACGGTGATCGGATCGCCCTTGCGCTGGGGAACGCGCACCGGGACGATTTCCTCCGCGAAGATTCCGTTCTTCTGTGCGGCAACCGCGCGGTGGTGCGACTGCACGGCAAGCGCGTCCTGGTTCTCGCGACTGAGAGAGAATTCGGCGCGCAGGTTCTCGGCGGTCTCGATCATGCCGCCGGGCACGGGGAAATCGCGACCGCCGGCGGTCACGCGGGCACGCGCGAGCCGGTCGTTGAGGGCGACTGCCTCTCCCTTCACGCCCCAGCGCATTCCGGTCGCGTAGAACTCGGCCTGGCTCATCGACTCCGCGCCGCCCGCCAGGACGAGGTCGCTGCCGCCGGACTGCACCTGCATCACGGCCTGGAGCACCGCCTGGAGCCCGGAGCCGCAACGACGGTCGACCTGAAGGCCGGGAACATCGACACCCAGGCCGGAATTCAGCGCGGCGATACGGCCGATGGCAGGGTTCTCACCGCTGGGGGAGGCTTGGCCGACAATCACGTCGTCCACGTCCGATCCCGTGATCCCGGTGCGAGCCACGAGTTCCCGGATCACGGTCGCGGCAAGGTCTTCGGGTGCGATGTCCTTCAGGACGCCACCGAATCGGCCGACCGGGGTGCGGAGGGGTTCACAGATCACTACGTCGTTCATGGGTTCCTCGGGGTGGTGTCTCAGTTGGTGCGGGTGCGGACGAGATCGTGGGAGATTGCTTCTGCGGTCGAGATCAGGGAGGGGACGAGAACGTC
This sequence comes from Rhodococcus sp. BL-253-APC-6A1W, assembly GCF_012843405.1. Taxonomy (NCBI): domain Bacteria; kingdom Bacillati; phylum Actinomycetota; class Actinomycetes; order Mycobacteriales; family Nocardiaceae; genus Rhodococcus; species Rhodococcus sp. BL-253-APC-6A1W. The sequence goes on from NZ_JABAFB010000016.1 coordinate 40,671, forward strand.
GTGGACGGTGTCGTCCGGGTATCGCCCGGCGTGGGTGGAGATGTTCATCGACGCCACCACCGCACCGGATTCGTCGCGGATGGGTGCGGCAAGGGAGCGCAGGCCCTCTTCCAGTTCTTGGTCGACGATCGCGTACCCGTCTCTGCGCACCTTCTCGATTTCGGTTCGCAGGTCGTCGACGGTGGTGAGCGTACGAGACGTCATCGGGGTGAGTTCGGCTCGCGTGAGGTACTTTTCGAGCTCGGAAGGCGACAAGCCCGCGAGGAGTGCCCGTCCCATGGATGTCGCGTGTGCGGGAAACCTGGTTCCCAAGGTGATGGACACCGTCATGATGCGGCGGACGGGCACGCGCGCGATGTAGACGACGTCGTCGCCGTCGAGCACCGACACCGAGGTCGACTCGTGGACTTTCTCGGCAAGCATTTCGAGATGGGGCCGTGCGACATCCGGCAGGGACAGTGCCGACAGGTAGCTGTAGCCGAGTTCGAGCACGCGGGGTGTGAGCCAGAACTGTGAACCGTCGGTACGCACGTAGCCGAGTTCGACCAGTGTCAGCAGAAACCGGCGCGCGGTGGCGCGCGTGAGGCCGGTCGCCCGTGCAATGTCCGAGAGGGTCTGTCTGGGGTGGTCGGCCCCGAACGCTGTGATCACCGAGAGTCCACGCGCGAGCGATTGGACGTAATCGGTCGACGCGACGGAACCTTCGCGCGGGTCGTTCAGGTCGGAGGTGCTCACGAGGCGGCGCCTTTCGAGGAGGAGTCGAGGAACGACTGTCGCGCGGGAGATCCACCGCTGCGGATTTCTGTGCTGACGTGGACCGTCCTGCCGTGCTCTGTGCGCGCGATGTGCTCGACATGCAGCGGGACGGTCATCGGTGGTCTCCTGCGGGTCGCTGCGGGCAAGCGGGTCGGTTCGTGTTCGCTATGTGGACGATCGAACGCTATGCGAACAGCGTAGATCCGCCGGAGCGCGCCTCGCAAGGCGCCGCGGAGAGTGTTCACAATGCGAACGCCGGTTCACATTACGCACAATCGGGTCTATTCTGGGATACATGGACAAAGTTGTTGCCTCAGCCGACGAGGCCGTAGCCGACATCCCCGACGGCGTGACCATCGCTGTGGGCGGGTTCGGCCTGGTCGGAATCCCCGAGATACTCATCACCGCGCTCCTGGAACAGGGCGCCACCGATCTCGAGACCGTGAGCAACAACTGCGGCACCGACGGGTTCGGTCTCGGGCTGCTCCTCGAGAAGGGCCGCATCCGGCGCACGATCTCGTCCTATGTCGGCTCCAACAAGGAGTTCGCCCGTCAGTACCTGTCCGGCGAACTCGAAGTGGAGTTGACGCCCCAGGGCACGCTCGCGGAACGGCTACGTGCCGGAGGCGCCGGAATCCCCGCATTCTTCACCCCGGCCGGTGTCGGTACCGCCGTCGAAGAGGGCGGCCTGCCGCTGCGCTACGACGGACACGGTCACATCGCCGCCGCGTCGGAGCCGAAGGAAACCCGCGAATTCGATGGGAAGACCTACGTACTCGAGCGCGGCATCACCGCTGATTACGCTCTCGTCCACGCGTGGAAGGGCGACCGCCACGGCAATCTGGTCTACCGCGCCAGCGCCCGAAACTTCAATCCGCCCGCCGCGGCCTCCGGCCGCATCACCATCGCGCAGGTCGAGCACCTCGTGGAGCCGGGCGAACTCGACCCCAACGAAATCCACACACCAGGCATCCACGTTCAGCGTGTGGTGCACGTCGGCCCGGTCGAGGTCGGCATCGAGAATCGGACGGTGCGAGCATGACCCAGGCAGATATCCGCAGGCTCACCCGTCAGGAGATGGCGGCCCGTGTGGCACGGGAACTGTCCGACGGTCAGTACGTCAATCTCGGTATCGGCATGCCCACGCTGGTGCCGAACTACCTCGATCCCGATATCGAGGTCATCCTGCACTCGGAGAACGGCGTGCTCGGCGTCGGCCCGTACCCGACCGAAGAAGAACTCGACCCGGAACTCATCAACGCCGGCAAGGAAACCATCACGGCTGTTCCCGGTGCGTCGTACTTCGACTCCGCGGCCTCCTTCGGAATGATCCGCGGTGGCCGGATCGACGTCGCGGTTCTCGGGGCCATGCAGGTCTCGGCGAAGGGTGACATCGCGAACTGGATGGTGCCCGGCGCGATGGTCAAGGGGATGGGCGGCGCGATGGACCTGGTCCACGGCGCCAAGCGCGTCATCGTCATGATGGAGCACGTCACCAAGAAGGGCGACCCGAAGATTCTCGAGGAGTGCACTCTGCCCCTCACCGGGCGGCATTGCGTCCAGCGCATCATCACCGACATGGCCGTCATCGATGTCACCGACGCGGGTCTGGTGCTCGTCGACACCGCTCCCGGAGTGACCGTGGACGACGTGCTCGCCGCCACCGCCGCGCCTCTCGCCGTCTAGGGTCTCCCGCCCGGTGGGACACGACGCTCCCGCCCCCGCGTGCCGGACGGTTAGCATCTGCCGACGCCGGACCGACGGAGGAACGCAATGGTGGACTGGGCCGAGGAATGCGACGTACTCGTGGTCGGATCGGGAGCGGGCGGGTGCTGCGGCGCGTACACCGCTGCCCGGGAAGGTCTTTCGGTGATACTCATCGAGGCCTCCGAGCACTTCGGTGGGACCGCTGCGTATTCCGGTGGCGGGGGAATGTGGTTCCCCACCAATGCCGTATTGCGGCGGGCGGGTGACACGGACACCCTCGACGACGCCCGTACCTATTTCCGTTCCGTGGTCGGAGACCGCACCCCCCGCGACCTGCAGGACACGTTCGTCACCAGTGGCGCGCCCCTCATCGACTACCTCGAAGCGGACGACAACTTCGAGTTCCAGGTGCTGCCGTGGCCCGATTACTTCGGCAAGGCACCCAACGCCAGCGCCACCGGCCGGCACATCTGCGCCGCGCCGCTGCGGGTGCGTGACGACCTCGAACTCAACGAATCCATCCGCGGCCCCCTCGGTCGCGAACGCGCCGGCGAGCGCCTCCGCAGCACCCTCATCGGAGGACGGGCGCTGGTCGGCCGTTTCCTCGTCGCCCTTCGGCAATACCCGAACGCCGACACCCATCTCGACACCGCCCTCGAAGATCTCGTGGTCGAGAACGGTGGCGTGGTCGGAGCGATCGTCTCGCACGGAGGTGAGCGACGTGCCATCCGCGCACGGCGGGGTGTGGTCCTCGCTGCCGGTGGATTCGAGCGCAACGACGACATGCGGGCCGAATTCGGAGTCCCGGGCCACTCACGCGATTCGATGGGGCCGTGGTCCAACCTCGGCAAGGGGCACCGCGCGGGAATCGCGGCGGGCGCGGATGTCGATCTCATGGACGAGGCATGGTGGTCGCCCGGACTGACGCACCCCGACGGCCGCTCGGCGTTCGCGCTCTGGTTTACCGGTGGAGTGTTCGTCGACGACCGGGGTGAGCGTTTCGTCAACGAATCCGCACCGTACGACCGGATCGGGCATGCCGCCCTCGCACATGCGGAGAGCGGAAAGCTGACCATGCCGTTCTGGATGATCTACGACGACAAAGACGGTCTCGCACCACCCGTCCAGGCCACCAACGTGCCGGTCGCGGAGGCGGAGCAGTACGTCGAGGCCGGTCTGTGGAAGACCGCGGACACGCTCGAGGAACTCGCCGACATGATCGGTGTTCCCGCCGACGTGCTGGCCGCGACGGTCGAACGATTCAACGCCTTCGCGGCGGCCGGCGTCGACGAGGATTTCGGCAGGGGGGACGAACCCTACGATCGCGCGTTCTCGGGTGGCGAGTCGCCTCTCGTGCCGGTGGACACGCCGCCGTTCCACGCAGCGGCGTTCGGACTGTCCGATCTCGGTACCAAGGGAGGGTTGCGCACCGATACCTGTGCCCGTGTGCTCGACACCTCCGGAGCACCGATACCCGGGCTGTATGCGGCCGGTAACACCATGGCGGCGGTCAGCGGAACCGTGTATCCCGGCGGCGGAAACCCCATCGGGGCGAGCATGGTGTTCGCGCACCTCGCGGCACGTGACCTGGCTTCACGCACCTGATCCTTCGTCCGGTGCCCTCGTGTCTCCGGCGTCTCCGGTGTCGCGGTTCGCGTCCGGCGCATCGGGCCCGGGTGAACCGGCGATTTCGGGCACGAGTTCGTAACGCCGGCCGAAGGTTTCGATCAGCGATTGGATCACCGCGATGACCGGCACCGAGACGAGCGCGCCGATGGCACCGAACAGTGACGCACCGATGATCACCGCGCCGAAGGCCACGGCGGGATGGATGGCCACGGTGCGCGCGGTGACGCGCGGATGCAGCACGTAGTTCTCGATCTGCTGGTAGAGCGTGCCGAAAACCACGACCCACACGGCGTTGATCGGATGCGTCGTTGCCGCGATGATCGCGGGCAAGGCGATCGCCAGGTAGGTGCCCAGTGTCGGGACGAACTGGGAGACGACGCCCGTCCACAGGGCCAGGGGCAGCCAGTAGGGCACATCCAGCGCGACCAGGAACACGCCGGTCGCCACGGTGCTGAAGGCCGCGAGAATGAGGCGGGAGACGACGTAACCGCCGGCCTTGTCCACCGAGATCTCCCAGACGGTCGAAATCACTCGTTGCTGCTGAGCCGGAAACCAACTCGCCACCGTGCGCCGCAGAGCAGGGCCCTCCGCCGACATGTAGAACGCGAAGAGCAGCATCGTCAGCAACTGGAACGCGACTTCGAAGAGCGAAGTCACCACACCGAGCACACCCGGAGTGAACCGGGCGGCGAGTTCGCGCACCGTGTCGGGCGTGATGCGGAGATCATCCGAATCGACCGAAAAGTTGGTGTCGAACGTGCGGTTCGCCCACTGGGTGACCGAGGACAACGCGTCCGGCAACGCGGTGACGAGCTGGGAGAGCTGCTCGGCGAGCAACGCGCCGAACAGCGACAGGAACCCGACCACCAGGAGGACCAGCCCGAACAGCACGAGTCCCGCTGCGGCCCCCCGTCGCATCCCGAAGCGTTCCATCCGGTCCACGACGGGCTCGACGGTGATGCTGAAGAGCCACGCGAGGAACATCAGCCCGAGGAAGCCTTTGAGATTGTGGAACAGCCACCCGGACATCTGGTACGCGGCGATCGCGAACAGGACGTAGAGGATCACGGGGCGGAACCAGCGGGGAAGCCCGGAGCGCTCGACGCGCCGGGCACCACCCCGCGGCGCCCTCGTCGGTTCCGGGCTGTCTACGTCGTCCATGTCGCCCCCGCGGCCGCTACTGATGCAGGCACAGCGAATCTACCGTGGGGAAAGCAAAACCGGCCCGGACTCGTGAGAGTCCGGGCCGGTGGTGGTAGCGGGGACAGGATTTGAACCTGCGACCTCTGGGTTATGAGCCCAGCGAGCTACCGAGCTGCTCCACCCCGCGTTGCCTGACCAACGATACACGACTTTCGGAGACGATTTCACCAGGGTTCCCGCCGCCGGTGATAGTGTGGGACGGACCACAGATTGATGCGGAGAACTCGATGCGGATCGCGCTGTTCGGCACATGTCTCGGCGACACCCTCTTCCCGTCCGCGCTCGAGGCCACCGCTGTCCTGCTCACGAGACTCGGACACGAGGTGGTGTTCCCGCCCGGGCAGACCTGCTGCGGCCAGATGCACATCAACACCGGATACCAGCCGGACGCGCTGCCGCTCGTGGAGAACTTCGCGGAGGAGTTCGGCGACACCGCGATCGACGCGGTCGTGGTGCCGTCCGGATCGTGCACAGGGTCGATCCGTCACCAGCACCACATCGTGGCCGACCGCTATGGAACCCCCGCGCTCCGCGGACGGGTGGAGGTGGTGAAGGCCAAGACGTACGAGTTGTCGGAACTGCTCGTCGACGTGCTGGGGGTGACCGACGTCGGTGCGTCGTTCCCCCATCGCGTGACTTACCACCCGACCTGCCACTCGCTGCGGATGATCAGGGTGGGCGACAAGCCGCTCCGGTTGCTGCGCCGGGTACGCGACATCGACCTCGTCGAACTTCCCGAAGCCGACGTGTGTTGCGGGTTCGGTGGAACGTTCGCGATCAAGAATGCGGAGACGTCCACCGCGATGCTCGGCGACAAGATCAGAAATGTGGCCTCGACGGGTGCCGAGGTCTGCACGGCCGGAGATTCGTCGTGCCTCATGCACATCGGCGGGGGAATGTCGCGTCTGCGGATGGGGACACGCACCCTGCATCTCGCCGAGATTCTCGCGTCCGTCCGCGAACCCGCTCCGGTGGTGGGCTCGTGACCGCGGCCTCGCTGGGGATGCCGCCGATCCCGCCGCGCGGCACCGGAAACGTGCGCGGAACCGAAACCTTCCCTGCCGCAGCACGACACGAACTCGCCGACGCGCAACTGCGGCGCAATATCGGTAAAGCGACGCACACGATCCGCGGCAAGCGACTGGCGGTCACCGAAGAATTACCGGACTGGGAAGACCTCCGGGTCGCCGGAGAGGGAATCAAGAACGACGTGCTCGCGCGACTACCCGAGTTGCTCGAGCAGTTCGAAGCAGCCGTCGTAGCACGGGGCGGTGTGGTGCATTGGGCCGCAGATGCCGACGAGGCCAATGCACTGGTGACACAACTGGTTCGGGAAGCGGGGGCGGACGAAGTCATCAAGGTGAAGTCCATGGCCACCCAGGAGATCGGTCTCAACGAACATCTCGAGTCCGAGGGCATCACCGCGCACGAGACCGACCTCGCCGAACTCATCGTCCAACTCGGCCACGACACACCGTCGCACATTCTCGTGCCCGCCATCCATCGCAACCGGTCCGAGATTCGCAGCATCTTCCTCAGCGAGATGGACGGCGTAGATCCCGATCTCGACGCGAACCCGGCACATCTCGCCGAAGCATCCCGGAAATACTTGCGGCACAAGTTCATGACGGTGCCGGTCGCGGTCTCGGGAGCGAACTTCGGCATCGCCGAAACCGGGACACTCGCGGTGGTCGAATCCGAAGGCAACGGACGAATGTGCCTGACATTGCCGCAGACCCTCATCACCGTCATGGGTATCGAGAAGCTTCTGCCCACCTACCGTGATCTCGAGGTGTTCCTCCAATTGCTCCCGCGATCGTCGACGGGGGAACGGATGAACCCGTACACCTCGATGTGGACCGGTGTCACCCCCGGGGACGGACCACAGACGTTCCACCTGATCCTGCTCGACAACGGACGCACCGCAACCCTTGCGGACACCGTCGGACGAGCGGCGCTGCGCTGCATCCGCTGCTCAGCATGCTTGAACGTGTGCCCGGTGTACGAACGCACCGGCGGTCACGCCTACGGGTCGACGTATCCCGGCCCGATCGGTGCGGTGCTCACCCCGCAACTGGCCGGCATGGACGAACCCCACGACCCCAATGCCACCCTGCCGTTCGCGTCGAGCCTGTGCGGCGCCTGTTTCGACGCCTGCCCGGTCCGAATCGACATTCCGTCCCTGCTGGTCGAATTGCGGCACCAGAAAGCCGAACACGCGCGGCCGGGCGCCGAGGCCGCGGCCATGAAGGCGGCCTCGTTCGCGATGTCTTCGGCCGCGCGATGGACCGCAGCCCAGAAGGCCGCGGGCATCGCGCGACTGCTCGCGGGACGGAAGGGTCGCATCACGACGCTGCCGTGGCCGCTGAGCGGGTGGACCGACGCCCGCGATATCGCCGCACCTCCGAAACAGACGTTCCGTCAGTGGTGGGACACCGAAGAACGCCGGGTCACCCTCGAACGGGCGAGACAATCGGGGGAACAGTCATGAGTTCGAAAGACGTTGTCATGGGGCGTATCCGAGATGCACTGATGCTGTCGGACTCTCCTCCCGGGGAGGTTGTCCGCCGCTACCGGACAGGAAGGACACTGCCCGACGACCAGCGTTACGAGATGTTCGCCGACAGGGTGCGTGACTACAAGGCGACCGTGCATCGTCACACCTCCGCGGAACTTGCGAGTGCGCTCTCCGGGATTCTCACCGAACTCGGAGTGCAGAGCCTCGGGGTGCCGCCCGGACTGGACCGGTCGTGGCTCGCGGAATTCGATGGCCGGATCGTCGTCGACTCTCCGGAAGTGCCCGCTCCCGACCTGGGGCAACTCGACGGTGTGCTCACCGGATCGGCTGTGTCGTGTGCGGAAACGGGCACCATCTTCCTCGACGGAAGCCCGGATCAGGGTAGGCGAGCACTCACGCTGGTGCCCGACCTCCACGTGTGCCTGGTGGGACTGGATACCCTCGAAGTCGGTGTGCCCGAGGCGCTGGCGAGGCTGGTGCCCGAGCGGCCCACCACACTCGTCAGCGGGCCCTCCGCGACCAGCGACATCGAACTCGAACGTGTCGAAGGGGTGCACGGTCCGCGGACACTCGTGGTGGTCGTCGTCGGCTGAGCGGCGGAGGTCAGATCCGGGCGACGAAGTTGTGCGCTTCCCGGGCGGCGTGCCGCCAGGTGTCCAAGGTGCCGGCAAGGTCGTTTCCGTCGAGTGGGAAAGCAACCCACTCCTTCATGGTCCGGCTGCCCATCGTGACGTGGTGGGCGGTTCCGGTGTCGACCGCTTCCAGAGCGCGGGAACGGGGAAGTTTGACGATCAAGCGCTGATCCCCACCGAGAAACGCGAAGATTCTGCCTCCCACGCGCAGGCCCGGGCTGCGGAACATCGTGCCCATCTCGACCGCGGGATCACTGCGATACTCGACTGCGATCTCGTCGAGGAATGCTTGTGCCCGATCAGGATCGGTTTCATAGGACAGATCGGTTTCGTCGGACACGGGCTTCTCCTGGCGATGGAGTCGACGGGACAACCGTCCGACAACCGTCCGACAACCGTACCCCGGGATCCGTGGCGCACGGCGTCGATCGCCGGACATAGTCGGCAGGTGTGGCGTGTCAGTTCTGCAGTTTCCACGATGCCAGGTCGATGGCGGTCGCGACCGATTCGGTCAGCACCTCCACGCGCTCGGCCGGGCCGGGTGTCGCGAGCACCGCATACCGATCCGCCTCACCCATGGGAATGTGACGCGCGATCGCGAACAACCGCGCGCCCGGATCGTCGGGAAGCTCCGTGGGGGACGGCAGCGGTGGAGCATTGCCGTCGGTCAGGCGGTCGAGGAGATCGTGAAGACGCTCGAGTGCCTCCATCAGCGGCGCCATGTCGACCGGCCCCGAGTCGGTATCGGGCCACGGTTCCACCTCCGCGCGCGGATACGGATCGTCCGGGAGCCAGTGATCGATGCGGATCCGTTCTTCCGCAACGCATTCCAGAACGTGCCGTCCGCCGCCGATTTCGGTGTCGAGGAGGATTCTCGCGACGGTCCCCACGTCGTTGCGCTGATCGCCGCCGCCGACCTCGTGTCCCCGTGCAATGAGCACCACGCCGAAACGCGGGCCGTCCGGCGCGGTCGAGCAGTCGCGTACGAGTTGCTGGTAACGCGGCTCGAAGACGTGGAGCGGTAGGCCGGCTCCGGGGAGTAGTGCGGTACCCAGAGGGAACATGGGGAGAATCGGCATCAGGGCATCCTCAGCATCGGGATCGGTGGTTCGTCGGTGGGGTCGCCGCGTTCGATCTCGGTCAGGAGATGAGTTGCCCACGCGGACAATCCGTCGATGTCGAGGCCGTACGGTGGTGCGTCCTCGTAGTGGCGGATACGCGACCTGCCCTGTTGTAGCAGCGAGGCGGCGCCTCGGGGGTTGCCGCGCAGCAGGTGGGTCAGGCCCACGGCGAGCTGAGCGAGACCCTGCCACAGCGGGCGTTCTTCGGGCGGAGCCTTTTTCCACATGGATTCGAACACTTCGTGGGCGTGGAACGGATGCCCCTGATCGAGCAGTCGCTGCCCTTCGGAAATGGTCTCCTCGGTGTCGAGATCGAGGTCGTCGGGGACGCGCGGGACGCCCTCTTCGCCGGGTGGCAGGGGACGGCCGAGCGCGTCACGGGGACGTGCGTTCTGCGGTCGGCCGTCGGGGGTGCGGTCCCGATCCGTCATGGCCTTCAGGGTAGACGACAGTGGACGTCGGCGGATCGCCGCAAAGGCTGGTCAGTACGGTTGCAGCGGCCGGCGGAACTGTGTTCGCGGTGCGGCGCGTGCGACGTCCAGACGCGACGACAACTCGGTGTGCAGCGCTTCGGTCGTGCCGGGAGCCACGCGCGTGTCGGCACCCTGGACGAACAGATACCGGCCGTCGTCGGCGACATCGAACCAGCCCACGTCACCCGCCCCGGTAGGACCTGTGCCGGGGGAGCGGAGAAGAAACCGGATGCTGCCGGTCGCCGTCCTGGGTCGGAGCAGGACGTCGCGAACGGCCGGTGCCGCCCCACCGCCGAGCGGGAGACGCACGGCGGTGTTGACGGGCAGATCCAGGAGCGAGCGTGTCGGCGCGGTGTGCTCCGGTATCCGGCCGGGTGGAACGGTGGGCAGCAATGCGGCGATCGACCCCGGAAGCCCGCCGATCGGCATGGTCGTGACCTCGATGTCTCCGGCGTTCACGTGCTGCCGGGCCAGAACGGCGTCCTCTCCGGCGACGGCACCCGCGAGGAACAGCGATTCGCCCGGACGGGACGAGTTCGCATAGATCTCGATCGCGATCTCACCCGCGCGCAGAATGTGGAGCGCGCGTTCGAGGACAGGGTCGTCGAGTTGTTGCCGCCATCGTTCGGCTGCGCGGAGGTCGGCGATATGTTCGTCTTCCCACCGGGCCGCGGAGCGGTACCGCAGGGGGAACGGCAGGTCGTCGTCTCCCGAGGCGGTCCACAGAGACCGAAACCGATCCGGTGTCAGGCGTCGGCTCATGTCGGGTCCGCCCCCAGCACGGGCGGCGCGGTGTCCGGTATCGAGCCGATGAGTTCGTTGCCGTGGTCGTTGGTGACGAGGTAACCGGGGACGCGGCGCTGGTCGTCGCTACCCTGCGCCGAACTCGGCGGCATCATGCCGGGATACATGCCCATCGGGCGTGCGCCACCGTTGCGTGACCCGGCCGCTGCCTGTGGTGCCGAGCGGTCGGTTCCCGCAGGTGCCGCTCCGCCGAGGGCACCGGCGCCGAGCCCCTGACCCCAGGGTGACGAGACACCGCCACCTGCGCTGCCGGCGCCGCCGGAGGCTCCGAGGCCGGCGGGAGATCCGGAGGCCCCGGAACCATACGGCTGACCGGGCAGTGGTGACGGCCCCGAGGCGCCGGCCGGTGTGGTCGTTGCCGGATCGGAGCGGGAAGCTTCGAACGGGCTTGGCTGCGCCGCATTCTCGCGCTTCGCGGAACGGTCTTCCGAATTGTCGTGGGGTCCGTCGGCCGTACGGGACGTCGCGGAATCGAGGTCTTCGCGGCGGTTCGAGCCGAACCCTCCCGCCGTCGGATCCACGCCCGCGGAATCTCGGCCGGACTCGCTCGCGGCGCCCCATTGCCGGCCACCGGCAACCTCTCCGCCGGACGCCGTGGCCGCCACAAACGGCGGCGGGAGCACCGGAACCGCCGCACCCGAATCCCGGTAGTACGGCTTGTACAGCGATTCCATCACATGCACCGACTGCACCCGGACCGCTTCCGCTTGTCGTGCGGCCTCGGCTCCGGCCACCGGATCGAGCGCGGTGAACGCCATCGGAATCCGGGCGGTGGGCGGCGGAACGGACGACTTGACCCGTTCCCCGACATCCGCGGCGATGTGCAACTTCTGGGCGACCGCCTGCGCTGCGTCGCACAGTTGCTGAGCCGATTCGCCGAAACGCTGGGTGGCTTCGGCCGCCGCCGTTGCTGCGTCTCCTTCCCAGTGCCGCGCGATCCGGTCGCGGATCATCACGGTGCCGAGCGAGACCGCAAGGCTGAAACCCTTTCCCAGCTCGGCCCATTCACCGGCCAGTGTGGTCATCGCGATAGGGCTGATGGTCTGGGCGATGCGATAGATCTCGGCATGCTCCATGCTGTGGAAGTTCTCGAAGTCGCGGATGTATTCGGGATCGAATCCCGCGTCGAGTCGCGCGGCGAGTTCGTCGTGCCGGGCCTGTCGCCTGGTGACCGACCCGGGCACACCCGAGCCGATAAGAGGTTGGAGGAGTTCTTCCAGCGGAGTGTCGTCCGACATGCAGCTACCGCCCCTGTCCGACGAATGTCAGCGCGTACGCGCGCTGTGAACCGGTGACGGCTCCTTCGCCGCCGGAACGCGACACGACTCGATGTTCCCCCACCACGACCCCCCGATCTGTTGGTGGCGAGATGCTAGCGCACCGCACCCACCAGGCGCAGTGCGAGATCGGCGTACAGGGTGCTGATGGCCTCGGGCTCGCTGTAGCGGCCGGACGGATACCACCGGCAGATGTCGACGCACAGCGACATGAGCGCGAGGGTGACGCCTTCGGCGTCGGGGACGGTGAACTCACCGGACTCGAGCCCCGCGTCGACCACGTCCCTGACGACCTGGGTCGTCTGCCGGCGCAGCCCGGTGATGATGCGGTAGTGGTCGCGGTCGAGGGCGTTCAGTTCGTACTGGATGACTCGCGCGCGCCGGTGATGTTCGGCTTGCCATCCGGCGAACCGGCCGATGACGGAGGAGAGGCGCGTGACGGCGTCGGCGCCGGGGATGTCGGCGTCCCGCGCTACCCGCAGGGCGAGGTCGTGCCCCTCGTAGGAGATGGCATAGAGAAGCTCTTCCTTCGACTTGTAGTGCGGATACATCGCGGCGGGACTCATCTCCAGCCGGGTGGCGATCTGCCGGGTGGTCGTGCCTCCGTAACCGTGTTCCGCGAACGCCTCGATTGCGGCCTCGCGGAGGCGCGCGGCTGCCTTCGAGGTGCTGATGACGCCGGTGCTCGGTGTGGTCACGGTTTACTCCAGTTCTTGCCTGCTCGTGTGGTTGACAGGCTCACCACAACGCTTCATCATAAGCGAGTGCTTAGAAAATAAGCACTCGCTTATTTCACTCTAGGAGCTTTGGATGCGACGCACCCTGTACGGTCCCGATCACGAGGCCTTCCGGGACTCGGCCCGGGAGTTCGTCAATCGGTTCGTACTGCCCCGTGCAGAGGAACTCATCGATCGCCACGAGATTCCCCGCGACATCTGGCTCGAAGCCGGTAAGGCGGGCTTCCTGGGGCTCGAGATCCCGGAGCGCTTCGGTGGCATGGAGGCCGGTGACTACCGCTTCAACGCGATCGTCGCCGAGGAATTCGCGCGTGCCAACATGGCGCTGTCGTCCTCGATGGGTATCCACTCGGACATCACGGTTCCGTACATCGTGCACCTCGGCAACGAGGAGCAGCGCGAACGCTGGCTGCCCCGTTGTGCGACAGGCGAGCTCATCTGTGCCATCGGCATGACCGAGCCCTCCGGCGGCTCCGACCTCGCCAACCTCAAGACCACGGCTGTCCGCGACGGCGACGACTGGATCCTCAACGGCGCCAAGACATTCATCACCAACGGTTACAACTGCGACCTGGTGGTCGTGGCCGCCCGCACCGACCCCACGAAGGGCGCCAAGGGCATTTCGCTGCTCGTCGTCGAGCGCGGTATGGAGGGCTTCGAGAACGGCCGCAAGCTCGACAAGGTGGGACAGCCCGAGGCCGACACCGCCGAACTGTTCTTCAAGGACGTCCGGGTTCCGGGCGCGAATCTCCTCGGCGAAGAAGGTATGGGCTTCATCTCGATGATGAAACTGCTGCCGCAGGAACGCCTCGGCTCCGCCGTCAACAACGTGCACCATGCCAAGCACATTCTCCTGGAGACTCTCGAGTACTCGAAGGAACGCAAGGCATTCGGTCAGGCCATCGGCACCATGCAGTACAACAAGTTCCTGCTCGCCGAACTGGTGACCAAGATCGAGGTCGCCGAAGCGTACGTCGACCAGGCTGTCGAGGCCCACGCCGACGGCAAGCTCACCGCGGTCGACGCGGCGAAGGCCAAGTGGTGGAGTGCGCAGACCCAGTCCGAGGTCCTCGACGCGTGTGTTCAGATCCACGGTGGGTACGGGTACATGAACGAATACCGTGTCGCGCGGGCATGGCGGGACGCCCGTGTGACGAAGATCTGGGCCGGCACCAACGAAATCATGAAGGAACTCATCGGCCGCGATCTCGGCCTGTAGTCCCGGCAGACGATTCCCGACCGACAACTCTCGAAGGAGCTTCCGATGCCCGAAGCAGTGATCGTCTCAGCAGTACGCTCGCCCATCGGGCGCGCGATGAAGGGGTCTCTCAAGACGCTCCGGCCCGACGACATGACCACGCAGATGGTCGCCGCGGCACTCGCGAAGATTCCGGACCTGGATCCGGCGGAGATCGACGACCTGATGGTCGGCTGTGGCCAGCCCGCCGGCCAGTCCGGCTTCAACATCGCCCGCGTGGTCGCCGTGCAGCTCGGCTACGACTTCCTTCCCGGCGTGACCGTCAACCGGTACTGCTCGTCGTCGCTGCAGACCACCCGCATGGCGCTTCACGCGATCAAGGCCGGCGAGGGCGACGTGTTCATCTCCGCCGGTGTGGAGTCGGTGTCGAGCTTCGTGACCGGCAACGCCGACGGCCTGCCGAACACCAAGAACCCCTTGTTCGCGGACGCAGAGGCGCGGACCGAAACTCTTGCCCAGGGCGGTACGGCCTGGACGGATCCGCGGTCCGAAGGAACACTGCCCGACGTCTACATCGCGATGGGTCAGACCGCCGAGAACGTCGCGTCCTACACGGGGATTTCCCGCGAAGACCAGGACCGGTGGGGCGTGCGCTCACACAACCGGGCCGAGGAAGCCATCAAGTCGGGGTTCTTCGAGAAGGAAATCACGCCGCTCACACTCCCCGACGGCACGGTCGTCTCGACCGACGACGGCCCGCGCGCCGGCACCACGTACGAGAAGGTCAGCCAGCTCAAGCCGGTGTTCCGTCCGGACGGCAC
>NZ_JABAFB010000017.1:0-47174 GCF_012843405.1 Rhodococcus sp. BL-253-APC-6A1W
ACAGGGGAAGAAAGTCATACCGAACCCGGCGACCGTGGCCCCGCGGCGCGGGACTACGAAGAAGGTAACGGGGGGCGCGTACATCGCGGACTGCACCACCTGCCCGAGCATCAGCGCGACGGTCAGCACCGCAACCGAACCGGCGTCGATCATCGAATACAAGGGAACGCATACAGCACGGCCACAGCCGCGCCGGTGAGGCTCACCGTCCGCCGGCCGATGCGGTCGGACAGGGCCGAGAACAGCGGGATCGTGATGATCGAGGTTGCTGCCATCGCCACCAGAATCCGCATGACAGTGGAAGACTCGTACCCGATCGAGGTGGTCTACGAGATGATGTGCGAGGTGATGAGCGCGGTCAACGCGAAAGGTCCGATGCCCACTGCGCAGGCAAGGACGAGTGGACGAGGCTGGCGAAGCAGTTGCAGCACCGGCGGTGTCGCGCTCGCCGTGCCTTCGCCGCGGCCTCTTCGAAGACCCGACTTTCGACGACGCTCAAGCGGACGTACAGGCCGATCGCCAGGAGTGCCGCGCTGGCAATGAACGGAATGCGCCAGCCCCACGACTCGAACGATTCGTCCGGAAGCAGAGTGACGAGCATGACCGCCAGGGTGGACAGCAGAAATCCGATGGGGGAGCCGAGTTGCATGAGGCCGGTCCAGAAGCCCCGTCGACGGGCGCCGGAGTGCTCCGCGACCATCAACGCCGCGCCGCATCGACTTGCGGCCTAGCCGATCGCTGCAATGCCCGAATACCAAACCCCCCCCAAGGGCCGTGCGACGTAGCCGACCGCCAGCGTCCCGAACGCGGCGATCGTCGATTCTGCCGGGCTCGACGAGGGAAAAACAGCTTCCCGAAGACCAACGCGGCCATGGTGCTGTACAGCAGGAAGTCGTAGTACTCGATGGTGGTGCCCAACAGGCTCGACAGCGTGACTTTCCGCCACTGCGAGTTGTTACCGGACGGGTGAGGCGCGGCCGCGGTCGGTCCTCGACCGAAGCCGGCACGATGTGATCCATTATCAACAGTCCGCCCACTGGGCGGGATGTTCGCCTCTGCGGGCGGGCTGATCTATCGAGCGGTGAGTGTGCGATCTGTTGTTTCGACCGTGAGGCGTAGGGCGTCGTCGGAAGCGCTGCCCGCAGTGCATGGATGGTTGGGTTGGCCTGGCACTGCATCGCCACACCGCATACATCTCCCGATTAGGGGGTCGGTGCAATGTACGCGAGACGAACTCGTAGCGAGCCGGTGCCGGGCCAGGCGCGGATCAGCGCAAGGAGGTACTCGACCGCCACCAACGCGAGCCGAATTGCTTGGTCACAACGCCGCATCATATGCAGCCCTCAAGCTTCTGGCTTCGGAGCCATCGACGGGCCTGCGCGCTCGGCGGTACGTACAAGTATTCTCCGAGAGTAAATCGCTTGAAAGACACCAACAATGAAGAACGTCAACCCTAAAACGCACCAGCCCGTATTACCCGTTCCGACAAGAGCAATCATGATGGCCGGACCAACTGCTACTGCCAGTCCGTCTCCAATCGCGGCGATCGATTGATATCCGCCCGCGTGGTCATCATTCATCATGCTGGTAGAAAAATACCATTTTGAAGTTACGACCAAAACTTCGGCCAAAGCGTGGAGCAAAGTAACGCCGAGAATTATTGCGACAGCGACGCGGGTGGACTCCGTTTCGCCTGCGATCACAAATCCCGCACATACTACGGATAGAAAAATGGATCCGGCCAGGTTTACGTATCTGCCGTGCTTCAATGTCACGACTTTGTTTCCTACGGGGATCTGGATAGTTATAATGATAATCGCGCTGATCGCCAAACAAACTCCCGCCATTGCGGGCGGGGCTACAGTTGATTCGGTAATCCACAACGGCAATCCGACAGTGAGAACCGGCCAGCACAGCATGAGAAGACTCGACCCCAGCATCATTAGCAGGAACGCCCGGTCTTTTACGGCTGTCGAGCCACCGATCCGACGGTCCGCTCGCGACGAGGTCACAGCTGACCGGCGGCTTATCCGAGTGCACATAAGTGCTCCCGCGAACAGCATGGTGCCGCCAATAGCCAAAGCAATCCGGAAAAAGATCTCAGCGCCGGAGGCGAGAACAAGAGATGCGGCGACAGCTGTTAGGGCGTAGAGCACATGTTGCAGAGTCCGGATCCATGAGAGCGATTTCACTCTGCTCATGGGATCCACGCGAGTCGCGACGATGCTAGTCGATAGGCCTGTTTGGGCGGATTGAAGGCCAAGCGTAATAAACAGTGCTGCGAGTAGCAGGACCGTGCTACTCGAAAGCGACACAAGGAGGGCGGCGATACCCCCGCAGCGTTAATAACAGAGCTAGCAAGTAGCGGTCATCGACGCGGTCTCCAAGTGATCCCACGGGATATGCAAGAGCCATGCCCGCAACCCCGCCGGAGAGGGAGACCGTAGAAACAACGGCTGGGCTCACGTCTGCAACAGAGACAAAGTAGACTGCCCACAGTGCAATCCATATTCCATTTGCGAGACTGTTGGCTGCGAACATTCCGTATAGAATTGCTGGCCCGACCGGTCTTGTCATCACCCCGCGAAATTTACGTGAGTAAGACTCATCAGGGAAGCTGCCGTGTCGATCCGGTCGGAACACAGGCGAAGGAGGTGTCGGTCCCGCGCGATCACTTCGAGGTCGCGGGCGCTCGGGCGGTGCAGATGCTTCGTCATGTCGTACGACTACTTGTCCACGTGCAACCGCCCGCTCACGATTGTCCTCGGTCGTTTCTCGATCGTGGAATCCGACATCAAAACAGTACCCCTTGCCAGTGTGTCTCTTGCCAGTCGCCTGGATTGGTCTTGGTGCGAAACACCGCGTCTTCGTCGCACCCGTGTCGCAGTGCCTCACGGATCGCAAGAGACCGCTCGTAATGGGAGCGGCCTTGACCGTTGAGTAGCGAGCAAACGGCCAGAAAGTCTCCCCATTCGCGACCGCGTATCGCAAATTCTCGCCGTGGGTGGAATTCACGAGTTGGCTGGTACTGACCCGAACGCACACTGGTCCTTGCACTTGTGCTCGCACACAACGTTCGATTTCGAGAGGCCCGTCCACCAGCTCCACCGAGTACCGATGAGCCAGCACCGTCCTTTGCCGATTCTCTCGTTGGAAGTTGTACCGGCTCCGTCCGGGCCGCTGATCGCCGCGACGTTCACTCGCGAAGGCCTTAGTAATGATCGACCACCACACGCGGACGGGACTGTCCGCTGGACTCCTCAACGACGTACTCGACGTCGGGCACCGGAAAGCCGATGTCCCCGACGGTTCGCCCCAACTCGTAACCGGTGACGCGTCACTGTAACCGCAGCGGGGTTCGGAACTTGTCTTCCCAGTCACTTCTCTCGCGACATAGGCGCCGGAGCAGGTGGTAGTTCTCGGTGGCCTGGAATCGCTGAACAGCCAGCGTTCTACGGCGACGGCTCCTGGAACAAGGAACACACCCAGCAGATGATCACCCCGTACCGGAACCGCTTCGAACAGTACGGGCACGGCGCGGCCGAGCAGGCCGTCGTCGGACTCGGCGGCCAGGTATTCATGGCGGAACCGAAGCCGAGGCCAGGCGCATCTTCCGTCCGTATTTCGACAACGCGCCGGTGTACGGCCACGGCCCGTCCCTCGAGGAATTCTCTGCGACGACCCCGCTCACCGTGGGCACCCCCGAACAGGTCGTCGAGCGCACCCTCGGTTTCGCCGACTACGCGGGCGACTACCAGCGTCAGCTGTTCCTCATGGATCACGCCGGTCTGCCGCTCGACGTGGTGCTCGAGCAGATCGAGATCCTCGGTCGCGAGGTCGTCCCGGGTCGCCGCACCGGCTCGTAGCTCCGGCTGCGAGCGGGGCCGGAGCCCGGGAATGAGCAGGGGAGCGGCGGGCGTCACTGCCAGCTGATCGGCAGCCCGACCGAGCTCAGCCACGCGTCGACGTCGTGACCGTGGGCGGCGATGCCGTCGACCGCTTCGAACGCGCGCAGGACGGCCAGTTCGGCGTCGTCCGTGTCGAGCAGACCCGCGGCGACGGCGGCGAACAGTTCGTCGACATCTTCTACCGCGGTGCCACGGCCGGTGCGGACGAGAAGATCGAGGTAGTGGTCGCGCGAATGCCACACGTCACCGTCTCGCCAGTACTCGCCCACATCGACGTACCGATCCAGGTCGCGCTCGTGCCCGGGTCGGTAATGGAAGATCGTCACGCGTAGATGCCGGGACGGCAGCAGCCAGGACTCCACGTACCCGAACTCGTGGTGGTCCGCCGGCCGCGCCATGTACAGCCCCCACGGCTCGACCCGGTACACGTCCACCGGCCGCACATTGCCCTTCGGGTCGGTGTTGGTCTGCGCGGGAACATCGAAACGTTCCTCTTTGACGGGGTGAAGGTGCGGCGCCATGACCGCACGTTACCGTCCGCGCGGGAACGGGCGTTGCGCCTGGCGGCGAGCGGCGGGCTCGGCGGCTCGCCGCACGTGTCGGTGGGAGCAATTACCCTGGAAACATGGCGTTCGCAAGTGAGCATCCTGTAGTCGCCCATTCCGAGTTCCGTCCGGTGGGGGAGATCGAACGCACCGACGCCCCGTTCGAGGTCGTCAGCGAATACGAACCCGCCGGCGACCAGCCTGCCGCGATCGACGAACTCGAGCGCAGGCTGAAGGCGGGGGAGAAAGACGTCGTCCTGCTCGGTGCCACGGGTACCGGCAAGTCCGCTACCACCGCGTGGCTCATCGAGCGGCTGCAACGTCCCACCCTCGTGATGGCACCCAACAAGACTCTCGCCGCGCAGCTCGCCAACGAGCTGCGGGAGATGCTGCCCAACAATGCGGTCGAGTACTTCGTGTCGTACTACGACTACTACCAGCCCGAGGCGTACATCGCGCAGACCGACACCTACATCGAGAAGGACTCGTCGATCAACGACGATGTCGAGCGATTGCGTCACTCGGCCAGTTCGTCGCTGCTCTCCCGCCGCGACGTCGTGGTGGTCGCCTCGGTGTCCTGCATCTACGGCCTCGGCACCCCGCAGTCCTACCTCGACCGCTCGATCCAGCTCGAGGTCGGCCTCGAAGTTCCGCGCGACGCCCTGCTCCGCCTGCTCGTCGACGTGCAGTACAACCGCAACGACCTCGCCTTCACCCGCGGCTCGTTCCGTGTGAAGGGCGACACCGTCGACATCATCCCTGCCTACGAGGAACTCGCGGTCCGCATCGAATTCTTCGGCGACGAGATCGAGGCCCTGTACTACCTGCACCCGCTCACCGGCGACGTCGTCCGCAAGGTCGATTCGTTGCGGATCTTCCCCGCGACGCACTACGTCGCCGGACCCGAGCGGATGGAACGCGCGGTCAAGGACATCGAAGCCGAACTCGAGGAACGTCTCGCCGATCTCGAGAACCGCGGCAAGCTTCTGGAGGCGCAGCGGCTGCGGATGCGCACGCAGTACGACCTCGAGATGATCCGGCAGGTCGGATTCTGCTCCGGCATCGAGAACTACTCGCGGCACATCGACGGCCGGCCCGCCGGCACCGCACCCGCGACGCTGATCGACTACTTCCCGGAAGACTTCCTCCTCGTCATCGACGAGTCCCACGTCACCGTGCCGCAGATCGGCGCGATGTACGAAGGCGACATGTCGCGCAAGCGCAACCTTGTCGAATTCGGTTTCCGCCTGCCCTCGGCCGTCGACAACCGCCCGCTCACCTGGGAGGAGTTCGCCTCTCGAATCGGCCAGACCGTCTACCTGTCGGCGACGCCCGGACCGTACGAACTCGGACGGACCGGCGGCGAATTCGTCGAACAGGTGATCCGCCCGACCGGACTGGTAGACCCGAAGGTCGTCGTCAAGCCCACCAAGGGCCAGATCGACGACCTGATCCACGAGATCCGGGAGCGGGCCGAGCGCGACGAACGTGTGCTCGTCACGACGCTGACGAAGAAGATGGCCGAGGACCTCACCGACTACCTGCTCGAACTCGGTATCCGGGTGCGGTACCTGCACTCCGACATCGACACGTTGCGCCGCGTCGAACTGCTCCGGCAGTTGCGTCTGGGCGAGTACGACGTCCTCGTCGGCATCAACCTGCTCCGTGAGGGTCTCGACCTCCCCGAGGTGTCGCTGGTGGCGATCCTGGACGCCGACAAGGAGGGGTTCCTCCGCTCGAGCACGTCGCTGATTCAGACCATCGGGCGCGCGGCGCGCAACGTCTCCGGCGAAGTGCACATGTACGCCGACAAGATCACCGACTCGATGGCGCGCGCCATCGACGAGACGGACCGCCGGCGAGAGAAGCAGATCGCTTACAACAAGGAGCACGGCCTCGACCCGCAGCCGTTGCGCAAGAAGATCGCCAACATCATGGACCAGGTGTATCAGGAAGCTGAGGACACCGAAGCCATCGAGGTGGGCGGATCGGGCCGCAATGCCTCGCGCGGACGTCGCGCCCAGGGTGAGTCGGGACGCGCGACGAGTTCCGGTGTCGTCGAAGGTCGCGACACCACGACGATGCCGCGCGCCGAATTGGCCGACCTCGTGCAGCAACTCACCGACCAGATGATGCAGGCCGCACGCGATCTGCAGTTCGAGCTGGCGGGTCGGCTCCGCGACGAGATCGCCGATCTCAAGAAGGAATTGCGGGGGATGGACGCCGCCGGTCTGAAGTAGATCCGGAGAACCGCTCCCGGCGGCCGCGAGGGTCCGGGACGCGTCCCTGTGGCGTGGGACCCAAATCCCCCATGCGCCCCGGTGTCCCGATACTGTCTACGCCAGCGCCGGGGGAGGGTTCGCATTTCTTCCACCGGCACCATCGGCGGCACGCGCCGGTGACCGGAACACGATGGAGGAACGAATGAGCGCCTACCGGACCATTGTCGTCGGGACGGACGGTTCGGAATCGTCGTACAAGGCGGTGGAGAAGGCAGCTGCCCTCGCGGGAGACGCCGGCGCCAAGTTGGTGATCGCCTGTGCGTACTACCCGGCCGATCCCAAGGACACCGCACACGCCGCAGACGTGCTGCGCGACGAGGCCTACCAGGTCACCGGATCCGCACCGACCTACGAAATCCTCCGCACGGCACGGGAAAAGGCCACCGTGGCGGGCGCGAAGAACATCGTCGAACGGCCCGTCGTCGGTTCACCCGTGGAATCCCTCCTCGCCCTCGTCGCAGAGGTCGAGGCGGATCTCATCGTGATCGGTAACCGCGGACTGAACACCCTCACCGGCAGGCTCCTCGGCTCGGTGCCGTCGGACGTGGCCCGGAAAGCGACCTCCGACGTGCTGGTCGTGCACACCGTCCGCTGACAGAGTTCCGCGAACGCGCGGGAGTCAGCAGTAGGTCTCGCGCGTGATCTCGACATAGTGCCGGGCGGCATCGTCGCCCGGCATCGTCGTATGCGTCGCCGCCGCGGCGTACGACGCGATCGGCCGCGCTGTCTCCAGGATGCGTTCCTCCGGCATTCCGGCTGCGAGCTGGTCGCACAGTCCGCGCGCGACCGCGAGCAGGGTCTCGTCCGGAACATCCGCGACCAGTCCCGCTTCGTCCAGCGTCTCCTTCATGCGTGTCGCGCGCGCGTCCAGCACCGGTGGCTCGGCCGCGGCCGTGGCCGTGGGTGTCTCCACCGCCTCGACGGGGTCGGCTGTGCCGGCCGAGCATGCGGCAGCCGCGAGCACTGCCGCGCCGGCGAGCAGAACCCGAGCCGCGGCGCCGATCGGCCACCGTCCCCGTCCCATCACCCTCACCTCACACCGTCGACGAACCGGACGTTTCTGTCGGCGGTGCCGTGGCGTACGGCACCGTGCACAGGACCGTACCTTCCCGGCATAACGGAATCGTTCCGATCCACGGCGTGCTGCTTCCACACCGCTACCTCGAGACGGCCCCCGCTCAACACCGCGCCTGGGCGGCGAGTCCGTCGAGCACCCGGGGGAGCGGGGTGGTGTGCAGCACGCCGAGTCTCTGGGTCGCTCGGGTCAGTGCGACATAGAGGTCGTTCATGCCGCGGGGAGATTCCGACACTATCTCGGACGGCTCCACCAGCAGCACGGCGTCGAACTCGAGGCCCTTGACGTCCTTGACGGCAGCGACCGTCACCGACGGTGAGGCGAGGTGCGCCCACTCCGCCACCAGGCGGGCAGGTACCAGAACCGCCGTCGTGCCCGGTCCCGACTCCTCGTCCAGTGCACTGCGCACCGCGTCGACCAAGCTTTCGGCCTCCACCGAACGTGCCCAGGGTTCGTAGCCGGATTCGCGCACCGACTCCGGCGGGAGTTGCTCGGGGTCGATCTCCGCGAGCACCGCGTGCGCGACCCGCATGATCTCTGCCGGTGTCCGGTAGTTGACGGTGAGTTCGGCCTTCTTCCACCGGTTCGCGACATACGGCTCGAGGACCCGCTGCCACGACGTGCTGCCCGCCGGATCACCGGTCTGGGCGGTGTCGCCCACGAGGGTCATCCACCGGTTCGGGATTCGGCGCATCAGCGCCCGCCACGCCATCTCCGACAGTTCCTGCGCTTCGTCGACGATCACGTGCCCGTAGGTCCAGGTCCGATCACCGGCAGCACGTTCCGCGGTGGTCTCGTGGTCCCGGTGGTCCTGGCGCTCCGCAAGCTGGGACGCGTCGATCAGGTCGTACGCCATGAGCAGTTCGGGGTCGAGGTCGTCCTCGAGATCCTGCGGTGCGGAACCGGTGAGGATGTCGAGTGCGCCTTGGGCATCGGCGATCTGCCTGCGCCACCTACGGGACGCGCGTTCTCGTTCCGCCGCGTCGTCGACCCCGAGCAGTTCGGCGATCTCGTCGAGCAACGGGGCATCGGCGGCGCTGAAACGTCCTGCACCGTCCGGGCGGTAGAGAGCCTCGATCTGGTCTTCCGAGAAGTGCGGAGCGGCCGAGGCAAGACGTTCCCGTGAGCCGAGCAGATCCGTGAGCACCTGCTGCGGGGTCAGTTCCGGCCACAAGGCGTCGATCGCGGAGACGATGTCCCGGTCCGCCCGCATCTCCGACCGGATGTCGTCGATGTCGTCGCGGCTGAGCAGGTTTCCGCCGTTGACCAGGTCGGTACCGATGATGGAGGCGAGCTGGTCTGCGAGCGCTTCGATGACCGCGGACACGAAAATCGGACGAGCCAGATTGTGTGGCCGACGCGACGAGCGCGCCCGGCCGCGTGCACGCGAGACAGATTTCCGGTCGAGCATGAGGCGGTAGGTGTCGAACGAGACGGGCACCGGGGAACTCGGGACTTCCTGCCGGTCCCGCACCGCCTTCTTGAGGATGTCGACCATGGCCGACGACCCCTTGAGTTCACCGGCCTCGCGGCTGTCGTCCAGCGTGGCCTTCACACCCGGATACAGGTCGCCGATGGTGGACAGCAGCACGCCCGTCTCACCGAGGGAGGGCAGCACCTGACCGATGTAGTCGAGGAAGGTGGGATTCGGGCCGATGATGAGCACGCCGCTCTTCGCGAGTTGCTTCCGGTACGTGTATAGCAGGTATGCGGCGCGGTGCAGCGCCACCGCAGTCTTGCCCGTTCCCGGCCCGCCTTGCACCACGAGCACGCTTCGGTGCTCGGAGCGGATGATCGCGTCCTGCTGGGCCTGGATGGTGGCCACGATGTCGTGCATCTGCCCGGTGCGGGCGGCGTTGAGGGCCGCCAGCAGGGCGGACTCGCCGGCGACTCCGCCTGCAGCCGGGGTGTCGGAGTGCTCCTGCGCGGCGTCGAGATCGAGGTATTCGTCGTTCAGGGCGGTCACCGAACGTCCACGACTGCGGATGTGGCGACGCAGCA
Organism: Rhodococcus sp. BL-253-APC-6A1W; assembly: GCF_012843405.1. Lineage (NCBI taxonomy): Bacteria > Bacillati > Actinomycetota > Actinomycetes > Mycobacteriales > Nocardiaceae > Rhodococcus > Rhodococcus sp. BL-253-APC-6A1W. The sequence goes on from NZ_JABAFB010000017.1 coordinate 9,812, forward strand.
CCACGCCGTCGGGTGTTGCCGGCGTGGCGAGATAGAAAGGCCGCGCCTGCGGTGCCCGCCAGTCGAGGAGAAGCGACTCGTAGTCGTTGTCTTCGTCCAGAATTCCGATGCGCCCGATGTATCGGCTGTCGAGGCCCCCGTCGTTGTCGACCTCGTCGTCCCGCACGTCGATCCGCCCGAAGCACAGGCCGTGTTCCGCGGCGTCGTACTTCGCGAGATCCTCGGTATACATCTGGGTGAACGACTCACGTTCGGAGCGTGCCTGCGGGGTGCCCCCCGACTCCCGGAGCACGCGGGTCAGCCTCGTCTTCGCGTAGTCGCGCAGGTCGTCGAGGTGCCGGTAGAGCATCGAGACGTAGGCCTGCTCAGGCTCGAGGTCTGGGTGGGACGCGCCATCGGCCGGCACATGAACTCCTCGGATAGGGACAGATCGAACGCGTGGGGGCGTCGACGGAAGTGCCCGAGAAGTCTAGTCGGATCGCCGGGGGCGTCGAGGAACACCCGGAGACAAAGCGCAGGCACGCGGATCCGGGTGGATCCACGTGCCTGCCGCGGAAGCCGATCACTCCGCTCGCTGTGCTCGTCTCGAGGCGGTCTTACCGCTTCTTCTCGAGCGCCTTACGATTCTTCTCGATGGTCTTTTCTGCCTGCTTGCGGGCCTTCTCGGCGCTGATCCGTGCCTTCTCAGCGGCCTTGAGCGCCTTGGCGTTGAGCACCGCCGAACGCTCGTCTGCAAGCTGTGCCCACTCGCTGCTGCGATCACGGGCGGTGTCCAGGAACTTGGTGCCGCGTACACGGGCGACCTCGGCGATCTCGGGGCCGCGTTCCTTCGCGACGTCGAGCAGTTCGGTGCCGCGCTCGCGTGCGGTGTCCGCGAACACGGGGCCGCGTTCCTTCGCGATGTCGATCAGGCCGGTGCCGCGCTCCCGTGCGCGTTCTGCGAGTACGGGGCCACGATCACGCGCAACCTCGAGGAAGTCGGTGCCGCGTTCCTTCGCCACCTCGGCGAGGACGGGACCACGTTCCTTGGCGACATCGAGCAGATGACCGCCGTGTTCGGCTGCGTCACCGGTCAGGGACTTCACGCGATCGGCGACGTTGCTGAAGGCCTCCGCAGTGCCGCGATCGGAGGAAGCTGCGAGGGGGAGAGCCGCTGCCACGGAAGCCTGGGCGTGCCGCGCCGCGCGGCGGCCTCGCCATCCGAGCGACGGTTTGCCTTCGGTGTCCACCGCGGCGATGAGGAGCCCGCCCAGCAGGCTGACACTCTTGATGAACTCGGTGCGCTGCTTGGAACGGGTTTCCGCATCCTGAGCGTTCCAGAAGTCGTGTCCGACGGCGGTGGTCGGTATGAGCGAACCTGCGAGGGCGAGTGCCGAGAGTCGAGGTGCCTTACCGAGCGCGAAGAGCGCGCCGGCACCGATCTGCACGGCGGCGTTGAGCTGGATCAGCGTCTCGGGGTTGCTCGGGAGCCGATCGGTGACCGAGGCGGGCAGGACATTCACCGCCTGATCCAACGCGGGCTGAGCCGCGTTCGCCCGCGGAGCGGGATTGCGGAGGGCGTCGACGCCCCCGGCAATGAAAATGGACGCGAGCATCGGTCTCGCGAGTCTCCGGACGATCATGTAATTCCTCCCGTAGTCGGGTGTGTTGCCACCGGAACCCGTGTACCCCGACCCCTGCAGGAATATGCCCGCCGTCCGTCATGGGCCTGACCGGAGTGTCCGATTCCTTGCTTGGTCCACATTCGAACCGGACGGAAATCATTGATATCCCGAAAATTCGCTGCGCAGCGGACACGAGTCCCCCGCCGTGCCAGGGCCATATCGGCTCAGTCGATACGCGCTACATCGGGCCGGGCAGTGACCGGAGCGGCAAGTTGCTGCTCGTCGCAGATCCGCTGCAGCTTCGCGAGCGTGGCGTCGAGTCCGGGTCCGCGGCGGGGGCCGGGGGTGAACGATGCGGGCAGATGCCGCATGCCCTGGATCACGCCGATCGTGTCGTAGTGCACCGTGCCTTCCGGATCGCACCGGAAGTCCGGCATGCGATCGAGTACCGCCGAGAGCATCGACTTGAACACAGTCCGGGCGACGTTGGATCCGATACAACGATGAATACCGAGTCCGAAACTGAAGTGACGGTTCCCTTTTCGATCCAGAGCGATATCGTTCGGGTCGGGGAACAGCGCCGGGTCACGGTTGGCCATCGCCCACGACAACCACAGGCGGTCACCCTCGCGCAATTCCGCGCCGCTCACCTCGCAATCGGCCGCAACCGTCCGTCCGTCGCCGGGTGCTGGGGTGAAGAACCGCAGGAACTCTTCGGTGGCCGAATCGAGCAACTGTTCGCGGTCGCGGATGAGCACGTCACGCTGGTCGGGATTCGACGACAACCACTCGAGCGAGTGGGCGGTGAGCGCCGTCGTCGTATCGAAACCGCCACCGATCAGCAGTCCGAGCATGCCCAGCAGTTCGAGGTCGGGCGCCGGCTCGCCGTCGATGCGCAACTCGACGAGCCCGTTGACGAGTCCCGGACGAGGGTTCGTCTTGATCTCGGCCAGATTCGACAGCAGGTCGATGCCCATGGCGCGGTGCATCTCGGCGACCCGCTCGGCGTCCGGCGAATTCTCCGGTGTGTAGACCGACGCGTGCACCGGTTCGCTGTACACGGACCATTTCTCGATCGGGATACCGAGCATGGCGAGGGTGAGGACGGCGGGCACGACGTTGGCCAGGTCGTCGACGAAGTCGATCCGTCCGGATTCGATCTTCTCGTCGAGTGCGGCGTGGACTGCTTCGTCGATGAACGGCTCCCACCGTTTCACCGCGGCGGGGGACAGGTAGGGGTTGAGGACCTGCCGGTAGAGGCGGTGCTCGGGGTCGTCCATCTCGAGAATGCCGCCGCGCACCATTGCCGCGCGACGTGCGGTGGGAATCGAGATCCCCTTGTATCCGCGCCGGGTGCCGTGAACGTCGTGGTCGTTCGACACGTCGGCACTGCGTGCGAGCTCGAAGACCTCGTCGCTCCCGCTGGCTACCCAGTGCCCGTCGTAGGTGTCGGTCCAGGCGAGGGGGCACCGGGCGTGAAGATCATGCGTGATCTCCTCGAACCGATGCCGGTATTCCGGGGTGTGCCGGTCGAAATGGGCCCGGGGGTGCTTACGGTCCCGGTCGACGGGTGCGTCATCGATGGTCACAGCTGTTCCTTCGCGGTACAGGGATATTCGGGCGGGATCGTCTTCACTCGGTGTTGTCGTGTGCGTCAGGCGCCGGATGCGGGGACGGTGCCGGGCTCGCCGCTGGAGTCGGGGCCACCGGCCGCGGCGCGTACCGCGCGGACGATGCCCTGGTAACCGGTGCAGCGGCACAGGTTGCCCGAGATCGCTTCCCGGATCTCGTCGTCGGACGGTGACGGGTTCTCGCGCAGGAAAGCGGTTGCCGAGACGATGAATCCCGGTGTGCAGAAACCGCACTGGAGTCCGTGCTGGTCGCGGAAGGCTGCCTGGACGGAGGACAGTTCCCCGTCGGCGCCGGCGAGGCCCTCGATGGTCGTCAGTTCGGCTCCGTCGGCCTGGACCGCGAAGATCAGGCACGCGCGCACGGCCTCGCCGTCGAAGAGGACGGTGCACGCCCCGCACACTCCGTGCTCGCATCCCAGATGTGTGCCGGTCAGGCCGCACCGCTCGCGCAGGTAATCGGCCAGCGTCAAGCGCGGTGGTACGCGATCGTGGCGGGTCGCGCCGTTGATCCGGACACGGATATCGACGTCAGTCATCGAGTGCCTCCTTCACGGCGCGGTTCCACGCGCGAGCGACCATCGCGGACCCGACGCGGCGTCGGTACCCGGCCGTGCCGTGACCGTCCGACGGAACCGCGTCGAGATGTGCGGTCGCGTTGCGGCCGACCTCCTCGGCGGAGATCGTCGACGCCCCGCGCCCGAGCAGTTCCCTTTCGACCGTTCGCGCGCGGATCGGTGTCGGGCCCATTCCGAAGACCGTGACCGCGCACCGTTCGATCCGCTCGTCCGCATCCACGCGGAGCGCGACCGCAGCGCCCGCCACCGCGAAGTCGCCGCTGCGGCGGGTGAATTCTTCGATCGCAGAACCGCACCGGCCGCGCCACACCGGGAATGTCACTGCGGTCACCAGCTCGTCCGGTTCCATCGCCGTCGTCCACATCCCCTGGAAGAAGTCGGCGGCGGGGATCGTGCGCAACCCCCGGGGGGAGCGCGTTTCGATGTCGGCATCGAGGGTCAGGGCCACCGCCGGATACTCCGCTGCGGCATCTGCGTGCGCGAGGGAACCGCCTATCGTGCCGCGGTTGCGGATCTGGAAGTGCCCGATGAGCGGTGTCGCGCGGGCGAGCAGGGGAACGCTTCGGGCGATCGTCTCGGACCGGCCGACCATCGTGTGCGTGGTGGTGGCCCCGATCCGGACGGTGTCGGTGCCGGCCGTGATGTCCGCCAGATCGGTGAGTCGCCGGAGGTCGACGAGGTGGTCGAACACGGCGAGCCGCAGGACGAGCAGCGGCATCAGGCTCTGCCCGCCGGCGATGAACTTGGCCTCGTCACCGAGTTCGGCGAGCAGGTGAACCGCCTCGTCGGCCGTCTCCGGTGCGTGATAGTCGAACGCGGCGGGCTTCATTCGTCGTCCTTCGCGGCGGTGCGCGCGTCGTCGATCATCGTCAGAACGGCGGAGGGGGACAGCGGCAGCTGTTTCAGTTCGACTCCGAACGGAGCAAGCGCGTCCATCACCGCGTTGAGCACTGCGGGCGTCGCGCCGATCGCGCCGCCCTCGCCCACGCCCTTGAAGTTTCCGGGCCCCGGGCTCGGGGTGTCGATGTGCCCGATCTCGATCGCCGGAATCTCGGATGCCGTCGGCAGCAGGTAGTCCATGAAGGTGGTGGCGACGGGATTGCCGCTGTCGTCGTACGCGAGATGCTCGTACAGTGCGCCGCCGATTCCCTGGACGGTGCCGCCGCAGATCTGGCCCTCCACCACGCTCGGATTGATCATCTTGCCGCAGTCCTCGCTCACGATGTAGCGAAGCAGGGTCACCTTGCCGGTCGCTACGTCCACCTCGCAGGTGCACACGTGGGTGGCGTTGGCCCAGATCATCATGTGTGGTGTCCGGTAGCGCCCGCTCGCTTCCAGACCCGGCGGGACACCCGGTGGCAGGGCCTCACCCTGGAAGTAGGCGATATCCGCGATCTCGGCCAGCGACAGTGTCTTGTCCGGTGCGTTCCGCGCCGACGCCGTGCTGTCGACGAAGTCGATCTCGTCGGGAGTCGTGTCCAACCGGTGCGCCGCGATCGCCACGATCCGTTCACGCAGGCCCGCGGCGGTCTCGGCAATCGCACCTGCCGTCATCGACCCGGACCTGCTGCCACCGGTGCCGGCCCCGAACGGCGTGACGGCGGTATCGCCCTGGACCGTCCGGACATCCGCCATCGCAACGCCGAGGGCATCTGCCGTCAACTGCACGACGGTCGTCTCGAGACTGTTGCCCGCGGAGCCACCGGCAACATAGACGTTCACCTTGCCGGTCGGCTCGATCCGGATGGTGGCGCCCTCGGTGCTGTGGAACGAGGTTCCGCCCGTAGTCGGCTCGACGTAGGTGCACGTACCGACGCCGAGATACCGTCCCTCGGCGCGGGCGCGTTGCTGCTCTTCCCGGAAGTCCTCGTAGCCGAGCATCGCCACAGCCTGCTCGAGAGTGTCGAGGGGTGAGATGTGATCGAGCGGCATGCCGTGCGGGTTGAACGCGGGCAAGTCCTCGCGGCGGATCATGTTGCGACGTCGCAGCTCGACGGGATCGATGCCGATCCGGCGGGCGGCATGGTCGAGAAGCACTTCACGAGCGACGGATTCGAACTGCCAGGGACCACGGTAGGCAAGCCGGCCGACGGTATTGGAGTAGTGGAACTTCACGCTGAACGACGCGTCCGGGACCCGGTAGGGACCCGGGAACAGCATGCCCACCACGACTCCGGCGGTGAGAGGCGAAGGAGTGGGGTAGGCACCGACGTTCTGCACATGTTCCATTCCCGCCGCAAGGATCCGGACCTCCGCGTCGAAGGCCATCCGCACGTCTGCGTGCTCATGACGCGCCATACCGGACGACATCAGATTCTCTTGCCGGTCCTCGATCCACTTGACCGCCGTGCCGAGCGTGCGTGCCGCGAGCTGGATGCAGATCTCCTCGCGCAGCGGCGCAACCTTGAGTCCGAAACCCCCTCCGGTGTCGCGCGCGATCACCCGGACCCGGTGTTCGTCGATGCCCAGCAGCCGGGCACAGAAGCCGCGCACCTCGTGGGGCGACTGGGTGGAGATCCACACCGTCATCTCGCCTGTCGAGGCCGACCACTCCGCCACCAGCCCGCGGGTTTCCATCGGAACGGGTAGGTAGGCCTGCTGAAAGATCTGCTGCTGCACGGTATGTGCGGCGGCCTCGAAGATCGGATCGAGATCCGATGCCGGACGTCCGGCCATCTCACCGGCGGAGTTGCCGGCGAACCCGGCGTGCACGAGATGCGGTGACGAATCCGCGGTGACGTAATCGAGTACCGGTTCGAGCGGTTCGTACTCGACTTCCACGAGTTCGACGGCGTCTTCTGCGACGTACCGGTCGACGGCAACGACCAGGGCCACCGGGTCTCCGACGAATCGCACCTCTTCTTCGGCGAGCGGTGGCCGAGGTACCGGCGGCATGCCGGGCATGTCGAGCGCGTAGGAGATCTGGTGCGCGACGGTGTTCAGTTCGGCGGCGGTGTATACCGCGAAGACGCCCTCGAGCTGCAGTGCCGCGGATGTATCGATCGCGCCTATTCGCGCGCGGGGCAACGGGCTTCGTACAAAACAGGCGTGCACCATCCCGGGCCGTGTCACGTCGTCGACGAACGTGCCGGCGCCCGTGACCAGGCGGAGATCCTCGATGCGCGGAACCGAGGTGCCGACTACCCCGCGCGCGGCGGCGTCGTCGCGGACAGCTGGGGGAGTCTGCGTGCGGGTCACCGGAGTGCTCGTCGCAGAGGGCGGTTCGGTATGCGGGAAAACGACGGCGGAAGTGTCATGCGGCAGGTTCTCCGTTCACCTGGACAGTCCGTCAGGCGTCCGCTGAAGGCTTGTGCCCCAACAGGTTCGAGAATTAAAGCGCAAACACGTGCGGGTTCGGCACGTGCGGAATGTCTAACATCGCCGACGGTGCGATGTCAACAAGATATGTCGTCGGCGATTATGTGGTTGCGATTTCGTGAGAATTGCATTTACGGCAGGTCAGGTCTCCGCGCGGTCCGGACGATGCAGTCGCGGCGCGTCCGTAGTCGCGTCGTCCCGCGACAGGACCAGGTCGGTGACGCACTCGAAGTACGGGGCGGCGCTACCACGGCTCGTGGTGCGCTCGATCGACAGTCGTGCCGCGCGGCCGTGCAACCGGAGCGTCGCGATCTGGTTCCCGAACGTCGGCCCGGCGATCCGATCCCACTCCACGGGCGACCGGGGAACCGGCGTGACAAGCCGGAGCAACCCGCGTACCGACCGTTCCGCCAGGCGACTCCACGCCGCCCGGAACCCCGCCCGGACCGCGGCCGGAACCCGATTGTGGAGAGGTGAACACGTCAACTGATAGACCTGCGAGTCGGTCGGGAAGGTGAACCGCGCGCTCGCGGCGTAGGCGTGGTGGACATCGCCCGACAGCACACAGATCGTCGCCGGCGGGATGCCGGACGCGTCGGTCCGGTCTCCGCGGGCGACTTCGCCGAAGAGTCGCGCGAGACGGTCGAACGAGTCGTGGAACGCCGCCCAATGCTCGAGGTCGGCGCCGCGGCGCAGACTCTCCGCCCAGCGGGCGAGCCGCGGTCCCCGCGCACCGAACGCCAACTGCTCGTCCCAGGCCTCCGCATCGTGCAACGCGCGGAGCAGCAGCCAGGGCAACGACATTCCGACGAGGAGGTGGTCGTAGTCGCCCACCGTCTGGTCTTCGATCCAGTCGAACTCCGGATCGGAGACCATCTCGCGCCGTTCCGAGGTGAGGACCCGCCCGCAGCGCGAATCGATCACGAGAAGACGCACCGACCCGAAATCCCGGCGATACGACCACTGCACACCGCGCGCACCGTCGGCCTCCTCGTCGGCCTCGGACGCGAACTCGCGCAGCAGGGCGGTCGCGTCGCCGGTGGTCCCGCGGATCTTGGCGTACAACTCGTTCCGGCGCAGTTCCGCGGGCGAGAGGTTTCCGAGGTGCTGGTAGATCCAGTACGACATGAGCGCCCCGACGATCCGCTCCTCCCACCAGTTGCTCGCCTCGAATTCGGCGCGCCACGATTGCGAGGTGTTCCAGTCGTCGTGCACGTCGTGGTCGTCGAAGATCATCGAGGTCGGCACGGTCGACAGCAGCCACCGCACCTCCGGGTCCGACCACGCCTGGGCATAGAGCCAGGTGTATTCCTCGAAGTCCCGCACCTGGGCGCCGGGCGGCTCGTCCAGGTCGTGCCGCTCTCCGACGCGTTGCAGGATTTCGGGCGACAGTTCGTCGGCATAGACCTGGTCGCCCAGCAGCATCAACGCGTCGGGCCACAGGTCGCGCGGTTGCGTCCTCATACGCTGCGCGTAAACCGCGAGAGCGTCCGCGCCGAGCGACTCGTCGCCCCCGCCGTCGGTCTCGGCGCCGGTGGTGGCGACCCGGCACGAGCCGAACGCGAGATCGAACCGGGCGTCGTCGCTCAGGGACCGGATGACAGAGGCGTCGGCGTCCTCGAGTGGCCAGACGTCGGTGTCGTCGAGTCGCACCCGGTACGGCGTGGTGGAACCCGGCTCCAGGCCGTCGATCACCACGAGCGCGTAATGGTGTCCCTCGACGGACCACGTCCGTTCGGAACGGCCGAGTATCTCGACGGTGCAGGGGGCAGATGTTTCCACCCACACCGTGGCGTCCGTGGAACCGACGTGCCTGAGGACGGGGCCGAGCAGAAGTGCCGCCATGGTTCACCGTGCCGGAGTTCGCAGGAGCGAGGCCTGATGCGACCGAATCGTACCGGGATCAGAAGGCCGATCCCGACGAAACGAGCCCCGGGAAGGGGAATCGGGGGGACGCTGTTGATGCCGGCAGTCTCCGCCGGCGGAACTTCGGAACGAGGGGAGTCCGGCGTGGACGACAGTCAGGATCCGAGTGGATGGACAACCTCGACGAAGACGCGAAGCGGCAGGCGCAGGACAAAGCCGAGAAGGTCCGCAAGATGTACGAACCCGGGGTACGGCCCACCGAAACCGTGCCGGGTACCGACGGAATGGTCTCCGGTACCGCGTTCGCCGAGCCTGACGACGAACATCGCGAGGACGAATCGGAAGCGGACCGGCAGTAGAGCGGCCGGCTGTCCTGTCCGGCGTCCAGTCGTGCGCGCGAGGGCGTTGTGGCGATGCCATGGAAGTGCTTCCGAACGGCGCGCGGTAGGGGCAAGATGTGCGAATGCCCGCACACATCACCACCGCACCGCCGACAGTTCACACCGCCCTCCTCGGTCTGGGGGTCTACCGGCCTCGCCGCGTCGTTCCCAACTCGGAGATCGTCGAGCGCATCGACTCCACCGATGAATGGATCAGGACCCGCTCCGGCATCACCGCCCGCCACTGGGCCGAACCTGACGAAACGATCGTCTCGATGAGCACGGCCGCTGCCCGCGACGCGCTGTCCGCGGCGGGCATGGATGTCGATCAGATCGATGCCGTCGTACTGGCCACCTCGTCGCAGATGGTGCTGGGACCGTCCGCGGGGGCTGTCGTGGCCACCGAACTGGGCATGCAGAACACCGCCGCCTACGACGTCTCCGCGGGCTGCGCCGGGTTCTGCTACGCGCTCGGCAACGCGGCGAGTCTCGTCCGCGCCGGCCAGGCCCGCAACGTCCTGGTCATCGGCGTGGAGCGACTGTCCGACCTGCTCGACCCCACCGACCGCACGTGCGCGTTCATCTTCGCCGACGGCGCCGGGGCCGCAATCGTGGGCCCGGCCGACGAGGAAGGGATCGGGCCGGTCGCCTGGGGCTCGGACGGCAGCCAGACCGACGCCATCAAGCAGGACAAGGATTTCCAGCAGTATTTCGGCGAGGTCGACGCCGCGCTGGCCGGCGGTCCGACGCCGGTACGCCCGTATATCCGGATGAACGGCGCGGCCGTTTTCCGCTGGGCCGTGACGTTCCTCGAGACGGCGTGCAAAGACGCCCTGGCGAAATCCGGCGTCACGGTCGACGACCTCGATGCCTTCGTGCCGCACCAAGCCAACAGCCGCATCACCGATGCCCTGATCCGGACCTTGGGACTACCCGACACCGTGGCGGTCGCTCGCGACATCGCGGAAACGGGCAACACGAGCGCGGCCTCGATTCCGATGGCCATGGAAGAGTTGCTGCGATCCGGTGCGTCCAAGCCCGGTGACACGGCACTGCTGCTCGGGTTCGGGGCCGGGCTTTCGTACGCCGGGCAGGTCGTCCGGATGCCCGCGATCGTGTAACCGCGACCGGCGGGTGCCGGTCGCGGCACCCGTCATCGCGCGGTCGCGTCCACCGTCTCAGCGAGCATCGCGTGCGGGTAGTCGGCGGCGCGGTGCTGGAACGCGGTGATACTCGGATTCCGGATCACTCCGTCGCGAATCTCGATCGCTCGGGCGATGACCTGGTCGCCGGCCCAGGCGTCCGGGCCGGAGAGGACCGTCCGCATGTGGGGGAGCAGCGCTGCACTGATTTCCCACGTCGCGGAGTTCCACAGGTACGACGGACTGTGATCCACGGCGTAGTAGTGGATGTTGTTACCGACGACGAAGCTCGGCTCGGTGAACGAGGTGGGCCTCGCCCAGCTGAACCCCATGCCCGCATCGCACGACACATCGACGATCAGGCTGCCGGACGCGAACGCATCCAGGTCTTGTTCGTGGAGGAACGTGAGCGGTTCCGCGGTGTCCTGCAGGACGCAGTTGACCACGATGTCGTTCTCCGCGAGGTACGGCGCCAGCGGCACCCGTCCCTCGTCGGTGAGCACGAAGCTGCGATGCGGATCGGTGGCCTCGTGTTCGAACCGAACGATGCGCGCCGAGTGGATAGGCGATCCGACGGCGGCCACATCACGGTTGGTGAGCACCCGGACATCGTCGATGCCGTGTGCGTTCAAGGCGGTGACCGCGCCCCGGGCCGTTGCCCCGAACCCGATGACGACGGCGCGCAGACGACGGCCGTAGTCACCGGTGCACCCGATGATCTGCAGACCGTGGATCACCGAGCTGTAACCGGCAAGCTCGTTGTTCTTGTGGAACACGTGCAGCCCGAAGCTTCCGTCGCTGCGCCAGTGGTTCATCGCTTCGAAGGCGATCAGCGTCAGCCGCCGGTCGATGGCCTGCTGCGTCACCGCGGTGTCCTGGACGCAGTGCGGCCAGCCCCACACCGTCTGGCCCTCCCGGAACTCCGCGAGATCGCTCGCCTGAAGCTTGGGCAGAGCGATCACGTCGCAGTCGGCGATCAACTGCTCCCGGGAACGGAATCCCGCGACGAAGGGCTCCAGATCGGCATCGGACACACCGAAGGGTGTGCCGTAGCCGGGCTCCAGATAGATGTGGGCACGCAAATCCTCGTCGATCCGGGAAAAGTGGTGCGGATGGATCGGCAGACGTCGCTCGTTTTTCTTCCGAGAGTGCGCCAGGACACCGAGATCAAGCATATGTAGTTGTGCTCCTGCGGGTTTGGTGATGAGGGAGAGTTGTGTCAGCGCTTCTTGACGTGCGCGACGATCTCGGGATCGGCCTGGGAGTTGGCGCCCGACTTCTTGTCGGCCCGCTTTTCCTTCAGCGACTTGCCGGACTTCTTGGACATGGAACTGCGAGGCGATTTGTCGGCCATGCTGCCACCCTCATTCGAGGACCTGAACGGTCCTGATGACCTGACAGTACGGGATCACCGGCCCGGAACCTCGCTCCGCCTCGAATGCGGGGTCCCCGAACGGCCGGCGTCGAGGCTCGGGCCGATGACCTGCTACGCAGTCCGTCACCAGCCGCGTTCGCGCCACTCGCCGAGGTGCGGACGCTCCGCGCCGAGCGTCGAGTCCTTGCCGTGCCCGGGGTAGAACACCGTGTCGTCGCCGAAGCGGTCGAAGATCTTCGATTCGACATCGTTCATCAGCGAGCGGAAGGCGTCGTCGTCCGGGGTCTTGCCGACGCCGCCGGGGAAGAGGGAGTCGCCGGTGAAGATGTGGTGCTTGCCTGTGCCCTGTTCGGTGAGAACCAGCGCGACCGACCCCGGTGTGTGCCCTGCGAGGTGAATCACCTCGAGATCCAGGTCACCCACCCGAATCGACTCTCCCTCGGTGAGAATTCGATCGGGTGCGACCGGCAGCGGTCCGGCGTCGAGTGCGTGCGCGGCGGTGGGGACACCCGTCTCGGCGGCGACCTTCTCGAGACCCTGCCAGTGATCCCAGTGCTGATGGGTCGTGACGATGAGTTCGAGGTGCGGGGCGTTGTCGCGCAGGAACCGCACCAGTGTGTCGGGTTCGTTTGCGGCATCGATGAATACGGATTTGCCGGTCGCGGTGTCGGTGACGAGGTAGGTGTTGTTGTTCATCGGGCCGACGGCGAGTTTCACGATCTCCGCGCCGGGGACTGCGCGTCGCTGGGCCGACCCTCCCGGGGTGACGTCGCCGGTGTAGGTGTCCTCGATGATCACGGTGTGCTGCGTCATACCCGCAAACCTACCGCCGCCACACCCGGGAGGGGACGAAGCGCGCCCGGCCTCTGTCGGTACCCGCGCCTACCATGGATCAAGGCCGAACCTCGGCCGTGTCTACAGGAAGGATATGGCGTGGCGGACCGCCTGATCGTGCGTGGAGCACGGGAACACAACCTGCGGGGAGTAGACCTGGACCTACCGCGCGACAGCCTCATCGTGTTCACCGGCCTGTCGGGATCGGGCAAGTCGAGCCTCGCGTTCGACACCATTTTCGCGGAGGGCCAGCGGCGCTACGTCGAATCGTTGTCGGCCTACGCCCGGCAGTTCCTCGGACAGATGGACAAGCCCGACGTCGACTTCATCGAGGGCTTGTCGCCGGCTGTGTCCATCGACCAGAAGTCCACCAACCGCAATCCTCGATCCACGGTCGGCACGATCACCGAGGTGTACGACTACCTGCGTCTGCTGTACGCCCGCGCGGGCACTCCGCACTGCCCGGTGTGTGGCGAGGAGATCTCCCGGCAGACGCCGCAACAGATCGTCGATCAGGTCCTCGACATGGAGGAAGGGGCGCGATTCCAGATCCTCGCGCCGGTCGTCCGTACCCGCAAGGGCGAGTTCGTGGACCTGTTCGAGCAGCTCACCGTGCAGGGTTACTCCCGCGTCCGGGTCGACGGCGTGGTGTATCCGCTGTCGGATCCGCCGAAGCTCAAGAAGCAGGAGAAGCACGACATCGAGGTCGTGGTCGACCGGTTGGCTGTGAAGCCGAGCGCCAAGCAGCGCCTGACCGATTCGGTCGAGACGGCGTTGCGCCTGGCGGAAGGCGTGGTCGTCCTCGACTTCGTGGACCGCGACGAGAATGCGCCGGATCGCGAGCGCCGGTTCTCCGAGTCGCTGGCGTGCCCCAACGGGCACCCCCTGGCGATCGACGATCTCGAGCCGCGCTCGTTCTCCTTCAACTCGCCCTACGGCGCGTGCCCGGAGTGCGCGGGCCTCGGTGTCCGGAAGGAAGTCGACGTCGATCTCGTCGTGCCCGACCCGGACGTCAGCCTGGCGGAAGGTGCTATCGCGCCCTGGTCGATGGGCCAGAGCGCGGAATATTTCACGCGCCTGCTGACCGGCTTGGCCGACGTCATGGGCTTCGACATCAACACTCCGTGGAAGAAACTGCCCGCGAAGGTTCGCAGGGCGGTCCTCGAGGGCAGCACCGACCAGGTGCACGTGCGGTACAAGAACCGGTACGGCCGCGTCCGTTCGTACTACGCCGAGTTCGAAGGTGTGATGCCGTTCCTGCATCGTCGCCTCGAGCAGACCGAGTCCGATCAGATGAAGGAACGCTATGACGGGTACATGCGGGAAATCCCTTGCCCCGCATGTAAAGGCGCTCGGCTGCGTCCTGAGATCCTCTCGGTCACCATCACCGCCGGCAACCACGACCGCAGGTCGATCGCAGAGGTGTGCGACCTGTCGATCGCCGAATGCGCCGAGTTCCTCGACACCCTCACCCTGGGCAGCCGCGAAGCGGCCATCGCCGGCCAGGTGCTCAAGGAAGTGCAAGCGCGGCTCGGATTCCTGCTCGACGTGGGCCTCGACTACCTCTCGCTCTCCCGCGCCGCCGCGACCCTCTCGGGCGGGGAGGCGCAGCGCATCCGGCTTGCCACCCAGATCGGCTCCGGCCTCGTCGGTGTCCTGTACGTGCTCGACGAACCGTCCATCGGCCTGCATCAGCGCGACAACCGCCGGCTCATCGACACCCTCACGCGGCTCCGCGATCTCGGGAACACGCTCATCGTCGTCGAGCACGACGAGGACACCGTCCGTGCGTCCGACTGGGTCGTCGACATCGGTCCGCGAGCAGGCGAACACGGTGGCCGGGTGGTGCACAGCGGCACCTACAAGGAGTTGCTCGACAACCCCGAGTCGCTGACCGGCGCGTACCTGTCCGGCCGCGAAGCCATCGAGATCCCGGCGCTCCGCCGTCCCGTGGACCAGAAGCGGCAGATCACCGTCGTGGGGGCGCGCGAAAACAACTTGCACGACATCGACGTGTCGTTCCCGCTCGGTGTGCTCACCTGCGTGACCGGCGTATCCGGCTCGGGTAAATCCACGCTGGTCAACGACATTCTCGCGACGGTGATGGCGAACAAGCTCAACGGGGCGCGCCAGGTGCCCGGCCGGCACACCCGCATCAACGGCCTCGACCAGCTCGACAAGCTCGTGCGCGTCGACCAGTCTCCGATCGGTCGCACGCCGCGGTCCAACCCCGCGACCTACACCGGGGTGTTCGACAAGATCCGCACGCTGTTCGCGGCCACCACCGAGGCGAAGGTGCGCGGGTACCAGCCGGGGCGCTTCTCCTTCAATGTCAAGGGCGGACGCTGCGAGGCGTGTTCCGGTGACGGCACGCTGAAGATCGAGATGAACTTCCTGCCCGACGTCTATGTGCCGTGCGAGGTGTGCCACGGGGCGCGGTACAACCGCGAAACCCTCGAGGTGCACTACAAGGGCAAGACGATCGCCGAGGTTCTCGACATGTCGATCGAGGAGGCGGCCGAGTTCTTCCAGCCCGTCACCTCGATCCACCGCTATCTCAAGACACTCACCGAGGTGGGACTGGGATACGTGCGGCTGGGCCAGCCGGCCACCACGCTGTCCGGCGGCGAAGCCCAGCGCGTCAAGCTCGCGGCGGAACTGCAGAAGCGGTCGAACGGGCGCACCGCGTACATCCTCGACGAGCCGACCACCGGCCTGCACTTCGAGGACATCCGCAAACTGCTCGGTGTCATCAACGGGCTTGTCGACAAGGGCAACACCGTCATCGTCATCGAGCACAATCTCGACGTCATCAAGACAGCGGACTGGGTGATCGACATGGGCCCCGAAGGCGGAGCCGGGGGCGGCACCGTCGTCGGACAGGGCACGCCCGAGGACATCGCCGAGGTGGAAGCGAGCTACACCGGGCGCTTCCTCGCCGAGGCACTCGCGCCTGTACCGCCCGCGCCGAAGAAGGCTCCGGCCCGGAAGCGGGCGGCGAAGAAGAAGGTCGCGGCGAAATAGTCACCAGGACACCCGGGAGCGGCGCCGAGCGCTGCGTCCCGGGTGTCGTGCTGTGCGGGTGGGATCAGTAGACGGGGCCGGTGTACTTCTCGCCGGGACCGAATCCGGGCTCGTCGGGAGTCGACGATGCCTCACGGAACGCGCGCTGCAGTGCCTGCAGGCCCTCGCGGATCGGTCCGGCGTGCGGTCCGAGGTATTCCACGGAAGCCGTGACGAGGCCGGCCAGCGCAGTGATCACACGTCGTGCTTCGTCGAGATCGAGGTGGCTGCTCTGCTGGGGGTCGGCGTCGCCGAGACCCAGCTTCTCGGCGGCCGAACTCATCAACATCACGGCAGCGCGGCTGATCACCTCGACGGCCGGGATCTCGGCGAGTTCGCGCACGTCGTCCGGCGCTACGTTCGGGTCCTGGGAATCGGGTGCCTCGGTCATGCATCGAGGATCCCACTGCGCCCGGGAGCGACGCAGTTCGGGTGGTCGCTCGCGGGGCGATTCGATGCCGACGTGCATCTTTGCTAGACTTGTCCCCACGACCGCCCGTGCATACCAGCATGGGCAGCAAAGTGGAGTCCGACTCCCACCTCTGGCGGCACAATAGATGCAGTTCAGTGGTCCGGTCTTCCCGGTGCTCGCACCGCGGATGCCGCATCCTCCGGGATGCTGGGGCGTATGTGCAGTGCAACTGCCGTTCGTCGACCGGTCGGTATCGGACCCCGCGTGGAGCCTCGGCACCACAGCGGGGTCTTTTCGTCGAGGAACTCGGGCCACCTGCTGCGGTGCGGTCACACCGACCCACCGTTCTACCTAGGAGGCCACATCAGCGCTGAGACCCGCATCAACGAACGCATCCGAGTTCCCGAGGTCCGTCTCGTCGGACCTGGCGGGGAACAGGTCGGCATCGTGCGTGTTGAAGATGCACTCCGCCTGGCTATCGAAGCCGACCTCGACCTCGTCGAGGTGGCGCCCGACGCTCGGCCGCCGGTCTGCAAGATCATGGATTACGGCAAGTTCAAGTACGAGAACGCGCAGAAGGCGCGCGAATCGCGCAAGAACCAGCAGATGACCGTGATCAAGGAGCAGAAGCTCCGGCCCAAGATCGACGATCACGACTACGAGACCAAGAAGCGCAACGTCGTTCGCTTCCTCGAGGCCGGGTCCAAGGTCAAGGTCACCATCATGTTCCGTGGCCGTGAGCAGTCGCGTCCCGAACTCGGGTACCGGTTGCTGCAGCGTCTGGGTGCGGATGTCGCCGAACTCGGCTTCATCGAAACCTCCGCGAAGCAGGACGGTCGCAACATGACCATGGTGCTGGCCCCGCACAAGGGCGCGAAGACCCGCGCGAAGGCGCAGGAAGCCGCCCATGCTGCACCGGTCAACACCGCGCAGCCCTCGAGCACCGCGCAGGCAACGCAGGCATCTGCCCCTGCGACCCCGCCGCCGGCGCCGCAGCAGGGCGACGCCCCAAGCAGCTAGCCGCTCGAACCAGCACACCCGGTGCTGCGTGCGAGCACCGATGTACACACCGACAAGAACTGAGGACTCCATGCCCAAGTCGAAGACCCACAGCGGCACCGCGAAGCGATTCAAGGTGTCCGGCAGCGGGAAGATCCTGCGCCAGAAGGCCGGGCGCCGCCACCTTCTCGAGCACAAGCCTTCGACCGTCACTCGCCGTCTCGACGGCGTGGCAGTGGTCGCGCCCGCGGACACCCCGCGGGTCAAGCGCCTGCTCGGCCTCTGAGCTTCCCCGACCGTTTCCCGCTCTCCGGGGACGAAACAATGTCGTCCCCCGAACTTTGACAGGACTTAACCAGTGGCACGCGTGAAGAGGGCCGTCAACGCCCAGAAGAAGCGCCGTTCGATTCTCGAGGCCTCGAAGGGCTACCGCGGGCAGCGCTCGCGTCTGTACCGCAAGGCCAAGGAGCAGCAGCTTCACTCGCTGACCTACGCCTACCGCGACCGTCGCGCCCGCAAGGGTGATTTCCGCAAGCTGTGGATCAGCCGTATCAACGCGGCGGCCCGCGCCAACGACATCACCTACAACCGCTTCATCCAGGGCCTCAAGGCCGCGGGTGTCGAGGTCGACCGCAAGATCCTCGCCGAGCTCGCCGTCTCCGACGCCGAGGCATTCGCCGGCCTGGTCGCGCTCGCCAAGGCTGCGCTGCCGGCCGACGTCAACGCTCCGGCTGCCTGAGCACGACGCTGAACGACGACACAACACAGGAACGGCCCGTGGATCCGCTCACCGAGCGCACCCCGCGGGTCGTTTCTGCTGTGAAACTCTTGCGGGCCGCGGAACGACGCAAAAACGGGCGGTTTCTCGCCGAGGGTGAGAACTCCGTCACCGAAGCGCTCGCGGCCGGTCACGTGCACGACCTGTTCGTCACCGAAGCCGCGGCCGAACGCTACCGCGACTGCGTCGACGCCGCGCACCGCGCGGGGGTGCGCGTCGCCACCGTGACCGAGAAAGCCGCCGCCCGTCTGTCGGACACGGTGACCCCGCCGGGACTGGTGGCCGTCTGCGACACCCTCGACGTCCCTCTCGAGGCGGCACTGTCGCCGCGCCCCCGGCTCGTGGCGGTGCCCGTCGCGATGGCGGAGCCCGGCAACGCCGGCACCCTGATCCGTGTCGCGGACGCTGTCGGCGCCGACGCGGTGATCCTCGCCGGCGACTCGGTGGACCCGCACAACGGGAAGTGTGTGCGTGCGTCGGCAGGCAGCATCTTCCACCTGCCGGTTGCGCGGGAGCGGGACACCCTGCGTGTTCTCGACGCCCTCTCCGGCGCAGGCGTGCAGATCCTCGCGACGGCCGCCGACGGCGAGGTCGAACTCGACGACGCCGACGAACTGCTGGCCCGTCCCACGGCGTGGCTGTTCGGTAACGAGGCCCACGGTCTCGATCCGGAGGTCGCCGCGCGGGCAGACCATCGGGTCCGTATCCCGATCCGGGGTCGTGCCGAGTCTCTCAACCTCGCTACCGCAGCGTCGATCTGCCTGTACGCCAGCTCCCGGGTGCAGCACCGGCCCCCGGTGCAGACTCGGGCCTCCGGACCCATCACATAGGATTTGTCGGTGCGCCGTCGACCATCCGGTCGCGGCGGCGCCCGCGAGAACATTTCGAACCATCGTTCGCCCGAAGAAGGAGTTGCACCGGTCGTGGCCAAGAATGAAGGCGGCACCCCGCCGGCAGTCGATCCGAGCGCCTTGACCGAGGAGGCCCTCGCTGCGGCCGAGAAGGCTGCGATCGAGGCGTTCGCGGCCGCTGCCGACCTCGACGCGCTCGCGCGGGCGAAGGTCGACCATCTCGGCGACAAGGCGCCCATCTCCCTCGCCAAGCGTGCGCTCGGCTCGCTGCCGGGCAAGGAGCGCGCCGACGCGGGCAAGCGGGTCAACGCCCACCGCACCGCCGCGCAGGCCGCATTCGACGCCCGCAAGGAGGAACTGCAGGCCGAGCGTGACGCGGCGGTCCTCGTCGCCGAGGCCGTCGACGTGACGCTGCCGGCGACTCGCCGCCCGCTCGGTGCCCGGCACCCGATCAGCATCATTTCCGACCAGGTCGCCGACGTGTTCGTCGCGATGGGATGGGAAATCGCCGAAGGGCCCGAGGTCGAAACCGAACATTTCAACTTCGACGCCCTCAACTTCCTGCCCGACCACCCGGCCCGCACGATGCAGGACACCTTCCACATCGCACCGGAAGGGTCGCGTCAGGTGCTGCGCACCCACACCTCCCCGGTGCAGGTGCGCACGATGCTGCACCGCGACATCCCGATCTACGTGGTGTGCCCGGGCCGCACGTTCCGTACCGACGAACTCGACGCCACGCACACCCCGGTGTTCTCCCAGGTGGAGGGTCTCGCGGTGGACAAGGGTCTGACCATGGGCCACCTGCGCGGCACGCTCGATGCGTTCGCGCGTGCCCTGTTCGGACCGGAGACCCGGACGCGGATGCGTCCGAACTACTTCCCGTTCACCGAGCCGTCCGCCGAGGTGGACGTCTGGTTCCCGAACAAGAAGGGCGGCGCGGGCTGGGTCGAGTGGGGCGGCTGCGGCATGGTGAACCCGAATGTGCTGCGGGCCTCGGGCATCGACCCCGACGTGTACACCGGATTCGCATTCGGCATGGGTCTCGAGCGCACGCTGCAGTTCCGCAACGGCATCCCCGACATGCGCGACATCGTCGAAGGCGACGTGCGCTTCACCCTGCCCTTCGGTGTGCAGGGCTGACGCCCGCCACCTCCATCCGTCCCCGAACGAACGAGAAAGCTGAACCCAAGTGCGAATAGCGCAGTCCTGGCTGACCGAGATCCTGCAGCGTGCCACCCCGGAGTGGAACGTCACGCCCGAGGAACTCGACGCGGGATTCGTCCGGGTCGGGCTCGAGGTCGAGGACATCGAAACCCTCGAACGCATCGACAACCTGGTCGTCGGACGGGTCGCCGAGATCACCGAACTCGAGGGGTTCAAGAAGCCCATCCGGTTCTGCAAGGTCGAGGTGGGCGAAGACGAGCCCCGCGGCATCGTGTGCGGTGCCCGCAACTTCGCCGAAGGTGACCTCGTGGTCGCCGCACTCCCCGGCGCGGTGCTTCCCGGCGGGTTCGCCATCGCGAGCCGCAAGACCTACGGGCAGGTCTCCGACGGGATGATCTGCTCGGTGAGCGAACTGGGTATCGGCACCGACCACTCGGGCATTCTGGTGCTCGAACCGGGAAGTGCCGAGCCGGGCGCGGATGCGAACGAATTGCTCGGGCTCGGCGACACGGTCGTCGAACTGAACATCACTCCGGACCGCGGTTACTGCTTCTCCGCGCGCGGACTGGCCCGCGAACTCGCCTGCGGCTTCGACCTCGAATTCGTCGACCCCGCTCAGGTCACCCCGCTGCCCGCCGACGGTGGCGAGGCCTACCCGATCCGGCTCGAGCCGGAGACCGACGCCACCCGGTTCGCGGCACGCCGGGTAACGGGCATCGACCCGAACGCAGTGTCCCCGTGGTGGCTGCAACGGCGCCTGCACACCGCCGGTGTGCGCCCGATCTCCCCGGCCGTCGATGTCACGAACTATGTGATGCTCGAACTCGGCCAGCCGCTGCACGCGTTCGACGCGGCCACCCTGCAGGGCGATATCGTCGTGCGCCGGGCTCGGGCGGGGGAGAAGCTGACCACCCTCGACGGTGTCGAGCGCGACCTCGATCCCGAGGACGTCGTGATCTGCGACGATTCCGGCGTCATCTCCCTTGCCGGCATCATGGGCGGCGCCACCACCGAAGTCGGGGACGCGACCACCGACATCCTGCTCGAAGCGGCGACCTGGGATCCGCTCGCCGTGTTCCGCGGCAACCGGCGTCACAAGCTCAGCAGTGAAGCCGGGAAGCGTTTCGAGCGCACCGTCGACCCCGCCGTCGCCCGCGCCGCACTCGATCGCGCGGCAGCGCTGCTCGTCGAGATCGCCGGCGGCACCGTCGAGCCCACCCTCACCGACATCGTCGTTCCGACCGAACCCGTGTCGATCCGGATGGACATCGACCTTCCGGACCGCATCGCCGGGGTCACCTACCCGAACGGCACCGCCGCCCGTCGCCTGACCCAGATCGGGTGTGCCGTGGAGGTCGGTGTCGGCGAGGACGGCCACGGTCAGCTCGTGGTGACGCCGCCGTCGTGGCGCCCCGACCTGCGTCAGCCCGCAGATCTCGTCGAGGAAGTGCTTCGCCTCGAGGGACTCGAACAGATCCCGTCGGTGCTCCCGGCCGCTCCCGCAGGACGGGGACTGACGCCGAGCCAGAAGCGTCGCCGCGCCGTCAGCAAGGCGCTGGCATACGACGGTTACGTCGAGGTACTCGCCCCGGTGTTCCTGCCCACCGGCGTGTTCGACACCTGGGGACTCGACGCCGACGATCCGCGCCGCGTCACCACCAAGGTGCTCAACCCGCTCGAATCGGACCGCCCGGAACTGGCCACCACCTTGCTGCCCGGCCTCCTCGAGGTGCTCGCGCGCAATGTCTCGCGCGGTCAGCGCGACCTGGCGCTGTTCTCCATCGCCCAGGTGGTGCAGCCGGGTCCGGACACGGTGGCGGTCGCGCCGCTGCCGGTCGACCGGCGTCCCAGCGACGACGAGATCGCGACCCTCGAGCAGTCGCTCCCGGCGCAGCCCGTGCACGTCGGCGGTGCGCTCGCGGGAATGCGCGAGCCCGCGGGACCGTGGGGATCCGGACGTGCCGCAGAGGCGTCCGACGCCTTCGCGGCCGCGGAGACCATTGCCAGGGCCGCGGGTGTGCAGCTGGAACGGCGTGCGGCGCAGTATCTTCCGTGGCATCCTGGTCGTTGCGCCGAGTTGCTCGTCGACGGGGTGGTCGTCGGCCACGCCGGTGAGTTGCATCCGGCCGTCGTCGAACGGGCGGGCCTTCCGGCGCGCACGTGTGCTTTCGAGCTCGATCTCGACGCCCTCCCGATCTCCGAGTCGCTGCCCGCTCCGGTGGTCTCGCCGTTCCCGGCGGTGCTGCAGGATGTCGCGGTGGTGGTCGACGCGGAGGTGCCGGCGGCGTCGGTCGAGTCCGCGTTGCGCGCGGGTGGCGGCGAACTGCTCGAAGACATCAGGCTGTTCGACGTGTTCGAAGGCGCGCAGGTGGGTGAGAACCGCAAGTCGCTCGCGTTCGCGTTGCGTTTCCGGGCGCCCGATCGCACGCTCACCGAGGACGAGGCGAGCGCTGCCCGTGACGCTGCGGTCGCTGCGGCTGCTGCCTCCGTGGGTGCCGAGATGCGTCGCTGACGTTGTCCTCGGCGGGGGCGCGCCGGGTCACGGCTCGGCGCCCCCGCTCTCGGTCCGTCCGACGTAACCTGGATGTATGAGTAGCGACGAACGGAACCACGGCCGGACACCGGAGCCCGAGACGCCGGACGAGCCTGCGCCCGACGTCACACCGGCCGAACCCGCGACTCCCACGGTGCCCGACGTGCCGCCGTCGCCGGACATCCCGGACGTGCCGCCCGCCGAGCCCGAACCGGCCACCGATCCCGGCCCCGTCGGTTCGGGGACGCGGGCGCCGACGATCGAGGAGATCACCGGGTACACCCGCGACGGCGTGCCCACGCTGGACTCGGTGCGAGAGAAGATCGAGCACCGTTCGGCGACAGCGATCGGCGCAGAGGAACTGGCGAGGGAAAGCGTGTCCGGGCGCACCCTCGACGACGAGTACGAGGCGCGGCAGGCAGCCGCGGCCGACAAGCTCGCGGAGATCCGGCGGTCGTTGCGTTCGGAATGACCCGGAACTGGGTGTGACCCAGAGCTGGATGAAATAGTTTGCATCATCGTGCATAATCAATCGTATGGGTAATTCACCGGTATTCACGGCGACGCCGCAGGCGCCGCTCCGGGTGGCCGTCGCGGGAGCGAGCGGTTACGCGGGCGGCGAGATCCTGCGCCTCCTTCTCGGCCATCCCGCGTACCAGGACGGATCACTCGTCATCGGTGCACTCACCGCCGGGAGCAACGCCGGAGCCACCCTCCGCGAATTCCATTCGCATCTGCTGCCGCTCGCCGACCGGGTTCTCGCACCCACCGACCTCGACAGCCTCGCCGGGCACGACGTCGTCTTCCTCGGCCTGCCGCACGGCCACTCCGCGGTCATCGCCGAGCAACTGCCCGAGACCACCGTCGTCATCGACTGCGGCGCCGACTTCCGGCTGACCTCCTCCGATGACTGGACGCGCTGGTACGGCACCGACCACGCGGGCACCTGGCCGTACGGCATGCCGGAACTGCCCGGCGCGCGCGACAAGCTCATCGGCGCGACCCGCATCGCCGTACCCGGCTGCTATCCCACCTCCGCGTTGCTCGCTCTCGCTCCGGCGGTCGCAGCCGGCATCGTGGAACCGTCCGTGCAGGTCGTCGCGGTGTCCGGTGCCTCCGGCGCGGGCAAGTCGCCGAGAGTCGACCTGCTCGGCTCCGAAGTGATGGGATCGGTGCGGGCCTACGGCATCGGCGGCGCCCACCGCCACACCCCCGAGATCAAGCAGAATCTCTCAGTGCTCGCCGGCACCGACGTCTCCGTCTCGTTCACCCCCGTTCTCGCACCCATGCCCCGGGGCATCCTCGCCACCTGCACGGCGCCGACCACGGCTACCGCCGAGGAAGCGCGCGCCGTCTACGAAAAGGCCTACGGGGACGAAACATTCGTGCACCTGCTACCGGAAGGGGTGCTGCCCGCCACCGGCTCGGTGATCGGGTCCAACGCCGTTCAGCTCGCCGTCACCGTCGACCCCGACGCGGGCCTGCTGATCGTGATCGCCGCGCTCGACAACCTGACCAAGGGCACCGCCGGAGCTGCGGTCCAGTCCATGAACCTGGCGCTCGGGCTGCCCGAGGCCGCCGGCCTGTCCACCGTAGGAGTGGCGCCGTGACCGATCTGACCGACAGCACCACCACGGAGGACAGCGTGGACGCCGCGTACGCACACGCCGAGGAGATCGCCGGAGGACGGCTCATCCGCACCCAGGGCGTGACCGCCCCGGCAGGGTTCCGCGCCGCCGGCATCCGGGCCGGGATCAAAGCCAACGGCAACGCCGATCTCGCCCTCGTCCTCAACGAGGGACCCGAGCTCGCCGCGGCAGGCGTCTTCACCACCAACAAGGTCAAAGCCGCTCCCGTCCTGTGGTCCCAGCAGGTCCTCACCACCGGCGCATTGCGCGCGGTGATCCTCAATTCCGGCGGTGCCAACGCATGCACCGGACCCGGCGGATTCCAGGACACCCACACCACGGCCGAAACGCTGGCCGACGCACTGAGCAACTGGGGCACCGAGACCGGCGCGGGTGAGATCGCCGTGTGCTCGACCGGGCTCATCGGCGACCGGCTGCCCATGGACAAGGTCCTCACCGGCGTGCAGGAGATCGTCCACGAACTCGCCGGAGGAATCTCCGGCGGCACCGACGCCGCCCACGCGATCATGACGACCGACACCGTCCCTAAGCAGGCGGCGCTCCACCACGCGGCGAACTGGAACGTCGGCGGCATGGCCAAAGGCGCGGGCATGCTCGCCCCGGCGCTCGCCACCATGCTCTGCGTGCTCACGACCGATGCCGTCGCCACCCCGGAACAACTCGACGCGGCGCTGCGCCACGCCAGCCGGAAGACGTTCGACCGACTCGACATCGACGGTGCCACCTCAACCAACGACACCGTCTTGCTGCTCGCCTCCGGCGCCAGCGGGGTCAGCCCCACACAGGACGAACTCGACGCCGCGGTCCTCGGCGTCTGCGACAGTCTCGCCGACCAGATGATGGCCGACGCGGAAGGTGTCACCAAACGCGTCACCGTCACCGTGCGCGGTGCCGCGAGCGAAGACGACGCGCTCATCGGCGCCCGGACCGTCGCCCGCGACAGCCTCGTGAAAACCGCGCTGTTCGGCTCCGACCCCAACTGGGGACGGGTGCTCGCCGCCATCGGGATCGCCCCGATCGAACTCGACCCGAACACGATCACCGTCACGTTCAACGGGCAGCCCGTGTGCATCGGCGGCGTCGGCGCCCCCGGTGCCCGCGAGGTGGACCTGACCGGTATCGATATCGCGCTCGACATCGATCTCGGGCTCGGCGACGCCGAGGTGTCGATCCGCACCACCGACCTGTCGCACGCGTACGTCGAAGAGAACTCGGCTTACTCGTCGTGACCGCGCACGTGACCGGAGCCGACATGGCCGCAGACCTCATCGCGAACGTGTCCGCACAGCAGAAAGCATTCGTCCTCGCCGAAGCGTTGCCGTGGCTGCAGAAGTTCCGCGACAAGATCGTCGTGGTGAAGTACGGCGGCAACGCCATGATCGACGACGACCTCAAAACGGCGTTCGCGGCCGATATGGCGTTCCTGCGCACCGTCGGCATCCACCCCGTCGTGGTGCACGGTGGCGGACCCCAGATCAACGCCATGCTGCGGCGGCTCGGGCTGGAAGGCGAATTCCGCGGCGGATTCCGCGTCACCACCCCCGAGGTGATGGACATCGTGCGGATGGTGCTCTTCGGCCAGGTCGGACGCGAACTCGTCGGCCTCATCAACGCGCACGGCCCCTACGCCGTGGGGATCTCGGGCGAAGACGCGCGGCTGTTCACCGCAACCCGTCGCACCGTCGTCGTGGAGGGCACGGACACCGACATCGGGCTCGTCGGTGACGTCACCACCGTCGACCCCGCCGCCGTCCTCGACCTGATCGCCGCCGGTCGCATCCCCGTGGTGTCGACCGTTGCGCCCGACATCGACGGCGTCGTCCACAACATCAACGCCGACACGGCCGCGGCCGCGCTCGCCGAGGCCCTCGGCGCCGAGAAACTGGTGGTACTCACCGACGTGGAGGGGCTCTACACGAACTGGCCCGACCGCTCGTCGCTGACCTCGTCCATCGACGTGGACACGCTCGCCGAACTGCTGCCTTCCCTCGACTCCGGCATGGTCCCCAAGATGGAGGCGTGCCTGCGCGCCGTCCAGGGCGGGGTACCGACCGCTCACGTGATCGACGGTCGCCAGGCGCATTCGGTGCTGCTCGAACTGTTCACCGAGGAAGGCATCGGCACCATGGTCACCCCTGCCCGGGGCACCGGCACGCACAGCCCGACGGTGCTCCCCGTCACGGAAGGAAACGCATGACCGGCACGTCCGAGCTGCAGCAACGCTGGGCAGGCTCGCTCATGAACAATTACGGCGTCCCCAAGCTGGCGCTCGTCGCCGGCGACGGCGCGGTCGTCACCGACGCCGACGGCATGCAATACCTGGATCTGCTCGGGGGCATCGCGGTCAACAGCCTCGGCCACCGGCATCCCGCGATCCTCGAGGCCGTCACAGCTCAGCTCGGGCAGCTCGGCCACGTGTCCAACCTCTATGCCTCCGCACCGGTAGTGGAACTCGCCGAACAACTCCTCGGGCACTTCGGACACCCCGGGCGAGCCTTCTTCTGCAACTCCGGCACCGAAGCCAACGAAGCGGCGTTCAAGATCGCCCGCCTCACCGGCCGGCCGAAGATCATCGCCTGTGAGAAGGCGTTCCACGGCCGCACCATGGGTGCCCTCGCGCTGACCGGTCAGCCCGACAAACGGGCACCGTTCGAGCCGATGCCCCCCGGCGTCGAGTTCGTTCCCTACGGCGACATCGCCGCGCTCGACGCCGCGGTGGACGAGAACACCGCCGCCGTGTTCCTCGAACCCATCATGGGGGAGTCCGGGGTCGTCGTGCCGCCGGAGGGCTACCTCGCGGAAGCCCGCCGCATCACCCGTGAGCGCGGCGCGCTGCTCGTGCTCGACGAAGTCCAGACCGGCATCGCCCGCACCGGCACCTTCTTCGCCCACCAGGCAGCCGGAGTCGTGCCCGACGTGATGACCCTCGCCAAGGGTCTCGGCGGCGGTCTGCCCATCGGTGCGGTCCTCGCGACCGGGCCGGCCGCGGACCTCTTCCAGCCGGGCAAGCACGGAACCACGTTCGGTGGGAACCCGGTGTGCGCCGCCGCGGCCCTCGCCGTCCTCCGCACCATCGACGAGCAGAACCTGCTCGACCACGTCAACGCCGTCGGCAAGACACTGAGCACCGGCATCGAGTCCCTCGGGCACCCCCTCGTGTCGCACGTGCGGGGCTCCGGCCTGCTTCTCGGTGTGGTCCTCACCGACACGAAGTCCGCAGCGGTCGAAGCCGCCGCGCGCGAGGCCGGGTTCCTCGTCAACGCCCCGGCGCCCGACGTCATCCGGCTCGCGCCGCCGCTCATCCTCACCGAGCGCCAGGCCGAAAGCTTCGTCGCGGCGCTACCCGCCATCCTCGACAACGCCGACCGGGAAGGGAACTGACGCACCGTGCTGAGACATCTTCTGCGTGACGACGACCTGACTCCCGCCGAACAGAACGAAATCCTCGATCTGGCAGCGGAACTCAAGAAAGCCCCGCTGTCGCGGCGTCCGCTCGAGGGCCCCTACAGCGTGGCGGTGTTGTTCGACAAGCCCTCCACCCGCACCCGGTTCTCGTTCGACGCGGGCATCGCCCAGCTCGGCGGTCACGCGATCGTCGTGGACGCCGGGTCCACGCAGATCGGCAAAGGCGAAACGCTCGAGGACACCGCGCGCGTCTTCTCCCGGTTCGCCGAAGCGGTCGTGTGGCGCACCTTCGGGCAGGACCGCATCGAGACCCTCGCGGCGCACTCCACCGTGCCCGTGGTCAACGCGCTGACCGACACCTTCCACCCGTGTCAGGTGCTCGCCGACCTCCAGACCATCCGCGAACACAAGGGCCGCACCCACGGGCTGAAACTCACCTACTTCGGTGACGGCGCGAACAACATGGCGAACTCGCTGATGCTGGGAGGCGTCACCGCCGGCCTCCACGTCACCATCGCGTCCCCGACGGGCTTCACTCCCGACCCGGAAGTGGTCGCCGCAGCCCGCGCGCGGGCAGAGGAGACCGGCGGCAGCGTCACCGTCACCGACGATCCCCATGCAGCGGCGACCGGCGCCGACGTCCTCGTCACCGACACCTGGGTGTCGATGGGGCAGGAAGTCGACGGCAAGGACCGCGAGGCCCCCTTCCGGCCGTACCAGCTCGACGACACGCTGCTGGCACTGTCCGATCCCGCGTCGATCGTGCTGCACTGCCTGCCCGCCTACCGCGGAAAGGAGATCACGGAAGAGGTCATCGACGGACCCCGCTCCGTCGTCTGGGACGAGGCCGAGAACCGGCTCCACGCACAGAAGGCCCTGCTCGTGTGGCTGCTCGAGCAGCGCAGGAGCTGAACGTGAACACCGCGGAGGGAGCCGTCGAACGGGCCGGCAGCGCCGCCCCGACTCGGGCCGCGCGGCAGGCGCGTATCACCGCGCTCCTGGCAACCCGCGCGGTGCGCAGCCACACCGAACTCGCGGCACTCCTCGCGGCCGAAGGCATCGAGGTCTCCACCGCCACCCTCTCCCGTGACCTCGAAGAACTCGGTGCCGTCAAGCTGCGCGGCGCAGACGGGGGAGCGGGCGTGTACATCGTGCCCGAGGACGGCAGCCCCGTCCGCGGAGTGTCCGGCGGCACGGATCGACTATCCCGGCTACTCGGTGAACTGCTCGTCTCCACCGACGCCAGCGGCAACATCGCGGTCCTCCGGACGCCACCGGGGGCAGCGCACTATCTGGCCAGCGCACTCGATCGGGCATCATTACCGGAGGTGGTCGGCACGATCGCCGGGGACGACACCATTGCGGTGATCGCCCGGGAACCGATGACAGGGGCGCAACTGGCCGCCCTGTTCGAATCACTGGCCTGAACCATCACGTCGAGAGACGTACACGAAAGAAAAGAAGGAGCACAAGACAATGGCCGATCGCGTCGTACTCGCCTACTCGGGCGGGCTGGACACCTCCGTTGCCATCAGCTGGATCGGCAAGGAGACCGGCAAGGAGGTCGTCGCCGTCGCCATAGATCTCGGTCAGGGCGGCGAGGACATGGAAGTGGTGCGTCAGCGTGCGCTCGACTGCGGCGCCGTCGAGTCCGTCGTCGTCGACGCCAAGGACGAGTTCGCCGACGAGTACTGCCTGCCCACCGTGCAGGCGAACGCGCTCTACATGGACCGCTACCCGCTGGTCTCCGCGATCAGCCGTCCGCTGATCGTGAAGCACATCGTGAAGGCGGCCCGGGAGTACGGCGGCACCATCGTCTCGCACGGCTGCACCGGCAAGGGCAACGACCAGGTGCGCTTCGAGGTCGGCTTCGGTGCCCTCGCTCCCGACCTGCAGGTCATCGCACCCGTGCGCGACTACGCCTGGACCCGCGAGAAGGCCATCGCCTTCGCCGCCGAGCACAACCTGCCGATCAACGTCACCAAGAAGTCCCCGTTCTCCATCGACCAGAACGTGTGGGGACGCGCCGTCGAGACCGGCTTCCTCGAGGACCTGTGGAACGCCCCCACCAAGGACGTCTACGACTACACCGAGGACCCCACCCTCAACTGGCAGGCCCCCGACGAGCTCATCGTCTCCTTCGAAGCGGGCCGTCCCGTCGCGATCGACGGCAAGCCCGTCTCCGTGCTCGAGGCGATCCAGGAACTCAACAAGCGCGCCGGCGCACAGGGTGTCGGCCGGCTCGACATGGTCGAGGACCGCCTCGTCGGCATCAAGAGCCGCGAGATCTACGAGGCGCCCGGCGCGATCGCGCTGATCACCGCGCACCAGGAACTCGAGCACGTCACCCTCGAGCGTGAGCTCGGCCGCTACAAGCGCCGTGTCGAAGAGCGGTGGAGCGAGCTGGTCTACGACGGCCTCTGGTACTCCCCGCTCAAGTACGCGCTCGACGCGTTCATCCAGAACACGCAGGAACGCGTCACCGGCGACATCCGGATGGCCATGCACGGCGGGCACATCACCGTCAACGGACGCCGCAGCCCCGAATCGCTGTACGACTTCAACCTCGCCACCTACGACGAGGGCGACAGCTTCGACCAGTCCAACGCCAAGGGCTTCGTCCAGATCCACGGCCTGTCGTCGAAGGTCGCCGCGAAGCGCGATCTGGGCCTGTAGTCATGGCCACCCACGGCACCAACGAAGGTGCGCTGTGGGGCGGCCGGTTCGAATCCGGACCGGCCGCCGCCATGGCGGCATTGAGCAAGTCGACCCACTTCGACTGGGTGCTTGCGCCCTACGACGTGCGGGCATCCCAGGCGCACGCCAAGATCCTGCATCGGGCCGGGCTACTGAGTGACAACGACCTCGCGACCATGCTCGACGGGCTCGAGGGCCTCGCCGCCGATGTCGCATCGGGCGCGTTCGTCCCGTCGGATTCCGACGAGGACGTGCACGGCGCACTCGAGCGCGGTCTCATCGAGCGGGTCGGCCCCGAGGTGGGCGGACGTCTGCGCGCCGGGCGCTCCCGCAACGATCAGGTCGCGACGCTGTTCCGCATGTGGTTGCGCGATAGCGCGCGGCGTATCGGCGACGGTGTGCTCGATGTCGTCGAGGCCATCGCAGGCCAGGCCGCCGCGCACCCCGACGCCGTGATGCCGGGCAAGACCCACCTGCAGGCGGCGCAGCCGGTGTTGCTCGCGCACCATCTGCTCGCGCACGCGCATCCCTTGCTGCGTGATGTCGATCGTCTGCGTGACTTCGACCGGCGCACGGCTGTCTCGCCGTACGGGTCGGGTGCGCTCGCGGGCTCGTCCCTCGGGCTCGACCCCGAGGCAATCGCCGCCGATCTGGGATTCGACGCTGCCGCCGACAATTCCATCGACGCGACCAGTGCGCGCGACTTCGCCGCAGAAGCAGCGTTCGTCTTCGCTCAGATCGCGGTCGACCTCTCGCGGATGGCGGAGGAGGTGATCCTCTGGAGCACACCGGAGTTCGGGTACATCACCCTCGCCGACGCATGGTCCACCGGATCGTCGATCATGCCGCAGAAGAAGAATCCCGACGTCTCCGAACTCACCCGCGGCAAGGCGGGCAGGCTCATCGGAAACCTCACGGGCCTGCTCGCGACGCTCAAGGCACAGCCGCTGGCCTACAACCGGGACCTCCAGGAAGACAAGGAACCGGTCTTCGATTCGGTCGCCCAGCTCGAGCTTCTGCTTCCGGCGATCACCGGGCTCGTGTCGACGCTGACGTTCCACACCGAACGGATGGCCGAACTCGCGCCCGCAGGATTCACCTTGGCGACCGACATCGCCGAGTGGATGGTGCGCCAGGGCGTCCCGTTCCGGGTGGCCCACGAAGCTGCCGGCGCCTGCGTCCGGGCAGCGGAGACGCGCGGGGTGGGGCTCGAAGACCTCACCGACGCCGAACTCGCGGCAGTCGATCCCGCGCTCACCCCTCAGGTGCGTGAAGTTCTCACGGTCGAGGGCTCCATCGCGTCGCGGAACGCTCGCGGCGGCACCGCGGGAGTCCGCGTTGCCGAGCAACTCGGCAGGGTGCGCGAGACCGCGGCGGCGCTGCGGGCCTGGGTGCGGGCCTGACGCCCCTCGCGTAGGCGGGCGCCGCGCTGCGTCTGTTCCTCTTCCGGTCCCGGGCGGCATCCGAATAGCCCGGGACCGGGCGGCGTCCGAATTGCCCGGGACCGGATCACGGATATGGCAGGCTTACGCGTACACCCGTCATGTACCGGGGTCATGGGCATCGTGGAGGGAAGCGATCGTGGGACTGGACGGTAGAGCGGTGACCGGACCGATGCGTCGGCTCATCGCGACGGCGCAGAACGGTCTCGAAGTCATCCGCTTCGGGGGGCTCGAACCGGGCACCTCGTCGTCTCCGTATCAGGTCGTCGAACGGTGCGGGATGTACCGTCTCCGGCGCTATTTCCCCGACTCGGACACCGCCGCGTCCGGTCCACCCGTGGTGTTGGTGCCGCCGATGATGATGTCCGCGGACGTTTACGACGTCACCCGCGACAGCGGTGCGGTCGGTGTCCTGCACGCCGCGGGACTCGATCCCTGGGTGGTGGACTTCGGCTCGCCCGACCAAGAGGAAGGCGGGTGGGACCGCACCCTCACCGACCACATCCTCGCTCTCGACGAAATCGTCGACCGGATTCACGCGTACACCGGACGCGACGTCCACCTCGGGGGTTACTCGCAGGGCGGCATGTTCTGCTACCAGGCTGCCGCCTATCGCCGCAGCCGCAACATCGCCAGCCTCATCACCTTCGGCAGTCCCGTCGATACCCTCGCCGCACTGCCCTTCGGCATCCCCGGCCCTGTGGCGACACTCTCGGCCGATTTCCTGGCCGATCACGTCTTCAACCGTCTCGCGATCACAGGCTGGATGGCTCGTACCGGATTCCAGTTCCTCGACCCGGTCAAGACGGTGCGGTCGCGTATCGACTTCCTCCGGCAGCTCCACGACCGCGAAGCTCTCCTTCCGCGGGAGCCCCAGCGCAGGTTCCTCGACACCGAGGGCTGGGTCGCGTGGTCCGGACCCGCGGTTGCCGACCTGCTGCGCCAGTTCGTCGCGCACAACCGCATGGTCAGCGGGGGCTTCGTGATCAACGACAAGCCCGTGACGCTCGCGGAGATCACCTGCCCCATCCTCGCGTTCCTCGGAGAAGTCGACGACATCGGCCAGCCTCTCGCAGTACGCGGAATTCGCAGAGCGTCGCCGCGCGCCGAGGTCTACGAATATTCGCTCCGCGCGGGCCATTTCGGTCTCGTCGTCGGATCCGTTGCAGCGCAACAGACGTGGCCTGCGACGAGCGAATGGGTGCAGTGGCGGGAGGGAATCGGGGACCGGCCCGTCGGGGTCAGTCCCATGACCGCGCCGGAGCCGAGCGACGAGGGCGCGACCGGCGTCTCCATCAGTAGCCGGGTGGCGCACACGGTCGCCACGCTCGCCGATGTCGGCGCCGATATCGGGAAGGGGATCGCCGAGGTCGCGGCCGGCGCGGTGCGCGGTGCCCGCGACCTGTCGGGCGAAGCCGCGCGAGCACTTCCGCGTCTCGCCCGCCTGGGACAGATCCAGCCCCGCACCCGTGTCTCCGTCGGCAGCCTCCTCGCAGAACAGGGGAGGAGAGGGCCTCAGCGCGAGTGCTTCATCTTCGAGGACCGGGTCTACACCTACCAAGCGGTCAACCGCCGCATCGACAACATCGTTCTCGGTCTGGTCGACAACGGCGTCCGGCCGGCGATGCGTGTCGGTGTGCTCATGAACGTCCGGCCCAGCGCCATGGCGGCGGTGGCCGCCGTCTCCCGTCTCGGCGCGGTATCGGTCCTGATCCCCCCTGGACCGGACGCGGCCGCCGCCGCCCGACTCGGCGGTGTGGAAAAACTCGTCTCCGACCCGGAAAACCTCGACCTCGCTATCGGCACGGGCCTGCCGGTTCTCGTGCTGGGTGGAGGCGACGTCCGCGACCTCGACGTCGAGCCCGGCGCCGACGTCGTCGATCTCGAGCGGACCGACATCTCCGGGGTGCACCTGCCGGGCTGGTACGTCCCGGATCCGGGCCTCGCCCGCGAATTGGCGTTCGTCCTCTTCGTGGGGAGTGGTCCGACACTCGAAACCAAGCGGGTCACCAACTATCGCTGGGCGCTGTCGGCGTTCGGTACGGCGACCGCTGCGTCGCTCGGGCGACGCGACACGATGTATTGCCTGGCACCGCTGCATCACTCGTCGGGCCTGCTCGTGAGCTTCGGCGGTGCATTGGCGGGTGGAGCGCGGATCGCCTTGTCGAACGGACTGGACCCGGCGAAGTTCGGGGAGGAAGTCCATCGCTACGGCGTCACGGTGGTCACGTACACGTGGTCGATGATGCGAGAGGTGCTCGACAGCCCTTCCCTGCACATCGACGCCAGCCACCCCATCCGATTGTTCATCGGCTCCGGCATGCCGCCCGGGCTGTGGTGGCGCACCCTCGAACGTTTTGCTCCCGCGCGGGTGGTCGAGTTCTACGCGTCCACCGAAGGTGACGTGATCCTCGCCAACGTGTCGGGTTCGAAAGTGGGATCCAAGGGACGCCCGCTCCCCGGCAGCGCTGCGGTCGGTCTCGCGGCCTACGACCCGCTCACCGGACGGCTCATCGAAGACGACCGTGGCTTCGTACGCTCGTGCGCCGACGGCGAGGTCGGACTTCTCCTCGGCAAACCTGGTGCGTCCAACGAAGCGCTCGGCGACGTCATGCGCGGTGTGTTCGAACCGGGTGACGTGTGGATCGCCACCGAAAACCTGTTCCGCCGTGACGCGGACGGTGACTACTGGCTTCTCGACAACAAACGCGGGGTGGTCGTCACCGCGCACGGACCGGTGTACTCGCAGCCGGTGATCGACATGCTCGGGATGATTCCGCGTATCGATCTTGCAGTCTCGTACGGAATCACTCTGGGGGACAGCGATATCGCGGTGGCCGCGTGTACGTTGCGCGGTAAGAAGGCCCCGACGGCAGCGGAGATCACGGCCGCTCTCGACGTCGTTCCCGAAGCGGAGCGCCCCGATCTGGTGCACATCGTCCCGTCCATCCCGATCGGGCCGTCCTACCGTCCCGCCGCCGACAAGCTGCGCGAACACGGCCTGCCGACCCCGACCGTTCGCTCGTGGTACGCGGACCGGGACACCGGCACCTACAAGCGGTTCACCAAGGCGGTCGCCACGAAATGGGCAGCGGGCACGGCGGGGGCCACGCCCGCCGCCCGGTAGGCTGAACCCGTTCCGTTGTGTACGAAGTCGGAAGGACCCCCGTGGCCGTCGATCCCACGCTGTTGAACATTCTTGCCTGCCCCGAGGACAAGGGGCCGCTGCTTCTCGTCGACGACACGGTCCTCTACAACCCTCGGCTGCGCCGCGCCTACCCGATCGAGAACGGCATCCCGGTTCTCCTGATCGACGAGGCCGTGGCCGTCGGTGACGCAGAGCACGAGGATTACGTCACGCGGGGTGTTCCCGGCTGGACCCGAGACTGACCGACCCCGCCGCGATGAGCGCGCAGTACCTCGAATCCCTCGACCCTGTCGAGGCGGCTCGTGCGCTGCTCGGTGCTGTGGTCCGGGTGGGCGATGTCGCCATTCGGCTCACCGAGGTCGAGGCGTACGGCGGACCGGAGGACGGTCCGTGGCCCGACCCCTCCGCTCATTCGTATCGGGGTCCGAGCGCACGCAACGCCGTGATGTTCGGGCCCGCCGGCCATCTGTACGTCTACCGCAGCTACGGCCTGCATCTGTGCGCCAACATCTCGGTCGGACCCGACGGCGTGGCCGCCGCCGTGTTGCTGCGCGGCGGCGAGATCGTGGACGGCGAACAGTGCGCGAGCCGGCGACGGACCCCGGGGATGCCGTCCGACAAGCTTGCACGCGGACCCGGAAACCTCGCCGCGGCACTGGGATTGGATATCTCCGACAACGGTCTCGACGTGTTCTCCCCGCGGTCGCGGGTTCGCCTCGAACTACCCGAGCGACGGGACGACGTCGATGTCGCCTCCGGCCCGCGTGTGGGTATCAGCGTCGCTGCAGACCGGCCGTGGCGTCTGTGGATTCCGGGCTCTCCGGGGGTCTCGGCGTATCGACGGAGCCCACGGGCGCCGGCACTCCGAACACGAATGGGATGATCGAGCGGTGACTGAGCACATTCTCGACGAACTGACCTGGCGCGGGCTCATTGCCCAATCGACCGATCTCGATGCACTCCGACGCGATCTCGACGCAGGTCCGATCACCCTGTATGCAGGCTTCGATCCGACCGGACCGAGCCTGCACGCCGGTCACCTCGTGCCGCTTCTCGCACTCAAGCGATTCCAGCGCGCGGGCCACCGTCCGATCGTCCTCGCCGGCGGAGCGACCGGCTTGATCGGCGATCCTCGGGACGTGGGGGAGCGCACGATGAACTCCGCCGATACCGTCGCCGACTGGGCGGATCGGATCCGGGGACAACTCGAACGCTTCGTGGACTTCGACGATTCGCCGACCGGTGCCGTCGTCGCGAACAACCTGGACTGGACGGGGCGCCTGACGGCGGTCGACTTCCTGCGCGACATCGGCAAGCACTTCTCGGTGAACGTGATGCTGGCACGCGACACCGTCAAGCGGCGGCTCGAAGGCGACGGCATCTCGTACACCGAATTCAGCTACATGCTGCTGCAGGCGAACGACTACGTGCAGCTTCGCCGCGACTACGGGTGCGCGCTCCAGGTCGGTGGCTCGGATCAGTGGGGCAACATCATCGCCGGCGTCGAACTGAACCGACGGACCGACGGAGCATCGGTCCACGCGCTGACGGTCCCACTCGTGACCTCCTCGGACGGCAAGAAGTTCGGGAAGTCCACGGGCGGGGGAAGCCTGTGGCTCGACCCGGAGATGACCAGTCCGTACGCCTGGTACCAGTACTTCGTGAATGCCGCGGACGCCGATGTCGTCAAGTACCTGCGGTGGTTCACGTTCCTCGACCGCGAGGAACTGGCCGAACTCGAAACCGCGACGGCCGAGCGTCCCCATGCACGCGAGGCCCAGAAGCGGCTCGCGGCGGAGATGACCACGCTCGTCCACGGCGCTGCGAACACCGTAGCCGTGGAATTGGCGAGTCGCGCTCTCTTCGGGCGCGGGGAACTCGCGGACCTCGACGAGCCCACCCTTGCGGCGGCGCTCACGGAGGCCTCGGTGATGGACCTGCGTCCGGGGGAGCCCGGCACCATCGTCGACCTGCTCGTCTCGACCGGTCTGTGCGAGAGCAAGGGCGCTGCGCGCCGCACGGTCAAGGAGGGCGGCGCGTCGGTCAACAACGTCCGCGTCTCGTCGGAGGAGTGGACACCGTCCGACGCAGAGCTCCTGCACGGGCACTGGCTCGTGATCCGCCGGGGGAAGCGTAATTTCGCCGGCGTTCGCGTGCACCGCAGCTGACCGCGAAGGTTCTGACTCGCTTCCGGGCCGTTGACCAGGCGATTTGACGGCCCGGAAGCGTGGGCGTAACTTAGTCCTCGTTCGAGCGACAGGGACACCGCCCCGGACCGAGAGGTTCGGAGATCAGTGGTGTCCTGAACGTCACTCAGAACAGCCGAAGATCGAGGAACGCACGAGTTGCGGTCCGCCGGTCGAAGGTGATAGATTGGAACGGTTGCCCCGGAGCGGGTCAGACACAGTCTGGAACGCGATGGTGTGTGCGTGTTCTTTGAGAACTCAACAGTGTGCCGATGAATGTCAGTGCCAATTATTTGGTGCGATCATCC
>NZ_JABAFB010000018.1:0-37503 GCF_012843405.1 Rhodococcus sp. BL-253-APC-6A1W
GGTGACCCGTCAGCAACCCGAGCAGGCATCCTGACTCGCAGCCTCAAGGGTTGACGAGAACATAGGGACACCCCCCCGCGATGCAGCGGTGCCGTTTTCGGGTCACGGCCACTGCCGCTGGCCTATTCTGAGCACACCAAGATCACGACTTCGAGGTGTCATCACGAGGAGTTCCCATGTCCGCGAACCCCGTTTCTCCCTCCGACCCGTTCAGGTCGCTGTTCAAGCAAATCTGGTGGGTAGTCCTCATCCGCGGCATTCTCGCCGTGCTCTTCGGCATCGTCGCGCTCGCGTGGCCGAACATCACGGTGTGGGCACTGGTCATCGTCTTCGCGATCTACGCGATCGTCGACGGGGTGGTGCTCGGTGCCCACGCGGTACGCGACCGCGCGTCGCTCGCCGGGTGGGGGTGGTGGCTCGCGATGGCTGTCGTGTCGGTTGTCGCCGGCATCGTGGCTCTCGTCTGGCCCGGGATCACCGCGCTCGCCCTGCTGTACGTGGTCGCCTTCTACGCCATCCTGTACGGCATCACCGGCATCGTCGGCGGCCTTCGATTCCGGAAGGTCCCGGAATCCGGGTGGGTCTGGTCGGTGATCGCCGGGGTCCTCGCGGTGGTGTTCGGCCTGATCCTTCTCATCTTCCCCGGAGAAGGCATCCTCAGCCTGATCTTCCTCGTCGGCATCTACGCGATCCTGTTCGGCGCGCTGCTGATCGTGATGGCGTTCCAGGTGCGCAACTCCGCGAAGCGGATCGGCGTCATCTGACGGGCGGCGCTCCTGCTTGCGGTGTAACAAACCGACCGGTATCCCCGACGTTCTGACGGAACACACTTCCTCAGAACGGATCGACTATGAATCCTCCTGCCGGCTGGCATCCCGACCCCTTCGACCCGTCCGTCGACCGCTATTGGGACGGTGAACGGTGGACGGAGCAAACCAGGCCGAAAGGTAGCGATACTCCCACCCAGGTCTTCGGTTCTGTCGATCCAGGGGCAACCCGCCGGCCGAGGAAAAGAAGCGCCGGAAGTGGCCGTGGGTGGTCGGCGCAGGGTTCGTGGGGCTGTTGGCCCTCGGAGCAGCCGTAGGCGAGGAACAACCGGCGCCTGATTCCACCTCGGTCGTGTCTACGACGACCAGTTCGGCAGCTCAGACCACAACGACGGCGCGACCCACCACGACGACAACGCTCCGGACGACTACCCCGGCGCCCACCACGACCTCGGAGGCTCCCGCTCCGGTGCCGTTGGTCCCTCAGGTGGAAACGACAACCAGCGCGACAACGGACTACACGCCACCGGCTGCCCCGGCGTACACCCCGCCCCCGGCAACGCAATACACGCCTCCGCCCACCGCGGAGTACACACCTCCGCCCACGACGGAGTACACGCCTCCGCCGCAACCGAGTGCGTCGTACAAGAACTGCGGCGAGGTAAAGGCAGCAGGTGCCGCTCCCATCCGTAGAGGCGAACCCGGGTATGCAGCCCACCTGGACAGGGACGGGGACGGCATCGCCTGCGAAAAGTAGCCTCCTGGCGGTGCAGGCGGCATCCGCCGACCCGATAGCGACCGGTCAGGCGTTCGCGAGTCGTCCCCAGGCGTGCCAATGATCGATCTCGATCCACGCGCTCACCCGCCGCCTGTCGCGCTGGTGGTAGGGGCGGCCGGTGTAGTGCGTCGAGATGCGGTCGATATCGGCCAGATCCGGATCGTCGACGAATTCCACCACCCGGCCCTGGATGCTGACGTGGGTGATCCAGTCCTGGGGATCCATCGCGGACAGGCTCACACGCGGGTCGTGGCGCAGGTATTCGAGCCGCTTTCGTCCCTCGTCCATGTTCACGAGAATGCGACCGTTCTCGTACATGTACCAGGTGGGCACCGACACCGGTTGCCCGTCGGCCCGCAGCGTGCTGATGGTGGCGTAATTGGGCTGGGCAAGGAACTCGGCAACGGCGGCAGGAACCGGAGGCTTCGGCACAATCGAGCCTTTCTCGAGGTGAGGATCGGTACCGGACAAACCTATGCCCGAGCACGCGGGTCGTCCGCCGGAAGTGCACCGAGAAGACAGCGCGCCGACGCTCAATACCGCGGGTTGGCAACCCTCAGCCGCGTTTCTGCCAGATCTCGGATGACGCAGCCGACCGGTGTGTCCCCCAGAGTGACGTCACCTGCACGCAGGCCGAGTGCGAGTTCCGATTCCGTGCGATAGCCGAGAGCCGCTAGCCGCGCGCGAAGTTGTTCTCGCACCGCGTATCCGACCTCCGACTCGCGCGCGGCGATACCGAGAACATGCGCGGCGACACGAGAGCGATAGACGGTCCGCGGGTCGGCCCCTGCTGACGCGTCGACGACGAAATCCTGGACCGCCCGCAGCAACTCGCCGATGCGGGGAGTGCCGAACAACTCGTCTGCCCGATCGTCACCGGCCTGTGCGACGTCACCGGTCGCACTCGCCGGCACACCGAGCAGGTCCAGCAGGTCCTGTTCGCATTCCGCGACGCGGCGGCCGATGGCCAGCAGTTCGAGGGTGTTGTCGCCGACCTCGCCCGCACGCATCGCCTGCACCCGGCAGATGACCGCCCACCGCAGCGACCCGAAGACCTCCCACCAGCGCACCGCATCCGGATCCGGTGTGACACCGCATTCCTCGGCGTAACCGCGAAACAGGTCGTCGCGCGACCCGAATCCTCCGACGGGGTGCGGCGACCCGAATCGCCATGTCTTCGTGCACAGCCAGCCGAGATCTTCCATCGGGTCGCCCACGTGCGCCAGCTCCCAGTCCAGCACCCCCCGGATGCCGTCCTCGTCGACGAGGATGTTTCCGTTACGGAAATCGCCGTGCACGACCGACTTCCGTGTGGCCGTTGGCCGGTTGTCTCTCAGCCAGGAGAACGCCGCCTCCAGAGCGGGCAACGGAGCTCCGGTCCGCGTGTACTGGCCGAACAGAAACTCCATCGGGTCGTAGTCCGGAAGGCCCGGCACCGCCACCGGGTCCATCCGGTGCAGTCGGGCGAGCGCGCGCCCGAGGTCGTACGGTAGGCGCGGTCGCACGGAACCGAACCGCTCGTCGCGCAGCAGACGCTGGGGCAGCGCCTCGCCGGGCAGTCGTGACATCACAAGGTACGATCCGATACCCGGCAACGGCTCGGTGCCACTGCTGTCCAGGATCTCCGGTACTGGGACTCCCGCTCTGCCCGCTTCCACGAAAGCCGCTGCTTCCATGGACATTCGGGTGGGATCTTCTCGGCCCGGCGGGTCGCGGCGCAGGATCAGTTCGGGTGGCACCGCGGGATCGGACTTCGTCGTCAGCGACCAGGTCTCGCGGCTGGCCCCGCCGGTGAGCCGTTCGACGCCGGTGAACACGCACGACGCGCCCAGGACCGTCGACAGTCGCTCCGCCAGTGCGTCCTCGAACGTCTCGCTCATCCCGTACCGAACCGTCGTCCTGCGGGCGGGGCGATCAGTCGAATTCCATGCCCGCCGCCTCGCCGCGCTGTCGCGTCGTGTTGGCGCCGTCGAGTGATTCACGAATGATGTCGGCGTGTCCGCTGTGGTGGGCGGTCTCGCGAATGATGTGGATGAGGATCTTGCGGGCACTCATCCATTCCCGTGTAGGCGTCCACGGAGCAATGGGAAGCGGCACCTGTCGGTTCAGGTCGAGTGTCGCGACGTACTCCTCCGTCGCCTC
Source organism: Rhodococcus sp. BL-253-APC-6A1W (assembly GCF_012843405.1). NCBI lineage: Bacteria > Bacillati > Actinomycetota > Actinomycetes > Mycobacteriales > Nocardiaceae > Rhodococcus > Rhodococcus sp. BL-253-APC-6A1W. Next base: position 3,688 of record NZ_JABAFB010000018.1, read on the forward strand.
CGCGATCGCGCGGTAGTTCTCGAGCAGGTCGGCGAGGGACTCGTCGTCGCGCATGAAGTACTGCTCCATCTGCGCATCCATGTCCGTGACCTCGGCGTTTTCGTCCATCTCACGAATCGTCTCGATCCAGGACCGCTCGGTGTTCGCGACGTGCTTGACGAGGCCACCCAGCGTCAGCTCGCTCGCGGTCGAGCGCGTGCGGGCCTGCTCGCCGTCGATTCCGCGGACGGTGATGAGAAACATCTCGCGCTGCTCGGCCAGCATCTCGAGGATGTCCGCGTGTTCACCGGTGACTGTGCTCTGGTTCATGACCACTCCTCGTTTCCGGATTCCGTCGATGCTGTCACGGTAGAAACGATTGCGGTCGGCTTCGGTCCTAGATCTGCGCCTCGTGCCGGATTCGGTACACAAGGTGGTCAGGCGGCGAAGCCGACCGCACCGATCACCGGAATGATCGTCATGAACACGATCGCGATCACGAACAAAGTGATCGTGACCTTCCTGTCCCAGCGCGACCGTGCTCCCGTCGCCGCAAGAAGAAAGAAGACGAAGCCGATGCAGATGGAGCCGATCCCGATGATCACCGATGTTTCGAGCATGGTTCCATCATCGCCCACGCGGGCGGTGGCCTCACGCGGGCCCGTCCGCCGAGCGCGTGAGCGCGATCAGCGATTGAGCTGCGTGATCCGGCCGGAGAGCACGGTCGCGAAACTCGTCCAGCCGGCGTAGGGAGCGAGCGCCGCCCCGGCCACCGGGTTCGCCGCCGCCGTCCGGCGCGTGAGGTCGACCGTACTCGCGGCCAGAGCAGCGGCCACGAGCGTCGCGGGAACGAGCCGGTGCCACGCGAAGAACACCCACGACCAGGACGCATTGAGCACCAGGTTGACGCCGAGCGCAGTGACGTACTTGCGCCGGCCGTCGTGATCCCCGCGTTCGGTCAGCGAGTCGATCGCGACCGCCGAGGTGGCCGCGATATCCGCGTAGAGCGCCGTCCACACCACGGGGAATGCCGCAGCCGGAGGCTGGATGCCGGGCTTGCGCAGCCTGCGGTACCACTTGGAATCCGTTTCGCGGGAAGCGATGGAACCGACGACCGCGGTCACAGTGGTCGCTGCGGCGGTGGCGAGGACGGTAGTGAGCTTCATGCGGGGTGACTCCTGTCGAGTGCATTCCTCTGTGTCGGTCGGACTTCTGTGTCGGTCGGACTTCTGTGTCGGTCGGGGGCCGGCTCGCGGCTCCGACCGGCTACCCGGGCTCTCGCGCCTCGAAACGCTCCCGGCACCCCGGCGAGTAACCTGACCCCGCGAGCACGCAGGGGACGGCGACGGGGGCGGATGATGAGCGGACTCACACAGATCGGCGACGGGGTATGGGCTTTCGTGCGTCCGTCGGGAGGTTGGGGCGAGGCCAACACCGGGCTGATCGTCGCTCCGGGTACGGCGTCGATGGTTGTGGACACCGTCTGGGACACGGCGTGGGCGAAGCGCGTGGCGGAGGTGCAGCAACCTCTCGTGGCGCACGCTCCGATCACCGAGGCCGTCAATACCCACAGCGACGGTGACCACTGGTGGGGCAACGACACCCTGCCGTCGTCCACGCGGATCACGACGAGCCGTGCCGCCCTGGCCGGCATGCACGAGGATCTTCCACCAGCGGCGCTCGGTGCGCTGGCGGGGATCGGCGGGGTGCTCGGCGCACTGCCGGGGCCGGTCGGCGCCGCAGGTGCGTATGTTGCCCGCGTGCGCGGCGGCGCTCGCTTTCCCCGTCGCACCCCACGCCTGCCCGACCGCACCTTCGACACGCGGGACATCATCGACATCGGCGACCGCCGAATAGAACTCGAACGGCTCGGGCCGTGTCACACCGCCGGCGATCTCGTCGCCCATGTTCCCGACGCCGGTGTCGTGTTCGCAGGCGACCTGCTCTTCATCGGTTCGACGCCGATCCTGTGGCACGGGCCGATGGAGAACTGGTTCTCCGCACTCGAGCGACTGATCTCGTGGGACGCCGCAACCTACGTTCCGGGCCACGGGCCACTGTGCGGCCACGCCGAGATCCGGGCGCTGCGCGATTACTGGGCGTGGGTGAACGACGCGGGCCGTGACCGGCACAGGGCCGGCCTCTCACCTCTGCAGGCGGCACGAGAACTCGTGCGCAGCCCGGAATTCCGGCAGTGGCGCGAGTGGGAGTCGCCGGAACGCCTCGTACTGAGCCTGAGCACGCTCTTCGATCAGTGGAACGGGAATCCCCCCGGCCCCCCGGCGATCCGCCGCCGCGCCCGCGCATTCGCGGACGCGGAGACGCTCCTCCGCGAGGGGATTCTCTGAACCACCACGTGCAGCAGCGTTACGACAGATGCTCCGGCTGGGGGCGCGTCTTGTGCGACCAGTCGGATCCCACTTCCTGAGTGCTGCACACGTCGGGGCACTCGCTGCTGCGGGTGCCCGTGGGCGCAATCGAAATCACGACCGATTTGTAGGTCGGGCAATTGCTTTCGAGAGCAGTGGAATCGAGAGGGACCAACGGGTTGGTCTCCGGGTAGTAGGCCGCCGCAGACCCGCGCGGCACGTCGTACTCGACGACGCGGAACCGATGGGCGCAGCGCACCCGCTCGTCACCGTCCCACCGGGTGAAAAGGTCGACGATGTCGCCCGGGTCGAGCCCCGCCGCGGCGATGTCCTCACGATGCATGAACACCACACGACGACCGCCCTCGATACCGCGATAGCGGTCGCTCAGCCCGTAGATGGTGGTGTTGAACTGGTCGTGACTGCGCAGCGTCTGCAAGAGGAGATGCCCCGGGGGCACCTGGACGACCTCGATCGGGGACACCGCGAATTCTGCTTTCCCCGTCTCGGTTTGGAAAGTCCGTGTATCTCGCGGCGGGTGCGGGAGGATGAATCCGCCGGGCCGCCGGACATTGACCTCGTACCCCTCGCATCCGGGTACCACCCTCGCGATCCGCGAGCGGATGTTCGCGTAGTCGTCGCGCATCGCCTTCCAGTCGATGCCGTAACGGTCCCCGATCGTCGCCTCGGCGATGCTCGTGATGATCGAGACCTCCGACCGGAGATGCTCACTGGCCGGTTCGAGCGGACCACGGGAGGCGTGCACCGAGCATTCCGTGTCTTCGACGGAGACGAACTGGTGACCGGATGCCTGCACGTCCTTCTCGGTTCGTCCGAGCGTCGGCAGGATGAGCGCTGTATCTCCGCACACCAGATGAGACCGGTTGAGCTTGGTGGAGATGTGGACGGTCATGTCGATTCCGGACATGGCTTCGGACGTGACCACCGTGTCGGGGGCGGATTGCACGAAGTTGCCTCCGAGGCCGAGGAAGAACTTCGCCTTGCCGTCCCGCATCGCGCGGATGGAATCGACTGTGTCGAAGCCGTATTCGCGCGGCGGGTCGAAACCGAACTCCTTCTCGAGCGCGTCGAGGAAGTGCTGCGGCGGGCGCTCCCAGATGCCCATGGTGCGGTCGCCCTGCACGTTGGAATGGCCGCGCACCGGCATGAGGCCGGCACCCCGTCGGCCGATGTTCCCCTGTGCGAACGCGACATTGCAGATTTCTTTGATGGTCGCCACGGCGTTGCGATGCTGCGTCACACCCATTGCCCAGCAGAACACCGTGGCCTTCGACCGCCGCAGCATCTGGGCCGCCTCGGTGATCAGTTGCCGCGACAGCCCGGTCGCCGAGATCACCTCGTCCCAGTCGACGTTCTGGACATGCCGCTTCCAGTCCTCGAAACCGTCGGTGTACTCCCGCACGAAATCGTGATCGATCGCATCCCACTCGACGAGCAACGACGCGATCCCCTGCATCAACGCGAGGTCGCCGTTCACCGCGATGGGCAGGTGCAGGTCGGCGAGGTCCGTGCCGTGCCCGACGACACCGCGCGGGGTCTGCGGATTACGGAAGTTGACCAGGCCCGCCTCGCGGAGCGGATTGATCGCAAGGATCTTTGCTCCGTTGCGCTTGGCATCTTCGAGTGCGGTGAGCATGCGCGGATGATTGGTGCCGGGATTCTGGCCCTGGAGAATAATCAGCTCGGCGTTGTAGACGTCGTCGAGCGTGACGCTGGCCTTGCCGATACCGATCGACTCCTGCAACGCGATGCTGGTGGACTCGTGGCACATGTTGGAGCAATCGGGCAGGTTGTTGGTGCCGAATGCACGGGCGAACAACTGGTACACGAACGCCGCCTCGTTCGAGGCCCGGCCGGAGGTGTAGAAGAGGGCTTCGTCGGGGCTGTCGAGTGAACGCAGTTGCTCGCCGATGAGCGCGTAGGCGTCGTCCCAGTCGATCGGTGTGTAATGGGTGGCACCGGGGCGTTTGACCATCGGGTGCGTGATGCGTCCCTGCTTGCCCAGCCAGAGCTCACTGTGCTGGGAGAGATCGGCGATGCTGTGCCGCGCGAAGAACTCGGGAGTGACACGGTCGCGGGTGGCCTCCTCGGCAACCGCCTTGGCACCGTTCTCGCAGAACTCCGCGGTCTTCCGGTGCCCCGGCTCCGGGTCGGGCCACGCGCAGCTCATGCAGTCGAACCCCTCCTCCTGATTGAGCTGGAGAAGGGTCTCGGCCGAGCGCACTATGCCCATTTCCCGCAACGAGCGTTTCAACGCGACCGCAACGCCGGTGACGCCGGCGGCACTGTTCTTGTGGTCTCCGACGCGCAAGTCCTGCTCGTCGTACTCGCGTCGTTGATCGTCCCGCATCAGATCACTCCTCACAGCGCAGCGTTTTGTGCTCTGTCCAGTGTGACAGAACCCATAGAACCGGGAGGTCGAAGAGCCGCGGGGTGCGGCCACGCGACCGTGGCCGCACCCCTGCCCCGTCCGTCCGCTACTTGCGGCCGGCCTGCCACTTCATGCCCCACCCGTACTTGCGGTCGAGGTCGGACTGGCTGCCGTCGATGTACTCCACCAGGCGGTTGACGGTGACTCCCTGACCGGTGTTCTCGATCATCGCGATGGCGCAGATGCGTGCCCCGTTGTTGGGGGAATCGAGGCGGACCTCGATCTGCGGTCCGGACGGCGGGGACAGCGTGACCACGCCGTCGACCGCGGCCCAGTTGGGCGCGCCCTGGTAGATCATCGCGAAGATCAGCACGCGCTTGAAGAGTTCGGGGCGTTCGAGGTTGATGTGCATGTTCTCGCCACCCGCCACCGAACCGGTGCGGTCGTCACCGTCGAGGTGGATGTACGGCGGCGTGTTCAGCGCTCCGAAGCTGTTGCCGAGAGCCTGGATGACACCCTTGGACCCGTCGGCAAGCTCGAAGAGGCAACCGAGGTCGAGGTCGACACCGTTGCTCGCGCCGGTCAGCTTGGCGAGGAAGCCCTTCTTCTGCTCCCCGCGCGACCAGTCGAGGTTGACGCGCGTGACGCCCCGAGCGGACCCGCCCTTGGACAGGCTGACCGTCGGGGACTCTTTCGTGAGGTTGATCTTGCTGAGGTTGACGCCCGAATTCTGTTCAGGCTTCTTGCTGTAGTCGATGGCCACGATTACCTTTCGTCGGAACTGCGGTGTGCGGACTGCACTGGGGGTACGAAACAGCGAAGGGAGCCCTCTTCCCGAAATCCGGGTCGGAGGCTCCCTTCGCTGTCGAACTCACTGTCGGACTGCTCAGGCGGACACTATTTCGTCCGCGTCCGCCTTCTTGGCGTTGTTGCGATTGCGGTAGACGCTCGAAGCGAAGGCTGCGCCGATCAGGGCGATACCGACCAGGCCGGTGATCACCTCGGGAACGTGCGTGCCGATCGAGTACAGCAGGATCAACGCGAGTGCGCCGATCGCCCAGTGGGCGCCGTGCTCGAGATACACGTAATCGTTCAGCGTGCCCTTGCGGACGAGGTAGATGGTGATGGATCGGACGAACATCGCGCCGATGAAGCCCAGACCCAGGGCGATGATGATCGGGTCGGACGTGATCGCGAACGCCCCGATGACGCCGTCGAACGAGAACGAAGCGTCGAGGACCTCGAGGTAGAGGAACAGGAAGAACCCGGCCTTACCGGTGGCCTTGGCCAGTCCGCTCGGCCCACCGGTGGGTACTTCGTCTTCTTCCGGGACATGGAACATCTCGCCGAGACCGTTGACCGCGATGTAGGTGATCATGCCGAGCGCACCGGCGATCATCACCGTCGACACCTTGTCGTCGGGTGCGATGACGGTGGCGGTGATCAGCAGCAGTGCGGTGGCGACGACAACCTCGAGCTGGTCGAGCTTGCCTGCCTTCGCGAGCGGAACTTCGAGCCACTTCAGCCACTTGATCTCACGCTCTTCGAGCATGAAGTGCAGGAACAGCATCAGCAGGAACATGCCGCCGAACGCAGCGATCTGGGGGTGCGCGTCGGTGATCAGCGTCTCGTAGCTCGCGCTGCCGTCGGGGAAGTATGCGGCCCCGTCCGCCGGCGGATTGAGCGCAAGATCGAGTGCCGCGATCGGACCGAGCCCGGATGCCACCCACACGATGAGCAGCGGGAACACCAGACGCATGCCGAAGACGGCGATGAGGATGCCGACGGTGAGGAAGATCTTCTGCCAGAACTCGCTCATCCGGCGCAGGACGGTCGCGTTGATGACCGCGTTGTCGAACGAGAGCGAGACTTCGAGGATGCCGAGGATCACACAGAGGAACAGAGCCTGGGGGCCACCGTAGAGAAACGCCACCACAAGAGAGATGACGGTGACGGCCAGCGACGGGCCGAATATTCGCAGAACCACGAAGCGTGGCCTTTCTGAGTAGAAGTCAGGGGCGGTGCAGGGTGGTTACTGCAGGCTCCGGAGAGCGTCGATCCGGCCCCGGCACGGCCGGGACCGGATCACGACTGATCGAACTAGACGTTGACACCGTAATCGCGCGCAATGCCCGACAGGCCCGAGGCGTAGCCCTGGCCGATGGCCCGGAACTTCCACTCGGCACCGTTGCGGTACAGCTCACCGAAGACCATCGCGGTCTCGGTGGACGCATCCTCGGAGAGGTCGTAACGGGCCAGCTCGGAGCCGTTGGCGCGGTCGACGACGCGGATGTACGCGTTGCGAACCTGGCCGAACGACTGGCTGCGGGTCTCACCGTCGTAGATCGAGACGGGGAAGAAGATGGACTCGATGTTCGCCGGCACGGCGGACAGGTCGACGTTGATGACCTCGTCGTCGCCCTCGCCCTCACCGGTGCGGTTGTCGCCGGCGTGCTCGATGGAGCCGTCGGGCGACTTCATGTTGTTGAAGAACACGAAGTGCTGGTCGGAGACGACCTTCTTGTCGGCACCCGTAGCGATCGCACTGGCGTCGAGGTCGAAGTCGGTACCGGTGGTGGTACGCACGTCCCAGCCGAGGCCGACGGCCACAGCCGTGAGGTTCGGCGCTTCCTTGGTGAGCGAAACGTTGCCACCCTTGGTCAAGCTGACGCCCATGCGGGGTCCTTTCGATCGTTCCTACGGTCGACGTACCGGAAGGGCACGCCCAGTGTGCGCGTATGCCCCCACAGTAATAGGTCTCTGTGAGGTGCGCCCCTACCCACTATGCCGACTCCGTGCCGGGTCACGCCCCGAATGCCCAGCCGAGGCCCCCGTACGGGGTCCCGGGAGGTCGAGTCGACAGGCGCGGGCCGGGCGAGCAGTACCATTCGGTCTTGTGGCGAGCCGATGGACGCGCCGCCTCTTCGGCGGCGGGCGCACCGATGATCCCGCGGCCCTCCGCGCCCATGACGCGATGGTGGCCGCGTTCCTCGACATGGACAAGCGACAGTCCATCGCGGAGGCCGGCGTCATCGCCTCCCACGAGGTCGCGCCGGAACGGGACCTGCTCCGCAGGTGGGAACCGATCCGGCAGAAGTGCTACCAGGCAGCCGAGGCGTATCTGCAACTCGCTCGCACCGAACCCGAGGAAGAGCTGGCCCCTGCCGCAGCCTACGAGCAGGTGATCCACCAGATTGCGGACGCCGCAAGAACTCTGGACGAGTTCTACGAGCGCTACCGCGGTCATCTCGAGCACGCGGTCACGGTCGCGCAGACCGCACCCCAGCTGGCCGCCCGGGTGAGTGCCGATGCCCGCGACGCCCTCGGAGCGCTGGACACACCCGCGAACAGCGCGTTCGCCGAGTACCCGTCCGTCCGCGCGACCACCGACGCGGTGCAACGCGCACTCCACACCCTCGATGCCGCGACCGGTGCGGGTGCGGTGCGTACCGCCGCCCACCAGGTGGAGGAAGCAACCGCGGCGTTTCGTGAAGCGCTCGCGGAGGCACCGGGACGGCAGGCCGAGGCACGCAACACCCTCGCCTCCGTCACCACCCGGCTCGGCGCAGTACGCACTCGGTCGGAAGGTCTCGCACCGGCCTACTCCGCCCTGCTGCGCGAATTCAACGCCGCCAGTTCGGCGGATCTGTCCGGCAACGAACAACAAGCCCTTCTTCTGCTCGAGCGCGCCGCCGAGGAACTCGACGTCGCCCGCGCGTCCCTCGCCGCAGGACGCCCCGAAGAAGCGCTCGCCCAGGCCGGTGTGGTGCGCGCGGAGCTTGCGCGGGCCGAAGAACTCGTCGATGCGGTGACCGACCGGCTCGCCACGCTGCGAGCCGTCAAGGAAAACCCGGAGTCGAAGGTCCGTGACGTGCGGTTCCGGCTGCGTGATGCACAACACCTCGCGGTACAGCGTGGACTCACAGCAGAATGGGGATCCGTCCTCGACGCCCAGCTGAATCGAATCGACCGGGCAGTCGATGCGCTGACCGGTGTACATCCCGACTACTGGGCGTACGTCAAAGACCTGGACGCGGTATCGACGTTCATCACCGGAGTGGTGAATCGAATGAGAGGACGGAACACGGACCGATGACCGGGGCTACTCACACCGAGGTGCGCGCGATGCGGCACTTCCGGCATCTGGACCGGCCCACCTTGGACCGCCTGTTCCTGCACCACCCCCAACCTTTCGGTCACGCCGACGCCCGTGAGCGGCTCGCGATGGCGCTCGGGGCCACGTTGTACGTCCCCGCGACCCGGCACGACCTCACGGCCACCATCGTCCGGCGCTCCGCCGAAGGCGTGACCTCGATGGTGCTCGATCTCGAGGACGCCGTGGCCGACGACGAGGTCGAGGACGGACTCCGCAACGCCGTCGCGACCCTCGACGAACTCGCTCTCCGTGGCGAAGCGCCGATGATGTTGTTCGTTCGCGTCCGCACCCCCGACGGGATCGACCGGCTCACCGAGATGCTGGGTCCCGGAAGCAGCGTGCTCACCGGATTCGTGCTTCCCAAGTTCGGTGCCACTACCGGGGGCAACTTCCTCGACGCGGTCGCCGTCGCCTCCGAGCGGGTCGGGCGGAACCTCTACGCGATGCCCGTCATCGAATCGGCTGCTGTGGTGCACCGCGAAACCCGCGACGACGAACTGCGCGCGATCGCTCGGCTGCTCGCCGAACATCGCCACCGGATCCTCGCCGTCCGGATCGGCGCGACCGACATGTGTGCGACCTTCGGCATCCGCCGCGACCGCGACCTGACGATCTACGACGTGCGGGTCGTCGTCGACGTGATCGCCGACATCGTCAACCACCTCGGCCGCACCGACGGCACCGGGTTCGTCATCACCGGGCCGGTGTGGGAGTACTTCGCCGATCACGAACGCATGTTCCGGCCGATGCTGCGCGCTACCCCGTTCGAGGAGCAGGACGCGGTGGTGTTCCGCCAGCAACTCGTCAGCCGGGATCTCGACGGTCTCCTGCGGGAGATCGCACTCGACCGCGCGAACGGCATCCAGGGCAAGACGGTGATCCATCCCTCGCACGTCGCCGCGGTACACGCGTTGTCGGCGGTCACGCACGAGGAGTTCCACGACGCGACCGACATTCTCGATCGCGACACCGGTGGAGTCAGCGCGTCCGGGTACGGCAACAAGATGAACGAACGCCGTCCCCACCGCACCTGGGCGGAGCAGACGCTGGTCCGCGCGTCCGTATTCGGAGTCACCAACAAGGGCGTCACGTTCGTCGAACTGTTGACGGCGCTGGTGGACCGATGACCGACATTCTCCAGAAGTATTGGGCCACCGAGGAGTTCGGGCTCGCCCTCGAGCATCGAGGAACTTCGAGCGGCTACACCGTCCCGGAACTCGTCCAGCCCGGACTTCGCCGGAACCCGCGCCGGGCACATCTGCTGGTATCGACGGTGCTCGGCAAGCACATCCCCACCGACCCCGCCGCGGTGCTGGCGGCGGGCCGCGACCTCGGGCTCCTCGTCTCCGACCTGCTCGGCGACGACGCCTCGAATGCGCTCGTTCTGGGATTCGCAGAGACCGCAACGGGTTTGGGACACTGTGTCGCCGAGGCGGTGGGTGCCGGGTGCTACCTGCATTCGACACGTCGCCGCGTGCCGGGCGCGGTGGTGTTCGCCGGTTTCGAGGAGGGACACTCCCACGCGACATCGCACCTGCTGCAGCCCACTTCGCCGGATCTCTTCGCCGACGCCGCGCCGCTCGTTCTCGTCGACGACGAAATCTCGACCGGTGCAACAGCTGTCGATGCCATCCGCGCGCTGCACCGGATTCATCCCCGTGACCGTTACATCGTCGCGTCGCTCGTGGACATGCGCGGCGAGGAGCACCGTCGCCAGACGGCGGCGGCGGAACTCGACCTCGGCGCGACGATCGAGCACGTGAGCCTCGCGGACGGTCACACCGTGCTGCCCACCGATCTCACCGACCGGGTCACCGCGCTACCGGCTCCCGACCTCAATCCTGTCGCTGCTCACCGCGGTACCGTTCGGTTCGTCTCTGTGCCCTGGCCGTCGGACGTCCCCGACGGAGGACGGCACGGCGTTCTGGGCAGCGACTTCGCGGCCTACGACTCCGCGGTCGCCGCGGCGGCAGCGACGGTCGAGTCCGTCCGGGAGAGTGATCGTCCGGCGATCGTCATCGGCCACGAAGAACTCATGTACCTGCCGCTGCGACTGGCACAGGCGCTCTCCGAGCGTGGCACCGCGACGAGATTCCAGACCACGACTCGGTCGCCCGCGTACGTCCGGGATGTCCCGGGTTACCCACTGCGGCGCGGATTCTCTTTCGTCGCACCCGAGCACATCCCGTCCGAACACGAAACCGAGGCGGCCCGGTACCTGTACAACGCCCGGTGGCCGGAACCCGCCGAAGTACGCCCCGAGTTGATCCTCGTGGTCGACTCTCCGGCCGATACCGAGCGCCTGCGCGCCGACGGGGGCGTGCTCGACGTAGTGAGCGCGGCCGGCGAGGACGTACTGGTGGCGGTTGTGCCGGCCACAGATCCGGCAGCACTGGCTGCTTCGAGGGAGACACGATGACCACGCCGTTGACCGGACCCGATTTCGGTTCGTACGCCCCGGACGAGGTGACCTGGCTGCTCAAGGATCTCTCGCACGTCGACCTCGAAGGCGACATCGCCGAGCGTGAGGCCCGCATCCAGGCGGGACTCGCGCACTACGCGGAGTCGTTGCCGGTCGAGTACCAGCCCGACGCCCCGTACCGGGAGTTGTTCGACAAGGCACTCGCGTCCACCGCGGGACGACTTGCCCACGCGGTGGGAACCCTGACCGAACTCCTGATCGCCGAACGCGGGACGAACCTCACTCTCGTGTCGCTGGCGCGCGCGGGAACGCCGGTCGGAATCCTGATCCGCCGCTGGGCGCAACAGCACCACGGCCTGTCGCTGCCGCACTACGCGGTCTCGATCGTGCGGGGACGCGGAATCGACTCCGCAGCACTCGATTACATCACCGAACACCACGACCCGGCCTCGGTCGTGTTCGTCGACGGCTGGACCGGCAAGGGCGCGATCGCGCGGGAGCTGGCGGCCGCGCTGGCCGAGTACTCCGCCGCCGGTGGCCCGGCGCTGTCGGACGACCTCGCCGTGCTCGCCGATCCCGGTTACTGCGTGCGTACCTACGGCACCCGCGACGACTTTCTCATCGCGTCGGCGTGCCTGAACTCGACGGTGTCGGGTCTGGTGTCGCGCACGGTCCTGAACGACACGTGGATAGGGCCCGGCGAATTCCACGGTGCGAAGTACTACGCCGAACTCGCCGGCGACGACGTCTCGACGCTCCTGCTCGATACGGTGTCGGCCGAATTCGGCGATCGGGCAGCGGCACTGGCGAGCGCACGCGAACTGCTCGGGTCCGACCGCGAACCCACCTGGGCAGGGTGGGAGTCGGTGGAGCGCATCCGTGTGCGGTACGGCATCTCCAGCATCAATTTCGTCAAACCCGGTGTCGGAGAGACGACCCGGGTACTGCTGCGCCGGGTGCCGTGGAAGATCCTCGTACGCGATTTGACCGCCGACGAGCACGCGCACATCCGGATGCTCGCCGCTGCCCGCAACGTTCCCGTCGAAGAGGTTCCCGACCTCGCGTATTCGTGTATGGGACTCATCAAGGACCTACCGTGACAGCAGCATTGATCGCCACCGACCTCGACCGCACCCTGATCTACTCGCGTGCGGCGATGACAGGCACGCAGTATTCGGCCGGAAATCTGCGGTGCATCGAGTACTACGAGGGCGCACCGCTGTCGTACGTCACCGAGACCGCCGCACGACAACTCGAAGACCTCACGTCCGCGCATACCGTGGTGCCCACGACCACCCGGACACCGGAGCAATTCCGCCGCATCGACCTGCCCGGCGGCCCGTGGCGATATGCCATCACCAGCAACGGCGGCGCGTTGCTGGCGGACGGGGAACCGGACGAGCAGTGGCGCCGGCACGTGGAGACGGCGGTACGCGAGGGGGGTGCCTCCCTCGACGAGGTCACCGCCGAGTTGCGGCGGCGCATCTCCGAGAGCTGGGTGTCGAAGTTCCGGATCGCCGACGGGTTGTTCTGCTACCTCGTCGTCGACGTCGCGGCACAGCCGGCCGGATTCGTCGAAGACTGGCAGGAATGGTGCGGTATCCGCGGGTGGAACGTCTCGCAGCAGGGCCGCAAGATCTACACGATGCCCGACAGCGTCTGTAAGTCCCACGCGGTGGCCGAAGTGCACCGCCGGCTCGCCGACGAGGGAGTGATCGACGCCGACGCCCCCGTGTTCGCAGCCGGCGACGGAGCGCTCGATGCCGAGATGCTGAGGGCTGCGGACGCGGCCATCCGCCCACGTCACGGCGAACTCGAACTGCTCGAATGGCAGCATGCGAACCTCTCGGTGACCGAACACTCGGGCATCGCAGCCGGCGAAGAAATCCTCTCCTGGTTCGCCCGGTCCGCCCGCGCCGAGGGCGGTTCGTAGAGTAGGACTTGCACGCGACCGCCAACACGGTTGCCGACACAGTGAGGACACATCTCTTGCCGACTTCGCTCTCCAAGGGTCAGAACGGACCGCTCACCGTCTCCGACGTCGTCGTTTCGCTCGAACTCACGACACCCGCCGACCTGTCGGCACTGCTCGTCAAGGCCGACGGCAAGGTGCGGTCCGACGCCGACTTCGTGTTCTTCAATCAGCCGGTCGGGCCGGGTGTGCGTCTGGTGCCCGGACAGGCGGGACAGAACTCGTCGCTGGCAGTGTCGCTGCCGCAGGTACCCGCCGATATCGACCAGGTGCGCGCGGTGATCACACTCGACGATGCGACGAGCAGTTTCGGCCGGTTCGCACCGCCCACCGCCCGCGTCTCCGACGCAGCGGGCAACGTGCTGTTCGAGTACCGGATCGAAGGGTTGTCCAGCGAGTCCATCGTGATCGCCCTCGAGCTGTACCGACGGCAGGGATCGTGGAAGGTGCGCGCGGTCGGCCAGGGCTACGCGGGAGGATTCGCTGCGCTCGTCACCGATCACGGAGTGTCCGTCGACGACGCACCGGCAGCGGCGTCTGCGCCTGCACCGAGCGTCGCCCAGACGCCGCCCCCGCCGCCGCAGGCGGCCACCCCGCCGCCCGCACCGCAGCAGCAGTACAACCAGGCTCCGCCGCCGGCGGCCGCACCCGCGGAGCCCGCCGAGGTCAGCCTGACGAAGAACCGTCCCGTGAGCCTCGTCAAGGGCCAGAAGGTCACGCTCCGCAAGGACGGCGGCGTGGCACTGACGTACCTGCGCATGGGCCTCGGCTGGGATCCCATCGAGAAGCGCGGGCTGTTCGGCAATCGTTCCGCCGACATCGACCTCGACGCGTCCGCAGTCCTGTTCGCCGACCACAACATCGTGGACGTGGCCTACTACGGCCAGTTGCAGTCGAAGGACGGATCGATCCAGCACCAGGGCGACAACCTGACGGGTGAGGGAGCAGGCGACGACGAGGTCGTGCTCGTCGACCTCACGCGCATCCCGGCGCACATCACGACCGTGATGTTCGTCGTCACGTCGTACAAGGGTCATTCCTTCGAGCAGGTTCAGAATGCGTTCTGCCGCCTCGTCGACGGCACCACCAACGGCGAACTCGCCCGGTACACCATGCAGGGCGGTATGCCGTTCACGGGCATGGTGATGGCGAAGGTGTACCGCGAGGGCAACTCCTGGAAGCTGCAGGCGATCGGCGAGGGCATCCAGGCCAAGCATCCCGGTGAGGCCGCACCCCAGCTGGGCCGGTTCCTGGCTACGTAGCGCGGATGACGTATGAGTTCTCGGCGGGGCAGAACGGTCCGCTGACGGTCCGCACGCTGCGTTTCGCCGCGTCCGCGCAGGTTCCGCTGGACCTGTGCGCATTCGTGGTGGACGACCTGCTGCAGGTCGCGACCTCGGACGACGTGGTCTTCTACAATCAGCCGGCCACGGCGGGCGTCCGGGTCGAGGGCGAGACCATCGTCCTCGAGCCGGACGCCCTGCGCCCGGGCGCGCGAGTGCTGTGCGCCGTGGGAGCAGCGTCGACGACGCCGGTATCGACCACGCTGTGTGACGCCGACGGAACGCCTCTCGCGTCCTTCCACATCACGCCCGCGACGGGCACAGAATCCGCACTGCTGTGTTGGGAGATATACCGCCGCAACGGAACCTGGAAGATTCGCGCGCTCGGTGCGGGTTATGCCGGTGGACTCGCGGAGATGTTCACCGCGCACGGCGTCGCGGTCGACGAGCCTGCCGATGTTGCTCCCGCACAGGCGGATGCGTTGCCGACGACGACAGGAACCGAACTTCCCCCGTCCTGCGAACTGGTGTGGCGGATCTTCGAAGACGCTTCCCGGTCGGCCGCCGCCTACGTCGCTGCGCACGAATACGCGCAGCATCGGCTCGACGACGAGTTGTCGGCTGCGGTGGCGGACCCCTCCGCCCGTACCGGTCGGGCAGCAGAAACGGCCCGCGCACAAGCACACCGGCGCTGCGAAGAACTCGTGGCGGCAGCGGAGTCCCGGCATCGTGACGACAGCGTGACGCTCGCCGCCGAACTCGACACGGTCGATGCGGTGCTGCCCGCGTCGCTTGCCTCGTGGGACTCGGGCGCATGGCGCGGCACGCTGGTCCAGGGAGACGGTGTGCGCGTGGGCGAGTTGTCGGCGCCGGATCGCGGGGCGCTCCGGTTACCGATGTGCGTACCGCTTCCCCTCGGTAGGCCGTTGTGGATCGACGGTGAGGCCGCGATTGCCGGCGCGGTCGCGTCGTCGTTGGCGTTGCGTCTGTTGTCCGCGCGCCCCGGATCCCGCCTCGACATCATCGATCCGTCCGGATCGTTGCTCGCGTTGAGCGAACTGGCACGGCCGATGCTCGCCGGCCCTCCCATTCACGACATCGCCGGGGTGGCGCCGAAACTGAAAGGCCTCGCCGAAGCCGCGGACCTTACGGGCCTCGCACTGTCGTCCGGCGCCGAGACGCTCCGGCCCGAACCCCGCGTCATCGTGCTGGCGGGCCTGCCGCACGGGTTCGGCAGCATCGATCTGGTGAATGTCGTGCATCTGGCAAGAATGGGTTCGTCCCAGGACATTTCGATTGTGATCACCGGCGCGGACGACAAAGTCGTGGACAATCCCGCGTACGCCCTCTTACGCGACGTGTCGCAGCATCTACCCGCGGCCGAGGACGGTCACCTCGCCGACCCGTGGACGAACACCGACTGGCGGTTCGCGGCCGACACGCTCCCCACCGACGAGGAATTGCTGCGCACGGTGGTGGCAGTTCTCGGAGCCGTCAGAACCTGATCGCATCACGCAGCGACGATGCCCGCCACCGGGATACGAGCGTCGACGGCCTGCCGGAAGTTGACCATCGCCCGCTCGAGATGGTCCCGGTTGGTGACCAGGACGGCACCCGTTGCGCCACGCCTGAGAAGGACGTCATTGGTGAAGCGTGCGTTCTCCACGGTGGACGTCGAAGCAGTTTCCTCGGTGACCCGATCGGGATGAATGCCGCGTGCGACAAGCCAGTCCTTCATCGCCTGGGCTTCGGTGACGCCGTTGCGCGGTACGCCGCCGGTCACGACGATCGGCGACGCCGGGTAGCGGTGTGCCGCCGCGAGAGCAGCCTCGAGACGCTGTTCCAGTACCGGCCGGATCCTCCCGTCCTCGGTCAGTCCCGCGCCGAGAACAACGAGGTGAGTGCCGATCGGATTCAGATCCAGCATCACCGGAAATCGCGGAGTCAGTTGCTCCAGTTCCGTGCAGACGATGATCAACTCGTCGATCATCCCCTGACACAGCGGCGTCACGGACAGAATCCCGTTCACGACGGTGTCGACGGCAGGGTCGGCGCTCGCCTGCCCTGTCGAAACTCCCAATGTGACCGTGGCCGCGACCAGGGCCGAGGCCACTGTCCGTCGTGCAGCGCTCATTCGAATCCCTTCGGAACATGATCGGATCGGGCTGTGCCGCAGTGTGCCATCGACCACGGCCGACGGTGGGAGTCCTCGAAGCCCTGTGGACCCTGCATCGACTACCCGATAGGGAATCGTGACATCCGACAAACGGATTGCCGGGGAAGCGCGTGCCCCGGCTCTCCATAGGTTTCCCCTATGGCGTCGTGCGGCCGCAGGTCTTTGTCGCGGCCGCACGACCGTGTTCGACTGAAGCCGCGCGGGCACGCCGGCCCGCGCGCTGCCGACCAGGAGCACGAGTGAGCGAACTGCACCTCCCGAACAGAATCCGGCGATTCGCAGTCGAGCGCCGCGACCGGCCGGCAGTCACCGCAGGCGACACAACCTTGACCTACGGGGAATTCGACTCCTGCACCAACCGGGTGGCGTCTGCGCTCACCACGTTGGCGTCGGCACCCGGTCGCATCGGTGCGTTGCTGCGCATGGGCCTGCCCGGTGCGGCGACCCTCGTCGGGTGCGCGAAGGCCGGTCTCGTCTTCACCCCGCTCAACTGGCGTCTCACTCCCGGCGAGGTCGCGGCGATCGCAGTGGACGCCGGGCTGGAGGTCTTGATCGTCGAGCCGGACTTCGCGGCGTCGGCAGCAGCGATCGCGGCGGCACTGCCGCACGTGCACATCGTCGTGGTCGGTGACGGCGCCGCCGTCGCCGGGGCGCGGTCGTGGGAGGAGTTCGTCGCGTCGGGGGACAACATCGACCCCGGAGCGGGCGACGACCCCGAAACGGCGTTCCTGCAGCTCTATACCTCCGGCACCACGGGCAGGCCGAAAGGTGTTGTCGCGGTTCACCGCAATCTGTACAACGTCCCGGAAACCTTTGCCCTGTACGAATTCGAGGACGCATCCGTTTCGCTGGACGCCCTCCCGCTGTTCCACATCGCGGGCGCGGGTTGGCTCACCACGTCGTTGTCTGCGGGTGTGCACACGATTCTGCTCGGTGAGATGCGTCCAGCGCAGGTGGCGGCAACGATCGCCGAACACCGCGTCACCCATACATTCATGGTGCCGTCAGCGATCGGCATGCTGCTCGAACTACCCGACCTGGCGAACTACGATCTGTCGAGTCTGAAGGTGATCGCGTACGGTGCGTCGCCGATCACCCCCACGCTGCTCGAGCGGACGATGGACACCCTGGGCTGCCGGATGGTGCAGCGCTACGGCATGACGGAGACGATGGGCGCGCTCACCGCACTGCGCTCCGGCGACCACGATCCCCGCGGGACGCGCACCCACCTTCTCCGTTCGGCCGGTACACCCCTGCCGGGCACCGAGGTCCAGATCCGCGATATCGCAACGGGTGAACCGCTTCCGCAGGGTGAGACCGGGGAGATCGTGTCGCGTTCCCGCAACAACGTCTCGGGCTACTGGCGTCGCGACGCCGAATCAGCGGCGCTGTACACCGAGGACGGCTTCCTGCGGACCGGCGACGCCGGGTACCTCGACGAGAACGGCTACCTGTTCGTCACCGACCGGGTCAAGGACATGATCATCACCGGCGGAGAAAATGTATATCCCGTCGAGGTGGAAGCCGTGCTCGCGGAACATCCCGCAGTCGCCGAGGTAGCGGTGGTGGGCCTCCCGGACCCGCGCTGGGGAGAAGCAGTCACCGCTGTCGTCCGCATCGCCGACGGCGTCGAACGCCCCTCCGAGCAGGAACTCGTCGCCTTCACCGCCGGGCGTCTCGCGTCGTACAAGAAACCGCAGCGCATCCACCTCGTGGACGAACTGCCGCGCAACGCGAGCGGCAAGATCCTCAAACGCACGCTCCGCGCCACGCTGAGCACACCCGACACCGCCTCCCCGGTGATGACCCCGCCGAACTGAACGCCGAGGCACGCGCAGCGGCCGGGTTTCCGCAGTCGCCTACGATGACGGCGTGGACCTGCATCTCGTGACCTATTTCGTGGCCGTCGTCGACCACGGTGGGATCACGAAAGCTGCTCAGTCGCTCTACATTTCGCAACCCTCGCTCTCCCAGGCCATCCGCACCCTGGAACGTCGCCTGGGGACAACACTCTTCGACCGCACCGGTCGCCGGCTCACGCTCACGGACGACGGCAGGGCGCTCGAGGTTGCGGCACGCCGCATCCTCGCCGATGTCGACCGTGCCAAGCGGAAGGTCGCGGCGGTCCGTGACCTCGAGGCGGGACGGGTGGAGATCGTGACGTTCTCCGCGTTCTCCGTCCACCCCGCCGTGGCGCTCGTCCAGCGGTTCCGCGCCCGCTATCCCGGCATCACCGTCAACATCTCCGACGCGGACGGACCGGCGGGCATCCATGCGGCACTGCGACGCGGGGAGGCGGAGATCGGCGTCACCGACATGTCCGTCGAGCACGCGGGCATGATCACGATCCCGCTCCTCGAACAGGAAATGGTGCTCGCGATGCACCCCGACCTCGCCACCGGTGTCCCCGACCCGGTGACTCGTGCACGAGTCCGGGAGATTCCGCTCGTCCTCGACCTGGGGTCGCGCGCGAGTGCTGCGCGCGCGGGTGAGTTGCTCGGTGAGCAGAACGTCGTCGTCGACTGTGCCCATCCGGCGGCCATCTGGGAGTTCGTCATACGCGGCACCGGAGCGACGGTGGTCTCCCGGCAGGTGGCCCAGCAGCGAATGCCCAGTGCGGTGATCCGGTCGCTGGACCCGCCGTTCATGCGGCCCGTCGGCCTGGTGCTGCGCCCCGGGGAACCGTCCCCGGCGGCCGCAGCGTTCCTTGCGACTGCCACCGCCGAGACCCCGGGAGCCTGAGCATGGAGTTTCGTCAGGTCGAGTACTTCCTCGCCGTCGTCGAAAACGACGGCATCAACGGTGCCGCCGCCGCGCTGGGTGTCGCGCAGCCCACCGTGTCCCAAGCGCTCCGGAGCCTCGAACGCGAACTCGGCGTCAACCTGTTCCACCGCATCGGTCGCGGGATGGTCCTCACCGCAGCGGGGAAGAGCCTCATCGGTCCCAGCCGTCAGATTCTGCGCGATGTCGATGCGGTGGAAGAGTTGCTCTCCGCGCCGACCGACGAGGTCACGGGCAGCCTCGACCTGATGGTGTTCCCGGCACTTGCCGGCGGGCCGATCGTCGACCTGGTCGCCCGGTTCCGGCGCGCCCACCCCAAGTCCACGGTGCGGTTCTCCGACCTCAAGTCCGAAGAACTCGCCTCCGGCGTGATCCGCGACGGACATTGCGAATTCGTGCTCGCCCATCTCCCACTCGAAGACGGGGTGGGACTCGAGGTGATCGAACTCGGCGAGCAGGAGTACTGGCTCGCATACCCACCGGGCACGGATCTGCCGCCGGGCCCCGTGGCCCTGACCGCGTTGCCCGACATCCCCATGGTGTTCGTTCCGCGCGGCGGTGGGTCGATGAGCGACGAGATCGACTACGCGATGCGCCGGGCAGGGGTGCGACGCCCGATCGCGGTGCTGACCGCCCACCGCGAAGCGCGGCTGCCGATGGTGCTCGCCGGGCTCGGCGGTTCGTTCGTCGAACGTTCTCTGGCCGAGGCAGCCCAGGACGTCGCCGTCGTGCGGGCGTGCGAACCCACGTTCACCCGGCCGTTCGGTCTCGCCTTCGCACCCGAATCCCTGTCGAAAGCCGGGCGGGCGTTCGTGGACCTGGTCCGGTCCACGACGACCCAGCCCTGAGCAGCGGTCAGGACACGCGTTCGAAGATCGCCGCGAGACCCTGTCCGCCACCGATGCACATGGTCTCGAGGCCGTAGCGGCCCTCGCGGCGCTGCAACTCGCGGGCGAGTGTCGCGAGCATCCGGCCGCCGGTCGCACCTACGGGGTGACCGAGTGAGATGCCGGAACCGTGGACGTTGGTGCGTTCGAAGTCCGCGGCACCGAACCTCCACTCGCGGGCCACGGCCAGCGCTTGAGCGGCGAACGCCTCGTTCAATTCGATGACATCGATATCGGCGAGCGCGATTCCGGCCTTGGCGAGAGCGATCTCGGTCGCCGGCACCGGACCGATGCCCATGACCTTGGGCGCGACCCCTGCCACGCCCCACGACACGATGCGCACCAGCGGTGTCAGACCCAACTCGGCGGCCTTCTGCGGGGTGGTGACCAGTGCCATCGACGCGGCGTCGTTCTGACCGCTGGCGTTGCCGGCGGTCACGGTGGCATCGGGGTCCTGCGTGCCCATGACGGGACGGAGCGCGGCGAGCGACTCGAGGCTGATGTCGGCGCGAGGATGCTCGTCGGTGTCGATGACCTGCTCACCTTTACGGGTACTCACCGTGACCGGCACGATTTCCTCCGCGAGGATGCCGTTGTTCTGCGCTGCCACCGCCCGTACGTGCGAGTTGAGGGCAAGTTCGTCCTGCTCCGCGCGGGAGATCGAATATTCGGCACGCAGGTTCTCGGCCGTTTCGATCATGCCGCCGACCACCGGGTAGAAGCGGCCACCGGCGGTGGACCGGGCACGCACCAGACCGTCGTGCATCTGCACGCCCGTGCGGGCGCCGCCCCAACGGATATCGGTGGAGTAGAACGCGGCATTGCTCATCGACTCGGTGCCGCCGGCGACGACAAGGTCGTTGTCTCCGTTGCCCACCTGCAACGCCGCCTGGATCACGGCCTGAAGACCCGATCCGCAACGGCGATCGATGTGCATGCCCGGGACGGTGACGGGCAGGCCCGCGTCGAGCGCGACGACCCGGCCGATCGCGGGAGCCTCACTGTTGCCGTTGCAGTGACCGAGGATGACGTCCCCGATCTCGGCGGGAGCGATGCCCGTGCGGTCGAGCAGACCCTTCAGTGCCGCGACGCCGAGATCGACGGCGGTGAGGGACTTGAACATGCCGCCGTAGCGACCGATGGGGGTCCGGACAGGTTCACAGATGACAACTTCGCGCATGACGGCCTTTCGGAAGGAGTGACGAGGTGACGGCCGAGCGTCACATGAAGCGGCCGCCGGTGACCTCGAGAACGGTGCCGGTCATGTACGACGACATATCCGATGCGAGAAACAGTGCGACGGAAGCAACTTCGGCAACCTCGCCCGGCCGTCCCATCGGAATTTCACTCATCTTCCGATCCCATGCCTTCTGCGGCATGGCCTCGGTCATCGCGGAGCGGATCAGACCGGGCTGGATTGCATTGATGCGCACGCCGTGATGCGCCATCTCCTTGGCAGCCGCTTTCGTCAGACCGACGATGCCCGCCTTCGCCGCCGAGTAGTTCGTCTGACCGACCATGCCCACCTTGCCCGACAACGACGAGATGTTGACGATCGCGCCGCGCTTGGCCTCCCGCATGATCGCCGAGGCCTTGCGGGTGCCGTGCCACGTGCCCTTGAGGTGCACGTCGATCACGAGGTCGAAGTCGTCTTCCGTCATCGTGCGCATGGTGGCGTCGCGGGTGATGCCGGCATTGTTGACCACCACGTCGAGCGAGCCGAATCCGTCGACAGCCTCTGCCAGCAGTGTGTCCCAGTCATCTGCTTCGACGACGTTGCTGCGCACCGCGCGGGCGACCTCGCGTCCGCCGAGTTTCTCGGCCGCCGCGGTGGCAGCATCGAGGTCCAGGTCACCGATCACCACGCGAGCACCCGCGTCGACGAATTCGCGCGCGATGGCAAAACCGATTCCCTGGGCACCGCCGGTAACGACAGCAGTGCGGTTCTCCAGCAAAGACATCAGGTTTCCTTTCGGCGGGTCGAGAAGTGCCCGCAGACGTGTGGATGCGTCGAATATAACGGCGGGATATGGGGTCACACCCCTACTCATCCATCGACACTGCCTATACGGGAAGGGCGCTATTCGTATTGGACAACCTGTGCGGCCGACGCGGAGAGTTGAGGACATGACACTCTCGACACCGGCCGCCGAGGTCGACGACGACGACTTCCGCGAGATCCTCGCCCAGACCCGGGCGTTCGTGCGCACCGTGGTCGTGCCGCGAGAACAGGAGATCGCCGAGACCGACGCAATCCCCGACGACATCCGCCGGGCCGCCGAGGAGATGGGTCTGTTCGGGTACGCCATTCCCCAGCAGTGGGGCGGGCTCGGCCTGAATTTGATGCAGGACGTCGAACTGGCGATGGAGTTCGGGTACACCACCCTGGCGTTGCGCTCGATGTTCGGCACCAACAACGGAATCGCCGGTCAGGTGCTGGTCAACTTCGGCACCGACGAGCAGAAGCGGCAGTGGCTCGAAGGCATCGCCTCAGGGGAGGTCGTCGCGTCCTTCGCTCTCACCGAACCCGGCGCCGGATCGAATCCGTCCGGACTGCGCACCCAGGCCGTGCGCGACGGGGACGACTGGGTGATCACCGGCGAGAAACGGTTCATCACCAACGCGCCGCTGGCAGACCTGTTCGTCGTCTTCGCCCGTACCCGGCCCGCCGACGACAACGGCCCCGGCATCGCGGTGTTCCTCGTCCCGTCCGGCACCGACGGTGTGCAGGTGGCGGGCAAGGACTCGAAGATGGGCCAGGAGGGCGCCTGGACTGCCGACGTGCACTTCGACGCCGTGCGGGTTCCCGCCTCCGCGCTGGTCGGGGGCAGCGAGGACGTGGGATACAAGGCGGCGATGGTGTCGCTCGCCCGGGGCCGCGTGCATATCGCCGCCCTGTCGGTCGGGCAGGCGCAGCGGGCACTCGACGAGTCGGTGGCCTACGCGGCGACCGCCACCCAGGGCGGTGCGCCCATCGGGAACTTCCAGCTCGTGCAGGCGATGATCGCCGACCAGCAGACGGGCGTAATGGCCGGTCGCGCACTGGTGCGCGATGCGGCACGAGCATGGGTCGAAGAGACCGACCGGCGCATCGCACCGTCGGTGGCCAAGCTGTTCTGCACCGAGATGGTGGGCAAGGTTGCGGATCTGGCTGTCCAGATCCACGGGGGCACCGGCTACATGCGGGAGGTGCCGGTCGAGCGGATCTACCGCGACGTGCGTCTGCTGCGACTGTACGAGGGCACCAGCGAGATTCAGCGTCTGATCATCGGTGGCGGGCTGGTGAAGGCGGCGCAGCGCGGTTGATCGTGCGCTTCCGGACCCGCTCGCGTAGATCCGTCTTCAGGATCTTGCCCGCCCACGATCGGCGATATAGACGAACCCGTCGGCATCCCGGTGAGCGATGTCGCCGGTGGCGAGCCACCCGTCGACGTACTGCTGTGCGGTGATCTCAGGATGCCCCAGGTAGCCGTCGGTGACCTGGGGGCCGCGCACCCACAGTTCGCCGTGCTCGCCGTCTCCGAGAACGAGCGACGGATCGCCCTGCGCGCGGATCTCGATCTCGGTGTCGAACACAGGGAGGCCGACACTACCGAGCCGGTACTCGACATCGGCGACGAGCGGCACTGCCGTGACGACGCAGGTGGCTTCGGTGAGCCCGTATTCCTCGGCCACACGGGCGCCGGGGAATGCGCGCCGGAGATTATCGAGCGTCCCGGGGTCGACCGGGGCAGCTCCGCACGACACCGCACGTACCGACGAGAGGTCTCGCGACGCCACGTCCGGGTGGATCGCCAGCGCGTGCCACATCGCCGGCGTACCGGTGATGTACGAGACGCGGTGCTGCTCGATCTCCTTCAGCGCGCGGGCAGGGTCGAACCTGCCCGACAACACCTGGGTCACACCGCACATGAGCAGGAACGACGTGTTGATCAGTGCGTGCGCGTGGAACAGCGGTGACACCACAATTGTGGATCCGGTGCCCGGGACCACACCCGCGATATCGAGGCCTTCGATGGGCTCGAGGGTCACGAGACCGTCCGGCCCGGCTACCAGCTGAGTGCCGGCACACCACCCGCACATCTGCGTGACGTTGGCCAGGACGTTGCGATGTAGAACGCGCACGCCTTTCGAAATGCCCGTTGTGCCACCGGTATACGCGATGTGTGCAACGTCGTCGGGGGATACGGTCGCGGGGATGAACGACGTGCGCTGCCCGGCGATCACATCGCTGAAGCGCATCGTCGCGGGGTTGCCGCCGCGCACCGCCTCGTCCGAGACGACCGCGATCAGACCGACCGTCGTATCGGCCTGAGCGCGCAGGAGCGTGTCGAATTGTTGTTGCCCGGTGACGGCCGCGACAGCACCGGTCTCCTCGATCCGTCGGCGCAATTCAGGCTCGGGCAGCAACGGATTCACCGGCGCCACAGCCGCACCCACACGGAGCGCCCCGTAGTACGCGACGTGGAATTCAGCGCAGTTCCCGAGGTGGAGGAGCACGACGTCACCAGGTTCCACACCCGTGGAGCCAAGCGCACGAGCGAATTGCGCCGACTGCTCGTCGAGTTCGCGGTAGCTGTACACGCGCTCACCGTCGACGATCGCGGGCCGGTCGCCGTACGCGGCCGCCATGCTCGACGCCCACACCGCCATCGACGTCTGCGGATACGACAGGCTCGTCGACGTCCACGTCGAACTGCTGGGATTCATTGCCGCGCCCCGATCAGCGCGGTGCCATGCGGATGGCTCCGTCGAGACGGATCGTCTCGCCGTTGAGGTAACCGTTCTCGAGGATATTGACTGCGAGACGGCCGAATTCGTCGGGGTCGCCCAGCCGCGAGGGATTCGGCACGGTCGCTTCCAGCGACTTGCGCACGTCCTCGCGCAGTCGCGCCAGCAACGGGGTATCCATGATGCCGGGTGCGATGGTGTTGACGCGGATACCCTTGCTCGCGAGGTCGCGGGCCGCGACGATCGTCATTCCGACGATGCCGGCTTTGGACGCAGAGTAGTTGATCTGCCCGATCTGTCCTTCGAACGCGGCAGCCGACGCCGTCATCACGATCGCGCCACGCTCTCCGTCGATCGGTTCGAGTTCGGCCATGCGCTCGGCGCCGAGTCGCAGTGCGTTGAAGGAACCGGTCAGGTTGAGCCGGATCACGAACTCGAAATCCTCGAGCGACCCGGCCTTGCCGTTCTTGTCGAGGATGCGCATCTTGCGACCGGCACCGGCGCAGTGCACGAGGCCCCGGAGGCCACCGCGTTCGTGTGCGACGTCCAGTGCGGCTGCGAACTGCTCCTCGTCGGTGATGTCGGCGGGCGCGAAGATCGCGCCGTCACCGAGTTCGGTGGCGATGTCCGCGCCGTTCGACGACGGCAGGTCGATGAGGGTGACGGTACCGCCGGCCGCGAGCACACGACGGGCGGTGGCAAGACCGAGACCCGAAGCACCGCCGGTCACGGCGACGGAAAGATCCTTGAGTTCCATGGTCGTATCAATCCTTGCGTGGAGTGCGAGTGCTTTGACTGTGCAGTTTCGCGGTCGGAGAGCAGTTCGAGGTCAGCGCAGTTCGAGATCTACAGCAGTTCGAGGACGGTGGCGTTCGCCATTCCGCCGGCCTCACACATCGACTGCAGACCGTAGCGGATGTTGTTGTCGCGCATGTGGTGCACGAGGCGGGTCATGAGAATCGCACCGGACCCGCCCAGCGGGTGGCCGACACCGATCGCGCCGCCGAGCGCATTGACGCGGGTACTGTCCGCGCCGGTCTCGGCGAGCCATGCGAGGGGTACGGGGGCGAACGCCTCGTTGATCTCGAATGCACCGATCTCGTCGATCGACAGGCCGGAACGTTTCAGCACTTTCGCCGTGGCGGGGATGGGGCCGGTGAGCATGACGACCGGGTCGTCGGCAGCGACGACGGTGGTGTGGATCCGCGCGATCGGTGTCCAGCCGTGTGCCGCGGCGTACTCGCTGGTGGTGACCAGCAGTGCGCCTGCACCGTCGGAGATCTGCGAGGAGTTTCCGGCGTGGATCACGCCGTTCTCCTTGAACACTGTCTTCAGCTTCGCCAGCGATTCGACGGTGCCGCCGCGCCGGATACCTTCGTCCGAGGTCAGGCCCGCGACGGGTGCGAGCTGCTTTTCGAAGGCCCCCGAGTCGGTGGCAGCTGCGGACAGTTCGTGCGAGCGCAGCGAGTACTCGTCGAGCCGGGTGCGGGAGAGTCCCCATTTCTCGGCGACCATCTCGGCGCCGATTCCCTGGCTGAAGCCCTCGACTCCGAACCGCTCGAGCACGTTCGGCGGGAAATGCTCACCGTTCTTGGCGGCGCTACCCATGGGGACGCGGCTCATGGTCTCGACCCCACCGGCGATCACCACGTCGTTCTGGCCCGAGATCACGGTTGCCGCGGCGAATGCGACCGCCTGCTGGCTCGACCCACACGCACGGTTGACGGTGGTCGCGGGAACGGACACGGGCCAGCCCGCCGCAAAGACCGCGGTACGGGCGACGATCCCGGCCTGTTCACCGACCTGGCTCACGCAGCCCCACACCACGTCGTCGACGGTCGCAGGGTCGAGGCCGGTGCGGTCGGTCAGGGCGGTGAGCACGTGGGCCGACAGATCGACGGGGTGGATCTCGGACAGCGCACCCCCGCGACGGCCTATGGGTGTACGGACGGCGTCGACGATCACGGCATCACGCATGAGATGTCCTTCTCTGGTGCAGACGGGTGCGTTGTTCTCACCGTCGAGGGGACCACGCGCACGACGGTGAAGGAAAGGCTTTCGGCGGAAGCTTCCGTTAGGTGGAAGCTATGCCGGGTCAAGCCCCTGGTAGTGGTGTAACTGTTTTGTGATCCTTCGTTGGTGGTCAGGCGGGTAGTTGCATCAGGTCATCGGTGCTCACCTCCGTCGCCTGGCTCGGGTCGGTGTCGGTGGTCAGGGTGAGTCGGCAGCGGCCCAGGACTTCCAGGCCGAGGTATCGGCGGCCTTGAAGCCCATTCGTCGCTCTGCTCGGCCAGCACGGCGCCGATCAGGCGCACGATGGCGTCCCGGTTGGGGAAGATCCCGACGACAGAACTGCGCCGCCGGGCATCTCGCTACGGGGCATAGCGGATTGCTTGTCCTGGGGGCCGGACCATTCGTTCTGGAAAGAGAACATGATCTCCAAGTATTCTTTGCCGCTATAACTGGAAAGGATCATCTCTTCGGTCCAATCTCCTCGGTGAGAGATCCGGCGGTAATGTCAATTCTCAGAGATTAAATGTGCTCGATAATTTGATCTAGTAAACGAATTCAGAATAACTATTGCTCGCCCCTTCCCTGAGTGGCTGCGGCCGTGCTACCTTCCTGTGGCCGGCGACAACGGCGCATGTCACGGGTATGGAGATGTAGGTGGGGCAGAAAGTGAAGCTATTCAATAAGCACAGTTCGGGCAATGTCAGGATCGGCACGAATGTGCCTCCGGGGGAATGCGCTAACGGGACGTGGATAAAAGCAGATGATGCTACTCGGGGCCCGAGGGTGACTCTGATTGGCCCCAGAAAGGCGGCCTGAAATGACCACCAACTTTGACATCACCTGTGACGCGGATAACGTGGCTGACAAGCTCGAGTCGCACTGCTGGAATGGCTCAGCGGGGAGCTCGGACGGCGATCGCGCGCCTGCCGCTCCAGTGGGTCGGCCGAAGGTGGTCCTCGTGACCAGGCTGTGTGGGCAGAAGCGGCCCGGAGGCGCGGGCGGATCGCTGGCCAGGTGGCGCAGGTGGCAGGACTGGTAGGCCTGGCTATCCGGCAGGTCAACGTGCACGGAGACCTCGGCATCGCATGGATCCTGCTCGAGCAGTCGCGGCAACAGCTGGGGCACGCCTGGGTCACGGCCGGAGCTTCCGGAGAAACCATTGCGGGTGACGACCCCGATGTTGACCCAGAAGTGCAGTCGCACGCTCTGCTGACGTTCTTCTTGCAGCGCGATCTGATGCCGTGGCCCGGAGATGCTCCTCAGGTGGTCGACTTCGGGGTCGGGAACGGTGTCATTCCGGACTTCCGCCCCGACGCCCCGGTGGAGATGGTGTCTCTTCAGCTACTCGCCGACGCGGCGATGACCTTCCGTGCCGGACACGTTGTCGATGACATCTCGGACCGCGTGATGTCGATGGCTTTCGGGGAACACGTGTGGGCCATCCTGGACCTGGCTATGGACCTGCTCGAGTTCACCGCGGACGACGACGACGATGCCTGCCGGCCAGATGCGCTCGTCGACACAGGGCGGGAAGCGGCGCACCTGACGAGTGGGGCTTTTCGGCCGGCATGGCGGGTGTTCACCGGGCCCGCCGGCTTCCCGGACGCTGCCTGAGTCGCTTCTTGTGGGCCGATGAACGCAGCAAGGACTCCTGGGGTCCGGCAGCGTCCTCGGCGTCCCGGACCCGCTTTCACCACGGTATCCGGTCGTCGTCCGACATCTGGGCGCATGGCCCGCGGCCGTCGCCGGTGGAGCCGAGGCGGCTCAGGCTGCCGGCCCCACGGATCGAACACTGGATATTTCGGGCAGGGGCAGCCGGCAGAGGCGATGGGCTTCCTCCGCCGGAACGCCGAACGCGCGGAGGACGTCCTCGGCCATCCCGTCGGTCGCCTCCGCGTCGTCACGTTCGGGTTGATCGTGCAGTAGCTGGCCGAGACCGATCGTCGCTCCGGCGGCGAGCGCGAGGGCGACCTGCGGGTCACGGATGGTGAAACGTCCTGAGGCGGCGGCCGCTTCGATGTCCCGCAGCGCACGCGGCGCCAGTCCACGGTCCGCCATGACCAGCGATGATCTGTGGGCGAGTAGGACACGGCAGAGTTCGGGCTCGATCCGGTGCAATCTGCCCGTGACCCGGAACGAGAACGCGAAGACCTCGGCAGGATCTTCAATGGCCCCGGTGAGCTCATCGAGCAGGTTGCCATGGGCTTCCAACGCGTCGTCGACCGCTGCTCGGAACAGTTGTTCCTTGCTGTCGAAATGGTTGTAGAAGGACCCCATCCCCACGTCCGCAGCCTGGGTGATCTCGAGGACGGGGACGTTCAGCTTGCCTTGGGCGATCAGTGACTGGGCCGCACGGATCAGCGCCGCGCGTGTACGCGCCTTGCGCAGTTCGAGACGACTCGCTTTGTCTCCGTCGCTGCTGGTCACCACACGTCTCCGTCCTCCGTCACGCAACCTCCTCAACGTAGCACTCGCCACTCAGTTCTGACGATTTCGTCAAAACACTTGACTGACGAACCGTTCGCAAGTGACGATAACGTCAGAACGTGAGGAGTAGCACAGATGAGTGAAGGCGCCGGCACGCATGCCGGATTGCACAGCGAGCAGGGCGGTCTCCGAGGCGAACACCCTGGACGTGCGACAAATCCGGTCATCAAGGTCCGCGATCTCGCCTGGCTGGAATTCGAGAAGCCCGATCTCGTCGCCGCCGAGGCGTTCTCCGCGGCATTCGGTTTCTCGACCGCTGTCCGCACAGAAGACGAGCTGTACCTGCGCGGCACCGATGGCGGGGCGCCGTGTGTGATCATCAGAAAAGGGACGCGGTCGGCCTTTGTCGGTGCCGCGCTTCTCGCTGCCGATACCGCGGACGTACTCCGCCTGGCGGAGGCGACGGGACGCGCGATCCGGCCGCTGCCGGACGTCGTGGGCGGCGTCGGGGTTGATCTCACCGACCCGAGCGGCACATCAGTGCGAGTCGTCGCGGATATGCACACGCTGCCGGAACTGGAAGGCCAACAACCACACTCGTTCAACTTCGGGCACACCGTCGAGCGCGTCAACCGCACACAGCGACCACCCCGGGGGCCAGCCCGGGTCCAACGCCTCGGTCATCTGGTTCTGCAGAGCACCAAGTACCTCGAGACGCTGAACTGGTACCTCCGGCATCTGGGACTGATCGTCAGCGACTTTCTGTACTACCCCGGCCAGCGTGATCGCGGCCCCGTCATGAGCTTCATGCGCTGCGACCGCGGCGCAGAACCGACCGACCACCACACTCTCGCCCTGGTGCTCGGCCCCTCCGATCGATACGTGCATTCCGCGTACCAGGTCAGCGACCTCGACGCCTTGGCCGCAGGTGGTGAGCACCTCCTCGATCTCGGATACCGCCGATCCTGGGGGATCGGCCGACACATCCAGGGCAGCCAGATCTTCGACTACTGGCGCGACCCCGACGGCTTCCTCGTCGAACATTTCAGTGACGGTGACCTGTTCGACAGCACACTCGAACCGGGCTGGGCCCCGATGAGCGCGTCAGGGCTCGTCCAGTGGGGCCCGCCGGCGACGAGGGATTTCCTCGGCGTCGCTCCCGGTCGGGATTCGCTCCACGAGCTCCGCGCGATGATCCACGCGCTCCGCACCGACAACGAATTCGACGCCCACCGCCTTCGCGGCCTACTGAAAGTCCCGACCACATGAGCATCTCCGTCCTCCGCACCGCCGACAACTGGTGGGTCAAGACCCCCTCCGGTGCCGCCAGAGTGGACACCGCGGCCACCACCACTGCCGAACTCGTCCGTGACCGTGCCGCGATCGACGCCGCGGCCAGCACCGGTGAGGTCGTTCCGGTCGAGAGTCTCGACCTGGTCGCCCCCGTGACCGCTCCCTGCCGGGTGGTTGCGCAGATGACGAACTTCGCATCCCATGTGAAGGACTCGGGACTGAACCCCGAGACCATCCCACTCACGTTCTTCCGGAAGGCCTCCGGGTCCATCAACGGGCCGTTCGACGACGTGGTCAAACCCGCACACGTCAGACTTCTCGACTACGAGATCGAGATCGGACTCGTCCTCGGCGAGACGGTGCCGGTCGGCACGGTCATCACTGACGAGAACGTCGCCGACGTCGTCGCCGGGCTGGTCATCGTCAACGATGTCTCCGCGCGTGACGTACAACTGCCGAAAACCCAGTTCTACGAGGCCAAGTCCTATCCCACATTCACCCCCGTGGGCCCTGAGCTCGTCCTGCTCGACGAGGGAGACTTCGCACGTTTCACCGACCTTCGCCTGGTCCTGCGGGTCAACGGCGAGGTCCGCCAGGACATGACGATCGGGTCGGACATGATCTACCGTCCCGCGAAGGCACTGCAGGCCTTGTCGACGTTCCAGCGACTCGACGCCGGCGACCTGGTCTTGACCGGCACCCCCGGCGGTACCGCACTGACCGCCCCGCCCAAGCCCATCGAGATGATCGGCTCTCTGCTGCCGCCCGCGCTGAAGTGGAAGAGCTTCTTCAGAGCCCAGGCCAGGAATCCGAAGTACTTGAACGACGGCGACCTTCTCGAGTTGTCGGCCGCCACCGGGGACGGGACGCTCGACCTCGGGATCCAGCGCACGAAAGTGCGGTATTCCTGATGGCCACCGCAGCGCGATGCCGGTGATCGCATGACCCGGACGCACTACCCGGTCGTCGTCGTGGGAGCCGGCCCGACAGGCATGACCGTGGGAACCCTGCTGGCCCGCTACGGGATCGACACCCTGATCCTCGACCGGTGGGACGGCATCTACCCGCTGCCACGCGCGGTCCACCTCGACGACGAGGTGTACCGGATCATCGCCCGCCTCGGTCTGGCTGACGAGTTCGCCGGAATCGCGCGCCCGGCGTCGGGCCTGCGCCTGGTCAACCGCGACCTGACGACGCTGCGGGAGTTCCGGCGCGAAGCCGCGAACAGTCCGCACGGGTTCCCCCAGGCCAACTTGTTCGACCAACCGGAATTCGAGCACATACTCCGTACGGGCCTGGCACGGCACGAGTCCGTCACGATCGCAGGCGGCAGGCAGGTGACGGGCGTCGCGCACACCCGCGGCGGCGCCCGGGTCGACTACATCGACCGCGTCTCCGGCACGCGAGGATTCGTCCATGCCGACTACGTCCTGGGGTGCGACGGCGCGAACAGCATCATCCGGTCCGCCATCGGCTCACAGATGCAGGACCTGGGATTCGAGCAACGGTGGCTCGTGGTCGACATCGCCACCGACAGGGAACTCGGGCACTGGGAAGGAGTGCACCAGGTCTGCGATCCGGTTCGGGCCGCGACGTACATGAGGATCGGTGACAGCCGCCACCGCTGGGAGTTCCGACTGCACGACGGCGAGACCGCCGGCAGTTTCCCCACGCTCGAGAGCCTGCACTCGCTGCTGTCGCCGTGGATCGAGAACGTCGACACAGGGGATCTCGAGCTCATCCGTGTCGCCGACTACACGTTCCGCGCCCAGATCGCCGACCGGTGGCGAGACCGGCGGGTGTTTCTCCTCGGCGATGCCGCCCACTTGACGCCACCGTTCATCGGCCAGGGAATGGGCGCCGGAATCCGGGACGGCGCGAATCTGGCCTGGAAACTGGCCGGCGTTCTCGATGGCACCCTGCCTGAATCGAGCCTGGACAGCTACCAGCTCGAGCGAAAGCCCCACGCTGCATTCATGGTCCGACTCGCCCTGGCACTCGGATGGGCCATGACCGCCGGCGGCGAACTCGGCCATATGGCGCGGCGGCAACTCGTCCCCCTGGCGGTGAAGGTCCCCTCGATCGGCGCGAAGATCACCACAGGTGTCACCCCGGCCCTGCGGAGCTCACCCTTCGTCCACCGCCGCGCACTGCGCCGGGGGCTTTCCGGGACCCTGTGCCCTAACCCGGTTCTCGCCGACGGGCTGAGCGTGGACGACATCGCGCCCGATCGATTCCTGGTCGTGACATCCGTCGACCCCACCGACGACCAACGCTTCGAGATCGAGCGCCGCGGAGCATGTGTCGTGCACGCGCCGCCCGGATCGGCCCTCGGCCACTGGCTCGACCGTGGGCACGCCACCGCCGCGATCGTCCGCCCCGACCGCACGGTCATGGCCGCCACCCGCTCGTTGGCGGGCCTGTACACAGCGCTACCGACGTTCACCCCCGATGCACTGCCAGGAGGCACCAGATGACGCGCTCGACACCGGCCCGCTCGCCCCGCTACCTCGTCCTCGGTCTCGGTCTCGCTGCAGCGCTACCGATATCCCTCGCCCCGGCCGCCGGTCAAGCCCCTGGTAGTGGTGTAACTGTTTTGTGATCCTTCGTTGGTGGTCAGGCGGGTAGTTGCATCAGGTCATCGGTGCTCACCTCCGTCGTCTGGCTCGGGTCGGTGTCGGTGGTCAGGGTGAGTCGGCAGCGGCCCAGGACTTCCAGGCCGAGGTAGCGGCGGCCTTCGGCCCATTCGTCGGTCTGCTCGGCCAGCACGGCGCCGATCAGGCGCACGATGGCGTCCCGGTTGGGGAAGATCCCGACGACATCGGTGCGGCGGCGGATCTCGCGGTTGAGCCGTTCGGTTATCCGGCCCTCAGGGTCGGATCAACCCCTGATTGCCGATTTGGGTCAGCGGTCGAGCCGCTGCAGGTGGTCGGTC